>JBEAPX010000080.1:0-4723 GCA_041164205.1 Pseudomonadota bacterium
GCACCAAATCCAGCATCCGCGTCTTGACAGGGCGTCCGTCCCAAAAGCCGGTGCGGTATTTGACATCGACGCCATAAGCCGAGGTGTCCTGGCTAACCACCAAAATCTCTTTCACCCCTGCATCCAACAAACGCTTGGCCTCCCCCAAAACGTCCCCCACATTGCGGCTGACCAAGTCGCCTCGCATGGACGGGATGATGCAAAACGTGCAGCGGTGGTTGCATCCCTCGCTGATTTTCAAATACGCAAAGTGTTTCGGCGTGAGCTTCACCCCTTGGGCGGGGACCAAGTCGACAAACGGGTCATGAGGCTTGGGTAGATGGGTATGCACCGCATCCATCACCTCTTGGGTCGCGTGGGGGCCCGTCACGGCCAACACACTGGGGTGAATGGAGTGCACCAGATTGCCCCCGTGATCGTCCGCCTTCGCGCCGAGGCAGCCCGTGACAATCACTTTGCCATTCTCGTTGAGTGCCTCTGCGATGGTATCTAGGCTTTCTTTGACGGCGTCATCAATGAACCCACACGTGTTGACGATGACCAAGTCAGCGCCTGCAAATGTCTTGCTGGTCTGATAACCCTCAGCGCTCAGCTGAGTCAAAATCAGTTCGGAGTCTGTCAGCGCTTTGGGACAACCCAAAGACGCAAACCCAATCTTGGGCGCCTGGTGTGAAATAGACATGAATCATTCCTGCCGCTCAGCGGCCTTTGAGTCCCATGGCCGCGAGCATTTGGTCGCTTTGGGCTTGCATACCTTCTTGAAGCTTTTGCATGGCAGCCCGTGATTGCTCCATGTAAGTCCCCATCATGTGCTGTAGTCCTGGCGCGCCGGATGCCATCATCTGCTGCCAGGCTTCAGGAGACCATTGCCCTGATTGCTCCTGCATCCGCTGCTGCATCTCAGTGAATACCTGCATATTTTTTTCGAGATAAGTCCCCAAAAAGCCCTGCATTGAATGCCCATAGGCGCGAATGAAGTGCGCCAGCATTTGCTCTGAAAACAGTGGGACGCCTCCCGTTTCCTCCTCCAGGATGATTTGCAACAAAATGCTGCGCGTCAAATCCTCGTCAGATTTCGCATCGCGCACCACGAAAGGCTGCGCTTGAAGGACCAGGGCCTTGATTTCTGTCAGCGTGATGTACGACGAAGTGGTGGTGTCGTACAGACGCCGGTTGGGGTACTTCTTGATCAGCCGCTCACCGGACGCAGCCGAAGCGGACTCTTTTTTGGTTTGTCGCACGGTCAGGAACCTTTCAGTGGTCGCAGTGAATAGAGAGTGGCACCCATTGTAATGACCCAGCTTGCGCCAGGTCACCCATCGGTTCGGCAACTTCCCCCAAGTCCGATAAACTCGGGGTTTTCGATCTGTTGCCCATGTCCCCCAACGCCCCCCTAGACACACCGTTTCAGCGCATGGTTGCGTGGCTGAATATGCATTGGGTCGACCATGGATTCATCCGAGTCCTTTACAACAACTTTCATGCACTGGGTGGTGGGATGTATCGATGCAGCCAACCCAGTCCCAAGCAGATTGCCAAATACCAACGGCAATATGGCATCCAAAGCATTGTCAACTTGCGAGGTCCCAACCCGTATGGGTCGTACCCTCTTGAAAAAGAGATTTGTCAGCAATTGGGCATTGATTTGATCGATGCACCGATTTACTCCAGAAGGGCTCCGAGGGTTGAAGAAGTCGAGCGGCTGGCCGCCGTTTTTGAAAATTTGCGGTATCCCGCACTGATGCACTGCAAGGCGGGAGCTGATCGGGCTGGCGTTGGTGCTGCGCTCTACCGAATCCTCCACCTAGGGCACCCTGCCGAGCAAGCCATTCAAGAGCTTGGGTGGCAATACGGCCACTTCAAACAGGCCAAGACAGGTATCCTCGACTTTTTCATCGCCACCTATATCGCGCGCAATCGCCGTGAGCCGATTTCTTTGATGGACTGGCTGCGTCAGGAATACGATCACGAACAGCTGGAGTCGACCTTCCATACCGAAGGTTGGGCCAACGTCTTGGTCGACAACATCATGCATCGAGAATGAGCAATAGCCTCACCCTGACTCGCCGGCTTTTTCAGGCCGTGAAGCCTTATCGGGGTGTGATGGGGTTGTCCTTGACCGCAATGGTCGCGGCTGCGGCGCTAGAGCCTGTTTTGCCCGCATTGCTCAAGCCCTTGGTCGATCAAAGCTTGATCGCCAAAGACGCAGACTCCATGTGGCAAGTCCCCCTGTTTTTATTGGTCGCTTTCTTGGCCAAGGGCATTGCCGAGTACCTGGCAAATGTCAGCAGCCAATGGGTCGCTAACAAGGCCATTCATGACCTCCGTCTCCAGGTATTCGAGCACCAAATGAAGCTGCCTCTGGGCGTGCATTTGGCTCAGACTCAGGGTCGGCTTTTGTCAAGGCTGCTGTATGACATCCCACAAGTGGGCGCCGCTCTGTCAAACGCTTGGATCATTGTCGTCCGGGACACCCTCGTCATCTTGGGTCTGTTGGCTTATTTGCTATGGATCTCTTGGTCACTGACACTCTTGATCTTCGCAATCGCGCCCGTCGTGGCGTGGATCATCAAAGTCGCCAGCCAAAAGCTTCGTGGAGGTAACCACGCCATCCAACAAACCACGGCTGACCTGACCGGGCACATCGAAGAGGCCTTGGGCGGGGTGAGAGAGATCAAACTGTTCAACACCTATGCCAAAGAGAGCGAGCGGTTCGAGTCGGTCTCTAATCAATTGCGAGCCCAGACCATGGCCACCGTCAAAGTGGCAGCCCTGAACGTCCCGCTCGTTCAAGTGCTAGCGGCAGCGGCGGTATCAGGGGTGATATGGGCGGCAACAACGCTGTCCTCTCAGGACCAGCTGTCCCCAGGCGCGTTTGTGTCATTCGTCGCGGCAATGGCCATGGTGTTTGAGCCAATTCGTCGGCTCACCAACATCAATCCTGTGATTCAAAAGGGACTGGCGGGTGCACAAAGCCTTTATGAATTGTTGGATACCCTGGCCGAGCCTCACCAAGAAGCACCTCAGACTTGGCCACGTGTCCAAGGCAACATCCGCCTGACCCAGCTGCATTTCCGCTATCCCGGCCAAACCGATTGGGCGATCAACGATGTCAACCTGGAGATCAAAAAGGGACAAACGGTGGCCCTAGTGGGTGCCTCGGGAAGCGGTAAGACCACATTGGTGAATTTGATTCCACGGTTTTTTGATGCGCCCCAAGGCCATATTGAGATCGATGGCTGTGACATCAAGACGCTTGGGCTCGAGCAGTTGCGACAACAAATCGCATGGGTAGGACAGCAAGTGGTGTTGTTCGACGACACTCTGGCTGCCAACATTGCTTACGGCCAGCCCAATGCCACGCGAAGCCAAATCGAGGAGGCTGCTCGCGCTGCCAATGCGTGGGACTTCATCATGCAACTGCCCCGTGGGCTTGACACACCTGTTGGCGTGAATGGCTCCAACCTGTCTGGCGGACAACGGCAGCGGATCGCACTGGCCCGAGCGTTTTTAAAAGATGCCCCCATCCTGTTGCTCGACGAGGCAACGAGTGCACTAGACAACGTGTCCGAGCAAGCGGTGAAAGTGGCCATTGCTCGGCTGCGCAAAGACCGCACGGTATTGGTGGTGGCGCACCGCTTATCCACCGTGCAAGACGCGGACCTCATCGTCGTGATGGGGCACGGCAAGGTACTCGAAATGGGAACACACGCCGAGCTCGAAGCCCAGCAAGGCCCTTACGCGAAGCTACTCAACAGCGCCGAAGAATGGGTTGACCTGCCCCAGTCAAAGGGCTCCGAATGACCCTGAAGTGGCTGGGGCTAGTTGCTTTTTTTTGACAGTTTTTGACCCATTCGCACCCCTCGAAAAAATCACTATGTGAACCCCGGGCTTTTGCAGATAATCGCGACCTTACCGGTCCCTGCATGAGCCACCAAGTGAAGCCAATCCCCCTGCAAATCGCCATCAAAACAGAAGACGACCGTGTGTTTTACGACATGCCGGAGTTCAGCATCTGCAACGACTGCGGTGCGTGCTGCCGCCACTTTCGTGTGTCTTTCTATCAAGGCGAACTGGACACCTACCCAGGCGGCAAAGTACCCGAGGCGCTCACGCAACCAGTCACCCCTTTTCTGGTGTGCATGAACGGCACGGAAAAAGGCCATGACGGTGGCAAAGGCAGATGCGTCGCGTTACAAGAAAACAATCGCTGCGGGATCTACGACAACCGCCCCTCCCCTTGCCGAGAGTACGCGGCCTACATGGAAGACGGCAGCCTTAACCCCAAATGCGTTCAGTTGCGGCAGCTGTACGGGATAGGAATGCCACCTCAGCCCTTGAAGGCGGCCTAATTCCTCAGCCTTGGCCCATCCCACCCGTGAACGGATCACGCACGGGCTCACATCCCGTGACCATTGCGCCATTGCGCTTGGCGTCAATGATTCGATTGAATTGGTAGGCCGTCACGGACTTGAACCGTGGACCAAAGGATTATGAGTCCTCTGCTCTAACCAACTGAGCTAACGGCCCGCCAGCCCGAGATTGTAACGGGCAAGCCAAGCCAAGTCGGCCATGACTTCAGCGGTGATGGCTCAGCGCTGTCCCCAGCATCTTGGAAGTGACGCTAACAATTTGAATCATGCGCTCGTAGGCCATGCGCTGCGGCCCAATCACCCCGAGACGCCCCACCACACGTCCATCGACTTGGTAGGGAGCTGACACG
>JBEAPX010000081.1:0-3019 GCA_041164205.1 Pseudomonadota bacterium
GTGCGCGTGCAGTTCTTTGCTTTTGACCCCATTCGTGTGATCTACGTCAACGTAGATATGCCGAGCAGCGCGTCTTTGGATGACACATTGCGAGCGACACAAGCCGTCGAAAAAGAAGTTCTCAAGCGCCTGCAAGGCGTAGGACCAGAGGCCGAAGCCAGGTCAGTGGTCAGCCGCGCAGGTTTGAAGTTCACGGACACCGAGCCCTTGTATGGCGACAGTTACGGCCAAATCTTGGTTTCGCTCAACCCACGCAGCGACAAGAGCCGGGAAGTGGTAGATGTCGTGGAGTCCATGCGCAAGGACATCGAGAACCTACCGGGCCCTGGTGTCAAAAGCTTCACGGTCTTGTCAGGTGGACCACCCGCGGGCAAAGCCATCAACATCAAAATTCGGGGCGAGCGCTTTGAGGATCTAGAGCGCGCCAGCGAAGCCTTGATTCGCATTGTTTCAGCGGTTCCTGGCACCTTGGATGTCCAAGATGACAACTTGCTGGGACGCCCGCAAATGATCTTGGTGCCCAAGGCGCAAGTGATGAAGGACGCAGGACTCAACGCCGCCTCGGTGGCTCGGTTGATTCGCCTACAAGTCGACGGCGAAGTGATTGCCTTCACGCGTGAAGCGGGTGACAAGCTTGAGCTGAGGGTCCTTGGCCGCAACAACCAGGTGTCCGCCCCAAGCACTCAAGCGCTCTTGGAGAGCGAGGTGGCGTTGCCTTCTGGTGTGACCATGCGTTTGGGTCAATTGGTCGAGCCGCGCGCGGAACCGACGCGTGCAGCCATCAGGCACTACAACTTGAAACGCACGATCACCGTGTCTGCCAACTTAGACAAGGCCAAGACTGACACGGGCGCTGCCAACGATCAAATCAAAACGGCTTGGAGCCAAGTTGCCAGTGAGCACCCCAATGTGTCGTTGGACTTCTCTGGCGAGCTCGAAGACATCCAAGAAAGCTTGGATGCCATGAAGGTGCTGTTCCTACTGGGCCTTGGGCTGATTTACTTGATTCTGGCCGCCCAATTCAGTAGCTATTGGCAGCCGCTGATGATTCTTGTCACCGTGCCCTTGGCGTTCACAGGCGTGGCGTTTGGGCTCGCCGCATCGGGCAACCCGCTGTCCCTCTACACCCTTTACGGCGTGATCGCCCTGACTGGCATTGCCGTGAACTCGGCCATCGTGCTGATCGATGCGGCAAACACCCGCTTAAAAGCAGGCATGGCGCTGATGAACGCAATCATGCACGCCTCGCGTCGCCGAGTGATCCCGATTTTGATCACCACCACCACCACGATTGGCGGTCTGGGTTCACTCGCATTTGGCTTGGGAGGCAAGAGCTTGCTGTGGGGCCCCGTGGCAGCCAGCATCGTGTGGGGCCTTGCGTTCTCCACAGTGCTGACTTTGTTTGTGGTTCCCCTGCTGTACATTGCTTTCATGCGAAGCAAGTCGCGGCGCCAACCCGCTTAAGCCTCATCCATGACGCCTGAGACCTACGTTCAAGACAAAGCTGCAGCCTCTGGCAGCAGCTTTTACTACGCTTTTTTGTTTTTGCCGAAACCCAAGCGTGCGGCAATCACGGCGTTTTATGCGTTCTGTCGTGAAGTCGATGACGTGGTGGACGAAATCTCCGATCCTCAGGTCGCGCATTCCAAATTGGCTTGGTGGGAGCAAGAGGTCAACCACCTCGCGACTGGTCAAGCCACTCACCCAGTCACCCGTGCATTGCAGCCCCACATGGCGGTCTATGGTCTAGACCCCACATCGTTGATGCAAATCATTGAGGGGTGCCGCATGGATTTGATGCAAACCCGCTACCTCGACGAGCAAGCTTTGACGCGCTACTGCCACCTGGTTGCAGGCGTCGTGGGTGAAGTGGCAGCAAAGATTTTTGGTCAAACAGACCCCCAAACCACCCAGTATGCCCACGCCTTAGGGCAAGCTTTGCAACTCACCAACATCATCAGAGATGTAGGAGAGGATGCGATGCGGGGGCGGATTTACATCCCTATGTCGGCGCTGCAAGCCCACCAAGTCACCGCGCAAGAAATATTGAATCGCCAAGACTCAGATCGTTTTCGTGCGCTGTTGGCAGATCAAGCCAAGCGCGCCCACGCGTTGTACGAATCCGCGCTATCGCTGCTTCCTGCAGCGGATCAACGGGCACAAAAGCCTGGCCTCATGATGGCTCACATTTACCGCCACCTGCTGCGTGAGATCGAACATTCGAACTACCAAGTGCTGCACCAACGCATCGCACTGACCCCATTGAGAAAGTTATGGCTGGCGTGGAAAACCCAAGCCTTGGGCGCCGTGCGCTAAGCCCTACCGATCCCTGCCATGTGCTGATCATTGGCGCTGGATGGGCCGGCGTCAGTGCGGCCGTGCTGGCCGCTGAGGCAGGACATCGCGTCACACTGATCGAGGCCAGTCGCCAGCTGGGCGGTCGCGCGCGCGCGCTGCCGATGCTTCGTTACCGCGATCAAGACTTGCATTTGGACAATGGCCAGCACCTGTTGATGAGCGCCTACAGCGAGACACTGCACTTGATGCAAAAGGTCGGTGTCGTGCCAGCAGATGTCTTGCTGGATATGGGCCTGGATTTGCGTCTACCCAATGGCCATGGCTTGGCACTGCCCAGCCATTTGAGTCTATGGCCTTCTCAGTGGCTGATGGCCAGCAGCATCGTCAAAGCCAAGGGATGGACTTGGCGTGAGCGTCTGGCCCTATTGCGTTGGGGAATGCACTGGCAACGGCGGCAATTGCGGTGTGCGCCGGAATCGTCGGTGTCAGACCTGTGTGTGAGTTTGCCTGTGCGATTGATGCGCGAATGGATTGAGCCCTTGTGTGTGAGCGCACTGAACCTGCCACCTGCACAGGCCTCAGGTCAACTGTTTTTGAATGCGCTGGCCGACACCGTTTTCAGTGATCAGCGGCAGTGGCGCGGGCTGATACCTCGTGTGCCTCTAGATGAGGTCTTTCCCGTCGCTGCGGCCGCGTGGCTCACCGACCGTGGCCATACCGT
>JBEAPX010000082.1:0-9355 GCA_041164205.1 Pseudomonadota bacterium
GCGCTGTCGAGCCCCGCACCCTGTTGATTCATTTCTTGCGCGAAGACCTCAACCTGACCGGCGCCCACATCGGCTGTGAAACCAGCCATTGCGGTGCCTGCACGGTCGACATTGACGGCCAGTCGGTCAAGTCTTGTACCCACTTGGCCGTGCAGTGCGACGGCTCCAGCGTCAAGACCGTCGAGGGCTTGGCCCAAGGCGGTGCCTTGCACGCGGTGCAACAAGCCTTCTACGAAGAGCACGGCTTGCAGTGCGGCTTTTGCACGCCCGGCATGCTGATGCGCGCCTACCGCTTCTTGCAAGACAACCCCAACCCAACGGACGAAGAAATCCGCATGGGCATGAGCGGCAACCTCTGCCGTTGCACGGGCTACATGAACATCGTCAAAGCTGTGAAATCCGCGGCCAAGAAGCTGCAACAAGCTGAAACCGCCGCCGCATAAGCGACGCATCAACCGGAGACACCAACATGAATGCACCCGCAGACAGCAAAGAAGCACGCGAACTCGCACTGGCCGGCATGGGCCAGTCGCGCTTGCGCAAAGAAGACGCCCGTTTCATCCAAGGCAAGGGCAACTACGTCGATGACATCAAGATGGCAGGGATGCTGCACATGGACATCGTGCGCTCGCCGATTGCCCACGGCCGCATCAAGTCCATCAACAAAGAAGCCGCTTTGGCTATGCCTGGCGTACACGCGGTATTGACCGCTGATGACCTCAAGCCCCTCAAGCTGCACTGGATGCCGACACTGGCTGGCGACGTGGCAGCGGTCTTGGCAGACGAGAAGGTCCACTTTCAAATGCAAGAAGTCGCGATCGTGATCGCTGACGACCGCTACATCGCAGCCGACGCCGTCGAAGCCGTCGAAGTGGAGTACGAAGAACTGCCTGTCGTGATGGATCCCTATGCCGCCTTGGCGCCCGATGCGCCAGTGTTGCGTGAGGACTTGGCTGGCAAAACCGAAGGTGCCCACGGTGCCCGCGAACACCACAACCACATCTTCACTTGGGACGCGGGTGACAAAGCTGCAGCGGACGCCGCGTTTGACGCCGCACCCATCAAGGTGTCTCAGCACATGTACTACCCCAGGGTCCACCCCTGCCCGCTCGAAACCTGCGGTTGCGTCGCCAGTTTCGATCCCGTGCGCGGTGAGCTCACCACCTTTTTGACCAGCCAAGCGCCCCACGTGGTGCGCACGGTTGTCTCTATGCTGTCGGGCATCCCTGAGTCCAAGGTGCGCATCGTCAGCCCAGACATCGGCGGCGGCTTCGGCAACAAGGTCGGCATCTACCCAGGCTATGTCTGCGCCATTGTGGCTTCCATTGTCTTGGGTCGCCCCGTCAAATGGGTCGAGGATCGCATCGAGAACATCTCAACGACCGCCTTCGCCCGTGACTACCACATGGACGGCGAGCTGGCCGCAACGGCCGATGGAAAAATCTTGGGCTTGCGCGTCAACGTGGTGGCCGACCACGGTGCGTTCGACGCCTGCGCGGACCCCACCAAGTTCCCTGCCGGTCTGTTCCACATTTGCTCAGGCTCCTACGATGTACCCGCGGCCCACTGCTCTGTCAAAGGCGTGTACACCAACAAGGCACCTGGCGGCGTGGCTTACCGCTGCTCATTCCGAGTGACTGAAGCGGTCTACTTGATCGAGCGCATGGTCGACGTGTTGGCCCAGAAGCTGGGCATGGACAAGGCCGAGATCCGTGAAAAGAACTTCATTAAGAAAGAACAGTTCCCGTACACCAGCGCCTTTGGGTTTGAATACGACAGCGGCGACTACCACACCGCACTGAAAAAGGTGCTGGACGCGGTGGACTACCCAGCGCTGCGGGCCGAACAAGCTGCCAAACGCGCAGACCCCAACAGCCCGACCCTGATGGGCATTGGCTTGGTCACCTTCACAGAAATTGTGGGTGCGGGTCCATCCAAGATGTGTGACATCTTGGGCGTCGGTATGTTTGACTCGTGCGAAATCCGCATCCACCCCACTGGCAGTGCGATTGCTCGCATGGGAACAATTACACAAGGCCAGGGCCACCAAACCACTTACGCGCAGATCATCGCCACCGAGCTCGGTATTTCCAGTGAGGTGATTCAAGTCGAAGAAGGCGACACCAGCACGGCGCCTTATGGCTTGGGCACCTACGGCTCCCGCTCAACGCCAGTGGCCGGGGCAGCCATTGCGATGGCGGCGCGCAAAATCCACGCCAAAGCACGCAAGATTGCCGCGCATATGCTGGAGGTCAACGAAAGCGACTTGGATTGGGAAATCGACCGATTCAAAGTCAAAGGCGATGACAGCAAGTTCAAAACCATGGCCGATGTGGCATGGCAGGCCTACCATCAGCCACCCGAAGGCATGGAGCCTGGGCTCGAGGCCGTTCACTACTACGACCCCCCCAACTTCACCTACCCGTTCGGCATCTACCTGTGCGTCGTCGACATTGACCGCGCCACGGGCGAGACCAAAGTGCGCCGTTTCTATGCGCTGGACGACTGTGGCACCCGCATCAATCCAATGATCATTGACGGCCAAATCCACGGAGGGTTGACCGAAGGCTTTGCGGTGGCAATGGGTCAGCAAATGCCGTTTGACGCGCAAGGCAACTTGCTGGGCAACACGCTCATGGACTACTTCTTGCCCACCGCCGTGGAAACCCCGCATTGGGAAACCGACCACACGGTCACGCCTAGCCCCCATCACCCGATTGGAGCCAAAGGCGTTGCTGAGTCCCCTCACGTTGGCTCCATCCCCACGTTCACCTCAGCCGTGGTGGATGCGTTCTCGCACGTCGGCGTCACCCACCTCGATATGCCCCACACCTCTTTCCGCCTCTGGAAAGCACTCAAAGAGCACAAGCTCGCGTTGTAAAGGTTGATTCATGGAAGTCAAATTAGAAAAGCAATACCCGCTGGCTGTCGACAGCGCCCGAGCGTGGGCGTTGTTGTCGGACCTCGAGGCGACGGCGGGCTGTATGCCCGGCGCCGCCATCACAGAAAAACTATCTGACACGTCGTTCAAAGGCGGTGTGAAAGTGAAGGTTGGCCCAGCCACCGCCCAGTTCGCAGGACTGGTCGATGTGCTGGAGGTCGACATAGCGGCTCGCAAGGTCGTGATGCGTGGCAAAGGCGCCGACAAAGGCGGCTCCTCAGCCAGCATGGACCTGACCGCAGTCATCGAAGACGATCCCAACAACCCTGCTGCCTGCGTGCTCAACGGCTCAGCGGCGGTCATCGTCAACGGCAAGTTCGCCCAATTTGGCGGCCGCATGATGGTTCAAGTGTCAGAGATGATCTTGGGCCAGTTTGTGGGCAACTTCCAAACTGCCGCCCAAGCGTTGACGCCTCAAGGCGGCGCGGCCACGGCTGAAGCGACGGCACAAGCCGCTCCAGCGGCCGCTGCGCAGGCCCCCGCCGCTCCGCCGGCTGCAGGCAAAGAAATCGATGGCCTGGCCATTGTGTGGGCTCTCATCAAGGGCTGGTTCTCTGGCCTCTTTGGTAAGCGCGCCTAAGCGGAGCCAAGTCAAGCCATGACTCAGCCCACGACACCGCCCTTTGCATCCCCCGCCGACTTGCGCATGGCGCTGCAAGTGGCTGGATACCTCGCAGATGATGACTTAGCGACGGCGGCGTGGCTGGCTCAAGGGCTTGAGAGGCCCCTATTGCTCGAAGGAGATGCCGGCGTGGGTAAGACCGCGCTGGCCGCTGCTCTGGCCCAAGTGCATGGCGCCAAACTGGTCAGACTGCAATGCTTCGAAGGGCTCGACATGGCGCAAGCCGCCTACGAGTGGAACTACGGCAAGCAGCTGCTCAGCCTGCGCGCAGATGGCAGCAGCAACGGCACCAATGACGTCTTCAACAGCGAGTTCTTGCTCGAGCGGCCACTGCTGCAGTCGATCCGCCAAGAGGGCCCTTGCGTGTTGTTGATCGACGAGGTGGACCGAGCCGACGAGGCCTTTGAAGCCTTTTTGCTCGAGGTCCTGGCTGAGTTCCAAATCACCGTGCCAGAGCTTGGCACGATCAAGGCCAAACATATCCCGCAAGTCGTGTTGACTTGCAACGGGACCCGCGAATTGTCCGACGCCTTGCGACGCCGCTGCCTCTATCACCACCTGGACTACCCTTCGCTGGCACGCGAAATCAGCATTGTGCAAAGCGCCATGCCAGACGTAGACCGTCGCCTGATCGAAGAGGCCACCGCATTTGTGCAACGCCTCAGGGGACAAGACCTCGCCAAAACACCAGGCATCGCCGAGACCCTCGATTGGATCAAAGCGCTGCACAAACTTAATGTGCACTTGAGCACCGACGACACGGCGTCCATCCTGACCACGATGGGATGTTTGCTCAAGACACGTGAAGATCGTTTCCAACACGGCGCCGACAGCGTCCGTGCGTTGCTGGAGGGCAAGCGACATCAGGGCGTTGCTCCCGGTCAGCACAGCGTCCCCAGCCACTGAATGATGTCTGCCAACGCCGTCGACACCCCCCACCTGCTTGGTGCCAGTTGGCCCACCGAGCGGCTGGCGGGTTTCGCCGGTCTGTTGCGGGACCAGGGTATGGCGATCGGCCCCGCCGAACAACAGGCGATGTGGCGCGCAGTCGATTTGCTTGACGCCCTCAAGCCTCGCCAAATTTCAGCCGCCTGGCGGGCCATTGCCTGCAAGACGCCTCGCGATTGGCGCCAGTGGGACGAGCTCTTTCAGCGCTATTGGTTTCCGCACCAGTTGCGTGGACAGACGCGGGTCAGTGGCCAGACCAAGCCACGGCGCGATTTGCGTCAGATGGTGCAAACCATGCGCGAGCAGATGGAGGGGCAAAGCGCACCTCCCCAATCGTCGAGTCAGCCCAGCGCCTCTGCAGACCAAACCGGGCAAGGCAACGATGACTTGCCTATATCCAACCGGGCGCAAGGTGGCGCAAGCCAAACCGACGCCATGGACGATCGCAGTGGCTTGCAATGGATGCCACAAGACCTCGCCACACTCCGGATGCTGGCATCCCGCGTGATGAAGCGGCTGCAACCCCACGCCACACGGCGTTGGAAAACCCAGAACCACGGGCGCAAGTTGGGCTTGCGGCAAACCTTGCGACAAAGCGTCTCCTTGGGCGGTGTGCCCTTGCGACCAGCGTGGTTGAGCCCACAAACGCGCGCGCCCAAGCTCTTCATCCTGGTCGACGTGAGCCGCTCTATGGAAAGCCATGCCGCATTTTTTCTTCGCGTGGCCAAGGCTTTTGCCCAAGTCGGAGATGCGCGCGTGTTTGTTTTTCACACCCGCATCGCCGAGGTCACCTCTTTGATGTATTCCGATAGTTCGGCAGTTCAAGAAAAGATCAACGCCGTCACCGCTGGGTTCGGTGCTGGCACCCGCATCGCCCTGAGCTTGCACGAGTTCGCTCGCCACCACGCCCGTGGGCAGCTCGCGCGCAACAGCCGAGTTTGGATTTTTTCAGATGGCTTCGATACCGAAGCCCCCGAAGCCTTGAGCGACAGCATTCGCGCCATCAGGGCGCGAGGCGCTCGACTCGATTGGTTTCACCCCACCCGGCAGGCGTCAGCAGCTGAGTCGCTCAAACTGGCACGCCCATTGATTCACCAATTTCACCCGTTGGCTCAGCTCGCCGATTTGCGCGCCGCAGCCCAAACCTTGGTCTAACCACGACAGGGAGTTTTCATGACACGACACACTTGGTTTGAAGATGTGCAAAGACTGAAGCAGTCTGGTCAAGCATTTGCGATGGTGACCGTGTTGCGCGCTCAGGCGCCAACCTCTGCCAAGCCCGGCGACAAAGCGCTGGTCACCGCAGACGGTCAGATCCGCGGCTGGATTGGCGGTGGATGCGCCCAACCCTCAGTCATCCGCACGGTTCGCCAGGCACTGGCAGATGGTCAAAGCCGGGTGATCCGCATCGCCGCAGCCACCACCAGTGAAGAGCGCCAACTCGAAGACGTGCTTGAGTTCGGTATGACTTGCCACTCTGGCGGCACGCTCGAGTTGTTCATCGATCCGGTTCTGCCGGCGCCCAAGCTGGTGATTTTTGGGGACTCAGCTGTCGCCCGCAGTTTGTGCGACCTCGCGCCACGCGTGGGGCTCGATGTCGCAGTGGTCGCGCAAGGCGCGCAGCCAGCCGACTACCCCAGCGCACAAGAAGTCCTTGCCAGCGACGAACCCAGCGCCCTGCGGCCGCATTTGCACCAAGCGCAGCTGGTTGTGATTGCGACGCAAGGCCGGCGCGATATGCAGGCGCTTGAAGCCGCGCTAGACCTGCAAGCCCAACACATCTGGCTCGTGGCCAGTCACCGCAAAGCTGGGGTGTTGCTGCAACAACTGAAGTCCAGCGGGCACGCCCCCGAGCAAGTGGATCGCATCGTGGCACCCGCCGGTGTACCGATCGGTGCCAAAACCCCAGAAGAAATCGCCCTCTCTGTGTTGGCGACAGTGGTCGCGGGTCGCCGCCAAGCCCTCCAACCTGCGCCCGTTGGCGCCCACCAAGCGACCACGGCCGTGGAGCCAGCGTTGGCTGCATCTGCAGTGGCCACCTCTGCTGCAGGCAGCAGTTGTTGCGCCCTCGCCGACCAAGGCGATGCGCCGGCTGATGCAACACCAGGGACGCACGACGCGTCACCCAACGTGGGAGAATCTGTCAGCGGGTGGCGTGGAAAGTGGGATTCCATCGCCGAACGATTTTCCAACACGCCGCCTTCATGTTGCGGTGGAGGACACTGATATGGGATGCATTCTCAAAGGCGGCGGCGGCTTGTACAGCCGAGTGGTTGTGGGCGCCGTGCTGCTCGCGGCAGGCGAAGGCCGACGGATGGGGGGCAAACCCAAGTCGCTTTTAGAGCTGGGTGGCGTGTCCTTGATCCGGCGCCAGTTGATTGCACTGTCCGGCGCGGGGGTCGATGAGCTCGTGGTCGTGCTCGGCCATTACGCCGATGACATCGAGCCCCAGGTGCGTGACTTCCCCGTCACAATCGTGCGCAACCCTGATCCCAGCGCCGGTCAAATCTCATCGCTGCGTTGCGGCCTGGCGGCCCTCACAGGCAAGCTGGATGCCGTCATGATCGCGCTGGCCGATCAGCCACTGATCCATGCGCAAGACATCTCAGACTTGATCGGCGCGTACAAAAAACGCCCTGAATCGACCCAAGTGGTTTACCCCGAATACGAGGGACAGCGCGGCAACCCAGTCATCATCTCTGCAGATGTCAAAGAGGCCATCCTCAAAGACGGGGCCAACGTCGGCTGTCGCCAATGGCAAGCAGCCAACCCCGACCAGGTGCACGTGTGGGCTTCGTCCAACCGCCGTTATGTCACCGACGTCGATTCGATCGAGGACATCGCTGCGCTCAAAGAGCGCACTGGCCACCAATTGGTCTGGCCCAGCGCGTGGCAAGCGACCACTGCATGAGTCTACCCACGCAAGACCTGCACACCCTTTGGTCCACGCCCATGGGGGTGCATCAGTGCCCTCAAGCCGCAGACATCAACCCCCTGTTGGTGCGCGTCTTTAAGGCCATGCGAGCCACCGATGCGCAGGCCGACCCTACCGCTTGTTTTTACGCGAGCCAAGACGATTTATTGCGCCGGGTCTCGATCCCTGAATGGAACGTCTTGGTGAAGTTCATCGTGGACAGTCTGCGAAAGACAGTCGTCCAAGCCAACCACGGCATATGGCCAGAGGGCGCACCCGGTTTTCATATGGCCATCGAGGGCATCTGGTTTCAAGTCAGCAACCAAGGTGCCCACCACGATGTCCACACCCACGGCAACTGCTCTTGGTCAGGCGTCTACTGCGTCCAGGTGGACGAACCCGAGTCGCGCACTCAGCACCCCGCCTTGAAAGCGCACAACGGTGTCACGCGCTTTTATGGCCCGCATTTCAACCGCTTAGGTGGCGCGCACATGGACTTTGGCAACGCCTACCTGCAGGCGGCTCACGTCGACGTGTCGCCCATCCCTGGACAGCTGGTGGTGTTCCCTTCCTGGCTGCCGCATCAGGCCATGCCCTACTCTGGTGTCGAGGACCGCATCATCGTGTCCTTCAATGCCAGCATCCACGCCGAATCAGGCAGTGATGCGCTCAGGCCTTACAGCGGCACCTAACGGCCGCTCGCACACACCCGCTCAGGCACTCGCTCAGGCACTCACTCAGCGATTGGCAATCACGCCTTGCTCGAGCAAGGCCTGAATTTGCTCATCGCTTAGGCCAATGCGTTGCATGACCTCTAGTGTGTCCTGGCCCAGCTGGGGCGCGTTGCGCCGGTGGCTACCCGGTGTGCGAGAGAGCTTGGGCACAATGCCCGGCACATCCACTTGATCGCCATCATCCATCGTGATGCGTTGGATCATGCCGCGGGCTTGATAATGCGGATCGTTGGCAATATCGGCCACGTTGTAAATTTTGCCGCCCGGAACGGACGCCGAGTCCAGCGCCGCCATCACTTCATCCACGCTGCGCTGTGCGGTCCACTCGCCAATCGCAGCGTCCAGCTCAGCGACCCGCTTCACGCGCCCGGCATTGTCTGCAAGGTCTGGATCATTGGCCAAGTCTGCGCGGCCAATCACCGTCATCAGCCGCTTGAAGATGCTGTCGCCATTGCCGGCCACCAGCGCATATTGGCCATCGGCACACCGGTACGCATTGGTCGGCGCAATGCCCGGCAATGCACTGCCTGCTGCTTCGCGCACCGCGCCAAAGGCGCTGTACTCGGGCAACAAACTTTCCATGCAATTGAACACCGCCTCGTACAGCGCCACATCAATGACTTGCCCCTGCCCAGAGCGTTGGCGCTCGATCAGCGCCATCAAAATACCAATCACGCCGTGCAACGAGGCCAAGGTGTCACCTATCGACACCCCCACCCGCACAGGCACACGCCCGGGTTCTGCAGTCAAATGGCGCAAGCCACTCATGGCCTCTGCCACCACGCCAAACCCAGGCTTGTCGCGGTAGGGCCCTGTTTGTCCGTAGCCACTGATGCGCAACATCACCAGTTGCGGGTTGATGGCGTGCAGATCGTCTGGCCCCAAACCCCAGCCCTCCATTGCACCGGGGCGAAAATTCTCGATCAACACATCGGCATCGGCGACCAGTTTGCGCACAATGTCTTGGCCAGCTGGTTGACGCAAATCGAGCGCCACCGATTGCTTGTTGCGCGACTGCACCTGCCACCAGATAGAGGTGTCGCCTTTCATCAATCGCCAGCGGCGCAACGGATCCCCTGCACCCGGTGACTCGATCTTGATCACTTCCGCACCAAAGTCTGCCAAGGTTTTGGCGGCAAAAGGCCCGGCAATCAGTTGCCCTAGCTCAATGACTTTGATGCCTTTGAGTGGACCAT
>JBEAPX010000083.1:0-3959 GCA_041164205.1 Pseudomonadota bacterium
GCTTTCATGATGAGGCGGTAGACGCCGACCACGTTGGGGCGGCGGCGGATGATGTCGTCGGCTATGAAGTCTTTGCGCGTGGTGTTGGACTCGACGATGGCGTGAATCAGGTTTTGCGGCACGTCGCGGTAGTTGGCCAACAACTGCTTGGTGTCTTTGGGCAGGCAGTAGCCGCCGTAGCCAAAGCTGGGGTTGTTGTAGTGCGCGCCAATGCGAGGGTCAAGGCTGACGCCGTCGATGATTTGGCGCGTGTCGAGCCCGTGGGTGGCCGCGTAGGTGTCGAGCTCGTTAAAAAACGCGACGCGCATAGCGAGGTAGGTGTTGGCAAACAGTTTGACAGCCTCGGCCTCGGTGGGGTCGGTGAAGAGGATGGGCACGTCTTTTTTGATGGCGCCCTCGAGCAGCAAGTGGGCAAAGGTCTGCGCCCGCTCGCTGTGCTCGCCCACCACGATGCGCGAAGGGTAGAGGTTGTCGTGGAGGGCTTTGCCTTCGCGCAAAAACTCGGGCGAAAAGATCACGCGGTCGCAGTTGAGGTCTGCGCGTACGCGCTCGACATAGCCCACGGGGATGGTGGACTTGATGACCATCACGGCGGTGGCGTTGTGGCGCATGACGTCGCGAATCACGGCCTCGACGCTTTGGGTGTTGAAGCGGTTGGTCTCGGTGTCGTAATCGGTGGGGGTGGCGATCACCACGAAGTCGGCGCCCGCGTAAGCGTCGGCGGGGTCGAGCGTGGCACGAAAATGAAGCGCGGGGTTGCGCAGGTACTGCTCGATCTCGGGGTCGGCAATGGGCGACTCGCCCCGGTTGAGCATGGCGACTTTGTCGGCGATGACATCCAGCGCGACCACCTCGTGGTGTTGCGCCAGCAACATGGCGTTAGAGAGTCCGACGTAGCCGGTGCCTGCGATCGCAATCTTCATGGAGTGACTCGAAATCGAAAAGCCCGATTGTGCGGCAGTTTGATGACAAAGGCACGACAGGCTTGCTCACCCGCCCGCACAGACTCAGGCACGGGTGTGACCTAGCGCGGCTTGACCAACAACACGCCGCGCGATTCGCTGATGACGTCGGTGGGGGGTAGGCTATTGAGCTTGGTCGAGACGGTGAGGCCCCACTCGCCCGCCACCGGGGCGCGGCGCGGCACGATGCGCTGCGCATAAAACGCCACGCTTGGCCGATGGGTGCGCCACTGCACGGCTTGTGCGTCGGCGGCGCGAATGGCTTCGCCTGCAGCTTTGATGGGGCCTTGCATGGCGTTGCCCCACCACGGCAACACCAGGGTGGTGTAAATACCCATCCCCATGACCACCGACGCCAGCAGTCGCACGCCCACTGGCGCGGCGCTGGCCCGGTAGCCCCACAAGCCCAGCAACAAGACCACCCCAGCCCCAACGGCACCTGCCAACGCCATCTGGTGCGCGTCTGGCGCGGACTGCAACAATTGGCGGTACCAATCGTCTTGAATGAGGGGCGCATAGATTTGCACCACCTCGCCCGATGCCGCCAGCACCAGCGTGGTGGCGATGATGCCCAGCCACACGACCGCTCGCCACGCCTGACCCGCGTGCAGCAAGACCTGCGCCATCAACAGCAACATGGGTGCGGTGCCATACATGAGGTAGTGCGGCAGTTTGGTCCCTGAGAGCGAAAAGAACACCAGCACCCACAAGGCCCACACCACCAAAAATCGGGTGTGCGAGGTCTGCCAAAACGATCGGGCGCGCCACACGACGCCCGCCATCAGCGGTGCCCAAGGCAGACACAGCAGCGGCCACACGACCAGGTAGTAGGCGATGCTGCCGCCGTGGCCTTCCATGGCGCCACTGAATCGCTCGACGTTGTGCTTCAGAAAAAAGCCCTCGATGAAGGCCATGCCATGCCGGTTCAGTGCATAGGCGTACCAAGGCCCGGCCACCACCAGCGCCAAAAACCACGCGCGCGGTGCCCACATAGCCGCCCATGCCGTGCGCCCCCGGTCACTGAACAGCGACCAAAAGAACAAAGCGCCACCCGGCACAAGAACCGCCACGGGCCCTTTGGCCAGCAGCCCCAGCGCTGTCCAAAAATACGCCCAGTACAGCGCCGAAACGGCGCGCGTTTGCGCGAAGCGCCACAACTGCAGGCTGGTCAAAATAATCAAGGCATTGAGCAAACCATCGGCGGTGGCCGCCCGCCCCATCGCCAAGTAGCCCATGGCAGAGCCCAGTACCAGTGCGGTCAAGGCGCCCGCGTTTTCGCCCTGTTCGCGGCTGACAGCACGGCCAACCGCCCAGGTGGCGCCCAAGGTCCACAACGCCGAGGGCAATCGAGCGGCCCACTCGTTGATGCCAAAAATCGCCATGCTGAGGGCTTGGAACCAATACACCAGAATGGGCTTGTCAAAGCGGTCCACGCCATTGAGAAACGTGTGGCCCCAATCGCCACTGGCGAGCATTTCGCGGGTGGCCTCGGCAAACGCGCCCTCGTCCACATCAAACAGCGGTGCAGCGCCCAAGCGCCACAGGTACAGCAAGGCCAACGCCAACATGACGTTGCCCAGACGAAGGCCGCCCCCCGTCATGCGGCCTGCCATGCCGCCTGTGATGTCACTGGTGCCAGGCCGCATCGTCCGCCAAAGGCTCTTGTGGCATGACGTGGTACTGCCGCGCATGGCCGTCGTCAAAGTAGACGCGCGTCATGATCTCGGCCAACACGCCGGTGGTTAAAAACTGCAGGCCCGCCATGAGACTGAAAAAACCCACTTGCAATAGCGGCCGGCCACCGACCGACTCACCCAACAACTTGAGCACACCCAAGTAGCCCAAGATGGCCATGCCGACAGACATCACCGCCAACCCGATGCCGCCAAAGAAATGACCGGGGCGGGTGCCAAAGCGCAAAAAGAAATGCATCGCCAACAAATCGACGATGACTCGGAAGGTGCGCGAAATGCCGTACTTGGACTCGCCGAGCAAACGCGCGTGGTGGCGCACCGGCTCTTCGGCCATGCGATCAGGCGAGGTCACCGTTGCCAGCCACGCCGGAATAAATCGGTGCATCTCGCCGTACAAACGGATCTCGCGCAGCACGCTGGTGCGAAACGCCTTGAGACTGCAGCCCAAGTCTTGAAAGTCGAGACCAGACACTTTGCGAATCAATCGGTTGGCGATGCGCGAGGGAATCTTGCGCAGGAACAAACCGTCTTGGCGCTTTTGACGCCACCCGGCCACCATGTCGAGGTCTTCGCTCAGCAGGCGCGAGACCAGCTTGGGGATGTCGCGCGGGTCGTTTTGCAAGTCGCCATCCATGGTGACGATGACATCACCGCGCGCGGCGTCAATACCGGCTTGCATGGCGGCGGTTTGGCGAAAATTGCGGCGCAGCGGCAAGACCCGAATGTGGGCGCCGACTTTGGCCGCGTGTTCTGCGAGGATGCGAGGCGTGCCGTCGCGGCTGCCATCGTCCACCACGATCAGCTCCCACGGCTGTGGGTAAGCGCTCAAAGCGCTTTGCACCGCGTCAATCAATGGACAGGCGCTCTCGCGCTCGTTGTACATGGGCACCACCACCGACAAACGGTGCGGCGGCAGGGTGGGCATCACCTCTTGTGAGTCGTACAGGTGAGAGGTGTCAGTGGCGGCTTCGGTCATGCCCTCTATTGTGCCGCCAACGCGAGCGATTCGTCGTGGTGGCGCGCACGGGCGACGCTGGCTCAGTGTGTGGTGAGCGATGGGGCCGGCACCCGATTCAGTGGGGGCGGCGCAGGTCGCGGGTGCTCCAACCTAGGGCGCGCGCCACGGTGGCCGATGTGACGGTGACCAACAGCATCAGGATGTGCACGGTGAGCGCGGCGGCAGCGACTTCGGCCCACGGCAGCTCACTCATCCATTGCACGCCAACCAGCACGCCGGCCTCGTACGGGCCCAAGCCAGCGGGTGGCTGCAGCGGCATGGCTGCAGCCCACTCTCCGCCCAACG
>JBEAPX010000084.1:0-3489 GCA_041164205.1 Pseudomonadota bacterium
AACAACACCTAGGACTGAGCTCAGCGGTTGTATGTCACCCGCCAGTAGCGCTGATCTGACTTTATCGTGATCGTCGCCAGCGTTTGCGGTGACACCAAGCATCGCGAGTGCCAGTGCACCCAAGCCCGTGCGCCATTGTCTAACCACATCTTGAAGGCAATTCATTCTTTCATTATGGCTTTGCATTCTGAACGGGTGATGAATTTGGCGTTCAGCTTCTGCTCACCCTCGGTATTCCATGATCTCCATCAACCTAAGCCTTCGATCCAACCTACCGGAGAAATTGAATGAATCAGATCGCCAAATGGTGTGTATTGCTCATGGGCTGCGCGCTGGCCCCGTGGAGTCAGGCGGCAGACACCAATCCTCAAGCCCAATTGCAAAGGTGGCAGGCCCAAGCGCAAAGCCCCGCGAGTGCGGGGCGGGGCCAAGTGTTTTTCACAACCAAGCGTCAGCACGACTGGTCATGCGCCACGTGCCACAACGCCCCACCGACGACGCCAGGTAAGCACGTGAAGACACAAAAAATCATTCGTCCCATGGCCCCAAGTTCAAATGACCAGGCGTTCACCAGCCAGCGCAAGGTGGACAAGTGGTTTCGTCGCAATTGCAACGATGTGGTCGGACGAGAGTGCACCGCACAAGAAAAGGCAGATGTCCTTGCCTATTTATTGTCTGTCCGATAACCCGTCTACCACCCATTCCACAAAGGAGGATGTCCATGACATACCCAAAGCAAAAAACCGAAGCGCGTGTGTCACGCCGGTGGATCACCGCGATGGCTCTGAGCCTTTCTGTGGTGTCGATGCCAAGCCAAGCGGACAGCGATCATCGCTATGTGCCCACCCTGAAGAGTTATCAAACCGAGTGTGCCGCCTGCCACATGGCTTACCCGCCTGGTATGTTGGGTGCGCCCGCATGGCAGCGCATCATGGGTGGGTTGAGTCAACATTTCGGCACTGACGCCTCCATAGACGACGCCACTGTGAAGCAGATCGGCACATGGCTCAATGCCCACGCAAGCCGCCGAAAGGACTTGCAAAGTCCGCCGGAGGATCGGATCACCACGACGCCCTGGTTTGTGCGCAAACACCGTGACTTCAGTCCACAGGACTGGACAAATCCCAAAATAGGGAGCGCGTCAAACTGTATGGCATGTCACCAAGGAGCGGACAGGTTGGGTTTTGATGAAGACGGTGTGCGCCTGCCCGCAGGGGTGGGGCGCAGTTCTTGGTGGCGGAGCGATGGCCATGACTGAACAGTCCACTCTTAGCCCAAGCCGACGGGTTGTGAGCGCCCCTGCGCGCGCTGTCCACGCTATTTTGGCCATTTCATTCGGAGTGGCTTACCTCACAGGGGACTCCGACTTTTGGCAAACAGTTCACGTGACGATGGGCTACACCGTCCTGGCAGCCATCGCGCTCAGGGTCTTGTGGGGCGTGGTTGGCCCGCGAAGTGAGCAGACCAAAGTCTGGGTCAATCGAACCCAATCCGCTTGGTCGTGGGCGAGCGCATTGTTCACGCGCCCTCGGCTCCAAGACATGACGCCAGACAAGCTGGCGCAACACGCCGTGAGCTTATCGATTGCAGCGTTGGTATCGCTGTTGATCATTGCTGCAGCAACGGGTTGGCTCATGGGGCTCGAATGGAGCAATGGATGGGTGGACGACGGGTTGTCTGAAGTCCATGAGTTCATGGCCAATGGTGCGATTGCGGCCGTGTGTCTGCACTTAGGTGCCGTGCTGATTTTGGCTGGAAGCCGTGGCTCTGGCTGGGTGATGAGAATGTGGCATGGCCGTATCCAGGGCAAGGGGCCTGACTTGGTCAAGCACAACTCGCTCTTGATTGCGTTGACCATCACGCTGGCAACTTTGGGGTTTTGGGTGGCAAGCCTGACCGGATGGGTTCAGGTCGTGGGATGAGTCGGATGGCTGTGGGCACTGTCGCGCAAGGCATTTGACACCGACGTGGCCAATTGCGTGGCATCAAAGGGTTTGATAAATACGCCTCGCATTCCTGTCGCCAGGGCCTCTCGACGGACCGATTGACTGGGGTCTCCTGTTAATCCAAAAATCTGGCTTCGAATGCCTTGCGGCCGACGCAAAATAGCAGCGGCCGTGTCGATTCCGCTGATGCCGGGGAGTCGCAAGTCCATCAGCACCACGTGCGGCTGATGTTCAGCCACCAAAGCGATGGCATCTTCTCCACAAGCAGCCTCAAGGATATGGATCATGGGAAGGTGCTTTTGCAATAGGTGGTGCGTGATCAATCGATTGGTCTGGCTGTCATCCACGATCAAAACCGTTCCTGTGACATTGGGATCGATGGCTGAGGCTTGGCTTGCAGAGGCTGTTGGACGATCTTGAGCCGCCAAGGGAATCTCAATCGTGACTTGGGTGCCGGACTTGGGGTTGCTCTTGATTTGAATGCTGCCTCGCATCAGACGCAGCAGCGCTTGAGCGGTGCTGAGACCAATCCCGGTGCCGCCGTGGGCTCGATTTTTGCGTTCTGAATGATTGGCGAGGTGTGAAAAGAGGACTTGGATATTGGGCTCGGTCATCCCGCAGCCGGTATCCGACACAGTCCATCTCACGTGACCCTGGTCGGTGTATTCAGCGCTCAGCCGAACATGGCCAAATTCGGTGTACCTCTGTGCATTGCCAAGCACAATGTCCAAGACTTGCTCAATTCTTTGGGCATCACCCGATGTCCAAGAGGGTAAGTTGCTGTCTATGGAGGCTTGCCATTGCAGGCCTTTGGCTTCAGCTGCATCTTTGTGTCTTTGAATGACGGCCTGAAGCAGCTGGGTCAAACTGAATGGCTCGATTTGCAGAGCGAGTTGGTTGGCGTGGAGCTGCGAAAAATCCAACAGAGCATTGATGCGGTTGAGCAATACGCGTGAATGACTCTCCATCAATTCGATGTGCTCGCGCTCTTCTGGTGAGCGAATTTGCGAGTGATCAATCGACTGCAAGAAGCCCATGATGGCATTCATTGGCGTGCGAAGCTCGTGGCTCACAGACTCGACGAATTGCTGCTGCTGAATCTGGTGCTCCCGTAGTTTGGCCTGGGCGGAGCGAAGGCGTTCGCTGTCTTCGTTGAGCTGTCTGATCCGTCTGACTCGACCACCGTAAGCCAGGATTGGAAGCGCTCCAAGGGTGACGATCAACATGCCAGAGGACACTGTTGGCCACAACCACTCGGTGTTGGGCAGCCGAGAAGGAGGGATCAGTGACTTGAAGTCCAGCGCGGCAACGCCAGCAATCATGAAGGTCGTGAAACCCATGGTGGTCAATGACCAGCGCCAGCCGACCGTGATCAAAATCGACATACTGCAAATAAAGTAGTAGCCCAAGTAAGGTGACCATATGCCGCCTTGCAAGTAGGTGCCCACCGTGGCCTGCATTTGCCAGAGCGCCCAAAAGACGGTGATCCACACGACTTTTTTGTGGGGCGCATACACGTAGCCGATGGCGATCAGCGTGGTGA
>JBEAPX010000085.1:0-5361 GCA_041164205.1 Pseudomonadota bacterium
GCCTTCAACACCCGCCTGTCGCTTCTTTTTAGACGACACCCTCAATGGGCTGTAGTTCCCTGCTGTGTCTAAGACCCAACCGTCGACCTGATCTTCGAGCGCCATAGAAATGCATTCGCGAACCACTCGAAGCTGCAAGTTGGGCTCTTCGACGGGCCAGGCCAACTCAATGCGACGCATCATGTTTCGGTTCATGAAGTCTGCACTGCTCAACCACACCTCTTTTTTGCCGTCGACATCGAAGTGATAGACCCGGGAGTGCTCCAAGAACCGACCAATGATCGAGACGATCTTGAGGTGTGCTTTGCTGTTGCTTGGCGAGGGCGGAAGGATGCAGGCTCCGCGCACAATCAAATCAATTTTCACACCGTCTTCAGCAGCCCTGTGCAATGCCATGGCTAAGTCAATGTCGGTGAGTGAGTTCATCTTGCACTGGATCACCGCCTTCGCACCGCCTCTAGCCGCTTCAGCGGTCTGCTCAATTTTCTTAATCATGGATGCGTGCAGGGTGAATGGCGCACACAAAGCCTTGCGCAACTTGGGTACACGACTTGGATTGGCCAAGTGCAAAAAGACTTGCTCCACATCGTTGGTGAGGGTGGGGTCGGCCGTCATCATGCCGATATCGGTATACGCTTTGGCTGTGCTGGCGTTGTAGTTTCCTGTGCCAACGTGGGCGTAACGCGCCAGCTTACGCCCCTCTTTGCGAGTGACCAGCATCATTTTGGCGTGGGTTTTCAAGCCCACAACCCCATAGACCACTTGAACGCCGGCCGCTTCTAGTAGCTCCGCATGAGTGACGTTGTTTTCTTCGTCAAAGCGCGCCTTCAACTCCACCACTGCGGTGACATCGATGCCGCGACGTACTCCCTCGCACAACAAGTCCAACAGTTCACGCCTGCCGCCGATGCGGTAAATTGTCTGCTTGATCGCCACCACCTGCGGATCGCGCACGGCTTCGCGCAAAAACGCCAGCACCGGATCAAAACTCTCGTACGGATGGTGCATCAACACCGGCGCTTTTTGGAGTTGCGAGAAGATCGACTCGGAGTGGCTCAGCGCCCGGGTCCAAGAGGGCACATGCGGTGGAAACCGCATCAACTCGCTGTCGACCAGATCAACCAACTGACTCATTCGAACCAGATTCACAGGGCCGGCGACACGGAACAGAGAAGAAGCCGGCAATCCAAATTGATTCAGCAGCAAGTCGGCTAGGCCCTCTGAGCACTCTTCATTGACCTCAAGCCTGACCGCTTGACCGTAGTGGCGGGTATGCAATCCCATCTTCACAGCCAAACGCAAACTGGTCGAATCTTGCTCGTCTAGCTCAAGGTCCGAATTGCGCGTGACTCTGAATTGCGAAAACTCTGTCACCTGCCGACCTGGAAACAAATCCTGCAGATGGCTTCGAATCACGCTGGAGATAGAGACAAAGTGATGCGCCTTGCTGTTGCGAATGCCGGGCATTCGAATAAAGCGGGGCAACGATCTGGGCACCCGAACAATCGCGATGTTGTTCTCGCGACCAAACACGTCTTTACCCGTCAACTTCACAATGTAGTTGAGGCTTTTGTTTGCAACTTGGGGAAACGGGTGCGCTGGGTCTAGGGCGACCGGAATCAACAACGGCTGCACTTCTTGTGCAAAGAAATTCTTGACCCACGCTTGTTGGCGCTTATTGCGCGCGTCATGGGTGACCAATTTAACGCCCTTGCGTTCGAGTGCAGGGAGCACCAATTCGTTATACAAGCGGTACTGCTCGCACACCAGCTCGTGCGCACTTGCACTGAACTTTTCAAACGTCGTCGGTGTGGCATAGGTCTCGGTGACTTCATTTTTGAAAGCCCGCAGATGTGGCGCCATGCGCACCTCAAACAGCTCATCCAAATTGGATGACACGATCACCAAATACCTCAATCGCTCCAATACTGGCACATCCACCCGTGCAGCCCAGCTCAGCACACGGCGATTGAATGCAAGCAAACTCAAATCGCGGTCTAACAGGCTATCGATGGTCCAGGGGACTGCGGCAGTGGCACTCGCTTCAACGCTGACCTGGCTGTCCATTGCCTTGAGCTCAGATACCTTGCGACGCCTAACGGTTGCGCCCACTCCTGAGCCGGGGCGGAGGGATTGAGGCCCTTTCTGCACGGGCTTTTTGGCCACCTTGGTGGCCGCTTTAGAACCACCCTTACGGAGTAGCTTGACTGGCTTCTTGCTCACCAACTTAGCCGAGGACGCAGTATCTTTAGAGGTCGATTTCATGATCCACTGTCTGAATGTTTCAGGCTTTCAATCTAGTGCTGGTGTGTGACACTTTTATGACTGCAAAAAAAGGGTGGTCAACGACCACCCTTGCTAAAGCACCTAACAAATCTGCTCGTTAGCCCATCACAGGCATACCGCTGATATAACCCACGGCACCAGCGCGGTTGTTATCCCAGATTTGCTTGATGCGTGCTGACACAGCGGTCTGGTCAGCCGTAAATTTGCGATCCCCTGGGTGCTGGAAATTCGACAGAACGTAGGCGTGACCATTGCAGTTTTCGACCACACTGAGGCCTGTGCACTCCGCGCCCGCTGGCACTGATAACAGGCGCGTGAGAGAGCCATCTTCTAGGTTGTATGCCCATACGATGTTGTTGACATGCATTCCGGAATCTTCACCGATGAACAGGGTGCGCCACTGATTCGAAAACTTTAAGTTATCTGGGTTGGCGATCAAGCCTAAATCCGCTGTGTTGCCTGCAGCGTCCGCGGGCTTGAGGTCTTTGCCAAGAAGTGCCTTCATCGCCTTAAGCTTCGTGGGCACCCATGTGCTCTCAATCATGGCGCCGGAGGCGTCTGTTTGGCGTCCTTCCATTTTTGCTTCGAACACACCACCCGCGCTCAGCTTTTTGATCTGCCACTGACCTTTGTCGTCCGACATAGTCGACTTGATCGATGAAATTGCGAGGTACGCCGTCTTATCCTTGACGTTGACGGTGACACCCTCAAACTTAGTGAACTCCATCACCCCGCCCATCATGGCGGCATACCGGTGTGTTTCCAAAAACGCGGCGGCTTTTTCCATACCAGGCTGGACTTTCAGCCAGTGCGTTCCTTTGCCATTAGGTACCTCGACGAACCCCGGGGTGGATGGCTTGGTTTCGCTCACTTCAAAGATGTCCGTTGCAGAGACGCGATTGGCCAAGGCCTCAATCTCTGCGCTCGTGGCGTGACCCAAACGCACCCATTTCATGGTCATTTGGCCATCTTTTACCTCTCCGCCCGAAACATAAAGGGTGCCTGAGGACAGATCCTCTTCGCGATCAGCGATAAACATAAAGATGCCACCGCCGGTGTAGTCGTCTCCCATTAAGACCGTGCGACGGTCAGGCATGACCTGAACCAATTCGCGTGATATGCGGCCCATGTTGTAGTGTTTTTTGATGCTGCCTGTGCCGTCTGCGTGCACGGTGACTTCGGGTACGTGCCCGTAGTGATAGGGATTGCCATTACGTCCCAACGTGTTCTCACAAAATGCCTTGAACTGCTTGTCTGTCGATGCTTTGAAAGCATCTGGTTCATATTCTTCACTCGACAGGTGTGTATTCCAAGGGGAAAGACTTGCTGCACAAGTGATCCACAAACCATGCACTGCGCTTGTGTCCACATTTGAATAGCTCACCAAGCTCATCTCGCCTGATTTTGGATCTTGGTCTAATGTGGCAATTGCAATGGATGATGGCAGTTTGCCGTACATATCCTCGCCAGCAGCGTCTGCAGACAAGTACTCAAATTGAGTCACTAAGAAAACAGGATTCCCCTTGACTCCCTTGACGCGTGGGTTCTTGATCTCGATCAAGCACTGACCATCGGGACAATCAGAGTACAACTGCTCTCCCGTCTTTTTGTCCAGGATGGGTTGGCCTTTGACATCAAAGTAGCCGCCGGCCACAATGGTTCCACCTTCGGTTCGCTGCACCTTTTCACCGGTCGAGTAAAGCTTTTTATATGCCAGTGGCGTCGAGGTTTTTCTGCCCGAATCGTAATAGGTGTGTACCTTTGCAGCAGTGTGGACTGTGGTCATTTCGTCGATGGTCACCGGCGCGGGCATACCGTCGAATCTGACGACCACTGCCTTTTCACTGGCAGCGTTTGCCCATTGACCCCACGAAGCCAAAGACAAGGCGATAGGCGTTTGAGCAGCCGCTTTAATCAGAGTGCGTCGCGCCACTGGGTGTTGTTTCAAAGACATGAGATTCTCCTGAATCAAAGGTTAGGTTGAAGTAATGAAGAAGGCGAAGAGTCATCACTCGGCTCTTTGCCACGTGCTCGGTCGTGTGCCGCGTGAATGCGATGCGACCAGTCAACGATTTCGAATCGGCCATCGTGATGTTCAACAATGGCAGTGAGAGACTCGACCCAATCGCCGTCGTTCATATAAGAGACGCCATCGATGTCTCGTATCTCCGCTCGATGAATGTGGCCACAAACCACGCCATCAAACCCTTTGGACTTTGCGCGAGCCGCGACTGCATTTTCAAAGGCTGTGACATACATCAAGGCTTTTTTGACCTTGTGCTTGAGGTATTGGGACAGTGACCAATAGGGCAACCCCAGGCGCGCGCGCCAGTTGTTCAAGCTGCGATTCACTCGCAGCGACCATTCGTAGGCCATATCCCCCATCATCGCCAACCACTGAGCGTGTTGAATGACGGCGTCAAATTCATCGCCATGAACAACCCACAGTCGGCGCCCATCCACTGTTGTATGAACAGCCTCACGTAAGACCTCGATATCGCCAAATTGGTGTTCATGAAACTGGCGTGCAAAGGCATCGTGGTTGCCTGGAACAAACACCACGTGGCAGCCTTTGCGTGCTCGCCTGAGCAGCTTTTGAACGACATCGTTGTGCGCCTGAGGCCAGTGCCAGCGCCGGCGCAATTGCCAGCCGTCAACGATGTCACCGACGAGATAAAGCTTCTCACTCGTGTGACTTTTGAGAAAGTCCAATAGCGCATGGGCCTGACAACCCGCAGTCCCAAGATGCAAATCAGAGATGAACACCGAACGGAAATGACTCATCTTGTCAGTCTCATCGGCATCATCCAAGGCCATCGTAGGCGCGCCCATCGCTGAAACCATCAAACCAAACCACCCAGCAAGTGCTTGCGGTAGCGACTCGGGATCTGGTCCAAATTCAAAAGCATCGGCAAATCAGCCGCATTGAAAGCTGGATCCCACGCGGGTTCACCAATCACATTGGCGCCCAAACGCAAATAGCCTTTAATCAAGGGCGGGAGGTCCACCGACATATCCTGCTTAAGCGAGGCAATAGGCAGTGGCAATCGAGGGCGCACCCGATGCTCCACAGGT
>JBEAPX010000086.1:0-12812 GCA_041164205.1 Pseudomonadota bacterium
AAGCGTTGCCGAGTTCCTCGGCGCTCAATATGCCCGGGCGCAACAACACGGGGTGCGCGCGGCTGCAATCCACAATGGTGGATTCAATGCCCACTTGGCAAGCGCCCCCGTCCAGCACCAGTAAGGCGTCATCAGACAGCTGCTGTGCCAATTCATGCATCACGTGCTCGGCCGTGGTGGGGCTGACCTTGCCAAAGCGGTTGGCACTTGGCGCAGCCACGCCCATCACGCCCTGCGTTTGTGCGGCGCGCAGCACGCGCTGCGCCAGTGGGTGGGCCGGAGCGCGCACCGCCAGCGTGGGCAACCCCCCGGCTGCGGCGTCACACACGTCGGCACGACGCCGAAACACCAGGGTCAGTGGGCCCGGCCAAAATGCCTGCGCCAACATCAGGGCAAACGGGGGCACTTCTTCAACAAATGGGGCCAAGGCCTCAAGCCAAGCCGCCGCCGAGCGGTGTTCTGGCGCGGCGATGTGAACGATCAAGGGGTGGTCGCTGGGGCGCCCCTTGGCGCTGAAGATGGATGCCACAGCCTGTGCTTGGGTGGCATCGGCTGCGAGGCCATACACCGTCTCGGTGGGCAATCCCAATAGACCGCCCTGCGCGAGCTGGGCAGCGGCGCGCGAGACCGAGGCGTCAGAGTCGTCGAGCAAGAGCGCCATCTTGAGCCAGCGCTTCAGGTCGGTGTGGGCAGGCCAAGCAGTGCACTGACGCGCGCTGCCACCTCTCGGACCGATCCGATGTCCGTTCCCGTGATGTTGATGTGCCCCATCTTGCGACCAATGCGGGCTTCAATCTTGCCGTAAAGGTGCAGGTGCACACCGGGCATCGACAGCACTTGGTCCCAAGGCGGATTGCGCAATTGGTCTTTTTCAAACCACACATCGCCTAAGAGGTTGAGCATGATGGCGGGGCTGTGTTGCTGGGGTGTGGGCAAAGGCAGCGCCGCCAATGTGCGCACTTGCAACTCGAACTGCGACACGTCACACGCGTTCATGCTGTAGTGCCCACTGTTGTGCGGGCGTGGGGCCATTTCATTGACCACCAGTTGGCCCAAGTCACTGCCGTCGTCGACCACAAAAAATTCAACGCACAGCACACCCACATAGTCCAAAGACTGGGCGATGGTTTGCGCAGCTTCTACGGCTTGCTGGGCCAGTGGCGGCGCCACCAAACCTGGCGCCACTTCAGTCACGGCCAAGATGCCTTGGTGGTGCCAGTTGCGCTGCACCGGCAAATGGACCATTTGCCCATCAAAGCCTCGTGCCACGATCACGGAGCATTCGTCGCGCAACGGCAAGCGCTTTTCCAAGATGCAATCCACACCATTCAAGCTGGCCCATGCTTGGGGCAAGTCGCTGGCCTGGGCCACCGATACCTGACCTTTGCCGTCATAGCCTAGGCGCGCGGTCTTCAAAATCGCGGGGAACATCTCTGCAGCCACCTCGGGGCAGTCGTCGCCCGCCACCAAGGGCACCCAAGGCCCCGGCCCCACACCACTGATGTCAGCGGCTTGGGCCAAATGGGCCTTTTCGAGCATTCGGTCTTGTGCCACCGCCACAGCGCCACCGTGCGGTGAGACGCGCACTTGCTCGGCAATCGTTTCTAGCGTCTTCGCCGGGATGTTTTCAAACTCTGTGGTCACGCCATCGCACAGGCGTGCCAGCGCTGCAACGCCCTCGGCATCGTCATAGGCTGTCTCGATGTGGTGGTGTGCGATTTGACCCGCTGGGCTGATGCCGTCTGGGTCCAGCACCACCGTGCGAAAGCCCATTTGTTGGGCAGCGTGGATGAACATCCGTCCCAACTGGCCACCGCCCAGCACACCCAGTGTGGCCGGCCTTGCCTCGGCGATGTACGAGCCTGGCAGCAAAGGGGATGGCAAAGCGCTCATGTGGGTGAGCTCTCGTTGGGCAAAGTCATGGCGCGTGCTGCCTGGGTTTGATGCTCTCGAAATTGGTCAAGCGCTTGGCGCAAACGCGCATCGTGGTTCGCCAGCAGCGCCACCGCGAACAGCGCGGCATTGGCGGCACCTGCCGCGCCAATGGCAAATGTCGCCACGGGCACCCCCTTGGGCATTTGAACGATGCTGTGCAATGAGTCGACGCCTTGCAAATGGCGTGAGGCCACGGGCACGCCCAACACCGGCACCGACGTCTTGGCGGCCAACATCCCCGGCAAGTGGGCGGCACCGCCTGCACCTGCGATGATGGCTTGCAGGCCCCGCTCGCGCGCGGACTCGGCGTAGCGGAACATATCGTCTGGCATCCGGTGGGCAGAGACCACTTGGGCTTCAAATGGGACGCCGAATTGCTCGAGGATTTGGGTGGCGTGTTGCATCGTCTCCCAATCGCTGTTGGAGCCCATCACCACCCCGACTTGAATAGCACTCATACCAACTCCGTTAAAGTTGCAATTTTAAGGGTTGCCCTCACATGACAAAACCAAGGGGCCGTGGAAACTCAAAAGCCCCTGAAATCGGGCTGTCATAGCCCACACACAAGGAATACATATGTTGGACGTCACCGTTGCCAATTTTGAAGCCGAGGTCATCGAAGCCTCCAAAACAGTCCCCGTCTTGGTCGACTTTTGGGCGCCGTGGTGTGGCCCCTGTAAGTCACTGGGCCCCATCTTAGAAAAGCTCGAGACCGACTACGCCGGTCGGTTCCGCCTGGTCAAAATCAACTCTGACGACGAACAACAGTTGGCCGGCGCCTTTGGCATCCGCTCGATTCCCACTTGTGTGCTGATGATCGACGGCAAGCCTGTGGATGGCTTCATGGGGGCTCAACCCGAAGGGCAGGTCAAAGAGTTTTTAGACAAGCACGTGCCCAGCGCCGTGCATATGGAGGCCGAAGCCGAAGAAGCCGAGGCGCTCGAAGACATCGAGGCAGGCGACACCCCCAGCGCCTTAGAAAAAATGGCTGATGCCGTCGCCAAAGACCCCGACAACCACAACATCCGTTATGACTACATCAAAGTCCTGGTGCAGTTGGGTGCCATCGCCGAAGCCGAAGCCGCGTTCGAGCCCGTGAAACTTTTGGCCGAGACGGAACAGCGTTTTGGCTCACTGGCGTGGTGGATCGACACCTTGAAAGCCGCTGGCAGTGCCGACGAATCGGGCTTATCTGCAGCCATCCAAGCCAAGCCGCGCGATTTTGAGGCGCGTTACGCATTGGCAGGGTTGCGTGTGGCCCAGCAACGCTACACCGACGCGATGGATGAGTTGCTTGAGATTTTGATGCGCGACAAAGCATGGAACAACGAAGCCGCTCGCAAGGCCTTCGTCGCCATCTTGCAAATCATCACGCCGCCAATGCCCAAGGTCGAAGAGGGCAAAGTGCCACCCGAAGACCCCACCGTGGTCAAGTACCGCCGGCGCTTGTCTAGTGTGGTGCTCAGCTGATTGGGTTGCGCCGCCATTCACCAATCGCCCACAAAAAAAGCCCTGCACAGCGGGGCTTTTTTTGTGGGAAGGCATCGCTTTAAAAACGCAGTGTGCCTTGAATCAACACCTTATTGAGGCTTGTTGAAAACTCTGCTTCGCTGGCCGGCGTTTTTTGGCTGCCAAATCCACGCGCCCAGCTCGCTTTCATGTCCACGCGGTCAAAAGACATCGCATAGCCAATACCCGCTGCATTCAAACGGCGCGCGTTGTTCTCTGCCAAGCCCAGCGGCTGATCGTTTTTCCAGACCTTTGCGGTATCTACAAACAGAGACACCTGATGGCTTTTGACCTGGCTAAAAGCCGGCAAGCTGTAAGCCAAATCCATCGACAGTGCCACGCCTTTGTCGCCGCTCAACTCAGAGTCTTCGTAGGCGCGCACCCCATTGGAGCCGCCCACCGAGAGGTCTTCCGACGAATCCAGGTTTTTTCCAAAGCTCCATTGGCTCTTGAATGTGGTCGTCAGCTGAAGGCGACGACTCACCAGTTGGGTGTGCGTGAGGTTCAGGTTGGCCTTGGCGAATTTTCCCGCCGATTGCAAATCTGCATCGCGAGCCACGGCGACGGCGTTGTCCATGATCACCCGCCCACCCGTTGCGCTGAGTGTGCTGAACAAGCGCCCTGGCTTGCTCATGAGGTCGGTTGAGCGCCGATCGTTAAAAGACAACTGAACGCTGTCGATCAACTTCTCTGCGCTCGCCACACTGCCTGGAATCCCTGAGCGATCTTCCGTGCTTTTGTGAGACAGATCGATGCGCACATCCTGTGCACGCGCACGGGTTTTGAGCAATGGATAACTGGCGTAAACACCCACACTCTCACTCAGCCCGGTGCCCTCATAGTTGGCAATCTGATCGAGTGCATAGCGGGTTTGCGAATAACTCACGCCCCCCTTCAAGCCTCGATAGCCCAGAGGGCGGTCATACGATAGGCCGCCATTGGTTTGGCTGCCCGTGTCGGAAGAGAGACCACTGAAGGTCAAGCGATCCCCAATCCCGGTGAGGCTATTCAGTGTCACGCCAGCACTCAGGCGGTGCTCGCCGGTGTAGCGCGAGCCGTAGTTATCCACGACGGCATAACCCGTGACTTCCTTGGTTGGCTTTGAGGTGACGCGGAAATCACTCGCGCCCACTTCTTGACCTGGAAAGGCCTCGGCATTCGTCACCGCCACGCCTGCCAGCTCGTTGATGAGCAACATCTGGCGCTCAAGAGATTGAGCGGACACCACCCCACCCACCTTGAGCTCATCCATGAAGGCTTGCACTTCTTTGTCTTGAACCAAGGACGAGTTTTGGATCTCAAACTCACCATAACGGCCCTCGACGATGTCGATGGTCACCATGCCGTCGTTCAAGAGCTGCTGGGGCAGGTAAGCACGGGCAACAAAATAGCCGCGATCACGGTAATAGCGGGTGATCTGAGAGGCGATGGCTTTCAGCTTGTTGACCCCTAGCTGTTGGTTCACATAAGGTGCCACCAAGGCATTGAGCTCGCCAGCATCAAACACTCGGTTGCCATTGAACTCGAAGCGCTTGACCAACACGGTCACCTTGTCATCGGCTTTCAATGGAGGGGCGTATGGCTCGGTTGCCACAGCTGGCAAAGGGCTAGGCTCAGCGACAGGCGTCACCGGCTTGGCTTGTTTGATCAAATCCCCGCTGCTTGGCACCGAGGGGGCTTGCGCCGAGCTCAGGCCAGGCGACGCCACCAAAATGGACAGGGCCAAAAATTTCGTTGAATGCTTCATGGTCTTGGTTCTCTTGTGTGGTTAGCCGGTAGCGATTACTGTTTGTCTTCAACCACGTAAAACTCTTGGCTCACGCCGAGCGGCAAGGTCACGCCGCCATTGACGAGTTCCACAAAGCTGTTGGGGCTGAGGGCCACACGCAACTCGCCGCCGCCTGCTTCACCCACCAAAGCGTCCAAAGACAGGGTGGCGATTTCGGTCTCACCACCGGTGTCGCTCACCAAGGTCAAGCGCTTGTTTTTCGTCGCCTCGTTCACATTGGGCTGCACATCGCGAATCAAGTCATCCAAGGCACGCTTTTGTCCACTAGGGGCGCTGTCACCAGACGCCTTTGGCTGAGTCGAAACCATCGCACTCGAGACCTTTTTCTCTGCGATGCTTGGCGCGTCTGTGACCAGGCGTTGCGTGCTGGGCAGGGCCTCTCCGGGGCGCTGTTTGAATGCGCCATTGACGATGTTGGACAACACTTGACTGACGATCTGCTCCGATAGGATCAGCGAATCACTCGGAGGCTCAGGATCAGGCGTGGTCACTGGGGGCTCAGGATCAGGTGTGGTCACTGGAGGCACAGGCGCAGGAGGAATCACTGGAGGTCCTGTTGGGTCCACCACAGCCAAGGCGCCATCCTGGACCATTTGGGCCACCACACTGCCTACTTCAGTGACCGGGGCCACCCCGTAGTACCAAGTGGCTTCTCTGATCTCGGCGTCGGGGACATCGCCAAAGTTCATGAAAAGGCCATAGGACCCATCTGACTTGGGATTCACGATCGGCGAGCTTCGAGGGTCATCGGCGTACACCCGCTCAATATCATTGTCATCCGATGTCACCGTGTCGGCGTTGGTATTGGTAGAGTGAAAAATAACCGCCGAACCCGATGTGTCACCATTCGCCCAATCGAATTCCGACACCACCAGCGCTCGAGCTTGATCTGTTTGATTTTGTAAAACTTCAAAGCCATTGGCCGTTAAATTGCCTTTGGTTTTGACGTTTTCATCAGAGATGGCAATAAAGTCATCATCGACGCCGACCCAAAGCCGGACGTTCTGAATGTCGCTGCCATGGATGTTTTCAAGCTTGGTCACCCCTTTGATGAATTGGCCGCCTGCTTTCAACACGAATGCTTGCGACACCTTCACATTGCCCTGAGAGGTTGCCAATTCATAGGTGACCTTGGCGGTGCCGACGCCGCCGCTTAATCCTGAATAGTCGTAAGCCACGTTGGAGATCAGGCTGCCAAAATCATCCATGTCGAACAAAATTTCGCCATGGCTATTCCAATTTCCAGCCTCATCACCAATTGGATCTGTTCCTAGCCCCAGCACCAAACCAAAGTCTTTGCCGCCGAAGGTGGTCTTGAACCACCGGCTGAGCGCGTTGTCGTAATAAAAAGGTTGTTTGAGATTGCCGATCTGGTTGATGGATTCACTCAGGCCATTGCCAGATGCATAGAGGCCGTTGTCCAGTGCCTCAGGGGCAATGGTGTAGGGCGTAGAGTCATTCGCAAACTTCAAGGTGTATGACTCACCCTTGAGCCCAAAATGCGTGCCGGAAGTGGTCCTAACAAACTTCTCCAGATAGTCTTCTGGTGACATAGACAGCGCTTGCAATGCCGAGGCAATCGTCTGTCCAGCGCCCAATGCGACTTCTTGTGTGGACCCTTGACCGAGCTCAAAAGCAACCACCGGCTTGCCAGCGAAGGTCACCGAAAGATCGCTGAGTTGCGAGCTAAGACTCGCGTTAGGCACCCACGTTCCGTGGCGGTAGGAGAACACATTGTCTCCACTACCGGTCATTTCGATAGACAGATCTCGAACATTTATCGAGCCGTCTGCGTCCGTTCCGGCATACGTGTTCTCGATCAATATCTCATTGCCTGCTTTGAGGTAACCCTTGGATGCCGGGGTGATGTAGGTTTGGCCGCCGCCCGGAGAATTCTTTCCTCTGACCAAGATTGAGTAATCGGCGCGGAGTAAAAGTCGATCAGCGGCAGTGATGTGTTGACCAAACTTGCTGTCGCCAAGGCTCAACTGGTTGCCAGCATAAAAGTCGATGGTGTTGCCGCTGAATGCGTAGTTTTCGCCGTACTGTTTGACGTCATAGCCCCATATTTGGATATCGCCCGACCCTGTGTCAATGCTGGAATCAGCAGGCGTTGATGATTTCCATTCACCAAAGAACACATTGGGTTGATTGCTATTCCCAGAGGTAGGGGTACCCCCTGAGCCCAATGCGCCACCGACCATGAAGTTGCCACCATTGGTGGTGAGGGTGAAGTTGTCTTTGATGACAATGTTGTTCTTCAAGTCTTCCGGGACAAACCAACGAGATGCCGCGCCACTCCCATTCATCGCCGACAAATAGACATTCAGCGGACCGGAGCGGGCTTGAATGGTGACACCTTTACCCACCAAGATGGCACTGTCTGCCCTGAGGGTGAGGGTCGACTCTGCTTCACCTGTTTTATCAATGATGACGCCATCCGCCACAGTGATGTGCCCTGCATCGCTATTGCCGCCTGTAGTGGTGACCGTCACATCACCACCACCATTCAAGGTGGCCACAAAACCATTGGCCATGGTCTGATCGACAGTGATGTCTGTGGGGTCGATGAGCCAATGTGCGGCCTGCACATGAGCGCCTGATTGGAAGGCAAAGGCGTCGCCCGAAGTCTCCACAAACCCGCCTTGCGCCTTGATCTCGCCGCCGATGTTGGCCGTGCCGCCATGCGCAAAGAGGATGACTTCGCCTTGTTCATTGGTGCTCAGGCTGTTGGCCTCGATCACGCCTGTGTGGTTGACCATGCCGTTGAGGATGTCGTCCACCGCTTGAGTGCTCAGGTGCACCACGCCCCCGTCGGCTTGGATAAGTCCGCCGTTGGCCACCAAGGTGTCCAGCGCGCCTTGGTCGATGGTGAGGTTGAGCATGGAGTTGCCATTGAGGTTGAGCGTGAAGCGCTCACCCCCGGCCAGCTCCACACGTCCCCCTGTGGCGCTGATGGTCCCTTGGTTGCCTACTTCTTTGCCCATCAAAGCCACATAGCCACCACGCGCGGCGTTGATCGTGCCCAGGTTCAGCACAGAGGCCTTGCTGTCACCTTCAAAGACATAGTGGCCGGCTTGGAAGTTGGCGTCGGTGATCTGTTTGGTCGTGGCCACCAGACCGCCGACATTCACTTGTGAGCCATTGGCAAAGACCACGCCATTGGCATTGACCAAGATGACTTGGCCGTTGGCATTCATGGCGCCGTTGATCATGGAAGGGCTGGCACCGACCACCCGGTTCAGCGTCACCGCACTGGCGCTGGGCTGGTTGAAGCGAACGGTGGCGTCGCGCCCGATGTCAAAACCCTGCCAGTGGATCGTTGCACGCTGGCTGCTTTGGGTCACGTCCATGACGGTGCCTTGGGTGGCAATGGTGGCTTGCCCAGCGCTCACCTGCCCTCCGGTGGGCAAGGCGCCCGCCGCCAAATCTTGTGCGCTGGCACCGGTGCTGAGCAGGACAGAGGCGATCAATGCGCCAGAGACACCAGCCCCAGATTTGCCAACGGAACGCGCGGTTTCCGCCACTGCGACATAAGTGCCACGGCTTGCGCTCCAGACGCGCTTGAATACTTTGTTCATGTCGACCACTCCCGTTAGGTTCATTTGAACTTTAGGGGAGTAAGCGGAAAAGACTATTTTCTATATCGAATTAAATCGAATGAACGTGAAAATAATAACTAAATAATCCAAAAATAATGCACATCATGCGCCACCCAATTCAGCGGGATGGGATGGGGTGAGGTGTGGGATGCCGTGGATTGGCGGCAACGGTGTGGGGGCGCCCCCGCTCAGACGGGTCAGCGATGTCACAAGGCCCATGGGTACCCGGCCTTGTCCAATGGGCGGGCGTGATCAGGCTCTCAACCCGTGACGCGGGTCAGTGCCTCTTGGTATTTCGCCAGTGTTTGGGCGACGACATCCGCAGGCAGTGCGGGGGCGGGTGCCGTTTTGTCCCAAGGCTTGCCATCGCGCTGTGCCGTCTCTAGCCAGTCACGCAGGTACTGTTTGTCGAAGCTGGGTGGGTTCACGCCCTCTTGGTATTGGTCGGCAGGCCAATAGCGCGAGGAGTCTGGGGTCAGCACCTCATCCATCAGCACCAGCGTGCCGTCTTGGTCCAGACCAAATTCAAACTTGGTGTCGGCGATGATGATGCCGCGCGTCAGCGCATAGGCGGCGGCGGTCTCGTACAAGCGGATGCTGATGTCTTTGATGCGGGTGGCGAGGTCTTCGCCAATCATCGCCACCGTGCGCTCAAACGTGATGTTCTCGTCGTGCTCGCCCACTTCGGCCTTGGCTGCTGGCGTGTAGATGGGGCTGGGTAGGCGACTCGCGTTGCGCAAGCCCGCAGGCAGCGCCACGCCGCAGACGTGTTGGTTGTGCTGGTATTCAACCCACCCGCTTCCTGCGAGGTAGCCCCGCACCACAGCCTCGACCGGAATGGGCTTGAGTCGTTTCACCAGCATCGAGCGACCGCGAATCGCATCGACCTCATCGGCTGCCACCACACTGGTGGGGTCTTCGCCAGTCAGGTGGTTGGGGCAAATATCGCCCAACTGGTCAAACCAAAACAGCGCCATTTGTGTGAGCAACGCGCCTTTGCCCGGAATGGGTTCGCCCATGATCACGTCATAGGCGCTGATGCGATCAGACGCCACCATCAAGATGCGGTCATCCCCCACAGCGTAGTTGTCACGCACCTTGCCACGTGCCAACAAAGGCAAAGAGTGCAGGTCAGAGGTGTGCAATGCTGTGGTCATGGTGGGGCGTCGGCTGGGCAAAAAAAAGCACCCGCGCGCTCAGCGCAGGTGCCGGGTGCAGGGCGCTATTTTAAGCCGCCGCCTGAGGGCCTTCATGCCCAAGCGGTTGATGCCTTTGCGCCTGCATCTGCTTGAATCACTCAGGGCAGGAGGCGCGCCTCCCAACCCCGGTCTGGGCCTTACAGCGTAGGCAGCTTGTAGTCTTTGAGTTGCTCGCGCAGGGCCATCTTTTGCATCTTGCCCGTCGCGCCCAGCGGAATGGCATCCACAAAAACGACATCGTCTGGAATCTGCCACTTGGCCGTTTTGCCCTCATAGAACGCCAACAGATCCTCCTTGGTGACGGTCTGCCCAGGCTTGGTCACCACCACCACAATGGGGCGCTCGTCCCACTTGGGGTGGGGCATACCAATGCACGCCGCCATTGCCACCGCAGGGTGTGCCATCGCCAAGTTCTCGACGTCGATGGAGCTGATCCACTCGCCACCGGACTTGATCACGTCCTTGCTGCGGTCTGTGATTTGCATGAAACCATCGGCATCAATGGTTGCCACGTCACCGGTGTGGAACCAGCCGTCGATCAACAAATTGGCGTTGTCCAGCTTGAAATAGCCAGAGGTCACCCAAGGCCCTTTGACCAACAAGTCTCCGTAGGTCTTGCCATCCCATGGCAGCTCTTCGCCGGTTTCGGGGTGCACGATCTTCATGTCCACACCAAACACCACGCGGCCTTGCTTCAGGCGCACCGCGCGCTTGGCATCGTCGCTGAACGACATTTGTTTGCCTTTCAGCGCGCAGACCGTGCCCAGCGGCGACATCTCGGTCATGCCCCAAGCGTGCAACACCTCGACACCGTATTGCTTGTCAAACGCATCGATCATCGCGGGTGGGCAAGCCGAGCCGCCAATCACCGTGCGCGCCAGCGTGCTAAAGCGCAGGTTGTTGGTTTCCATATGGCCCAACAACATCTGCCACACCGTGGGCACACCTGCCGCCATCGTGACTTTCTCGGACTCGATCAAGTCGTAAATCGACTTGCCATCCATCGCCGCGCCGGGGAACACCAGCTTGGTGCCGACCGCTGCGGCCGAGTAGGGTACCGCCCACGCGTTGGCGTGGAACATGGGCACCACGGGCAAAATCGCATCGCGGCTGCTGATATTCAGTGCATCGGGCAACGCGGCGCCCCACGCGTGCAACAAGGTAGAGCGGTGGCTGTACACCACACCCTTGGGGTTGCCGGTGGTGCCGCTGGTGTAGCACATACTCGAGGCCGAGTTCTCGTCAAACGTGGGCCACACGTAGTCGTCAGACTGGGCACCCAGCCAAGCCTCATAAGACACGAGGTTGGCGATGCCGCTGTCTGCAGGCAGCGCATCTGCATCGCACATGGCAATCCATTTTTTAACCGTGGGGCACTGGGCTTGTACCGCCTTGACCAGAGGCAAGAACGTCATGTCAAACGCGACGATTTGATCTTCGGCATGGTTCACGATCCAGGCCAGTTGCTCGGGATGCAGGCGGGGGTTCAGCGTGTGCAGCACGTGGCCACTGCCGCTGATGCCAAAGTACATCTCCAAGTGGCGGTAACCGTTCCAGGCCAGCGTCGCCACGCGATCGCCGAACGCGAGGTTTTCGGCCTTCAGGGCGTTGGCGATCTGGCGCGAGCGCTGAGAGACCTGGGCCCAAGTCGTGCGGTGAATGTCACCCTCGACGCGGCGTGACACGATCTCTACATCTCCGTGGTGGCGCTCAGCGTTGACGATCAGATCAGAAATCAGCAGTTGTTGTGGTTGCATCAAGCCCAGCATGTTGTCTCCTGTTGGGCGGCACGGGCGCCGCAGCTGTAGTCAAAAAAAACACCTCTTCAGAGGTTTGACTGATAGCCTACAACGAATTGTCAGGAAAGAAAAACCCCAAAGTGACTCTTTCTCATATTCACCGCCACGTTTGAGACAATGCCATGGCCAGGCCGCCTTGCGCGCCCAATCTTTGTCTGAACATACCCATGACCCAAGCCACCTCTTGGAAAAAATCCCCTTGGACCCGCGCGGCCGTGACCCTCGCGGGTGTCTTGGCGTTGGCCTGGTTGCTGCGGGGTGTCGACACCCAGGCCATGCGGACTGCGCTGGTCGAAGTGCCCGCTTGGGTGTGGCTGCTCTCGGTGGCTGGCATGGTGTGCTCACACGTCTTGCGCGGAGGGCGGATGCGTGCCGAGTGGCGCGAGCGCCTCCATATGGACTGGCGCAGTGCCTGGGCCCTGGTCGTGCGACACAGCGCGTGGGTCGTGCTGGCACCGATGCGCGGAGGCGAGGGCGTTTACCTGTGGGCGCTGCACCAGCACGGTGGCATCGCCGTCAAAGACGCGGGCATCAGCTTGCTCAAACTCCGATTGCAAGACATGGCCGTGCTGGCCGTGTTTGCGCTGGCGCTCTGGCTACCCGTTGATTGGCCGCTGCGCTTGGCTGCCGCGGCATTGGCCTTGGCGCTGGCCGTATGGGGGCTGCCGATGGTGTGGCAATGGCTGGCCCATCGCCTGAGCACTCGGGGTGATGCGCCCGCCACCACGCTCCAACTCACCCGACCGTCGTTCGAAAGCTGGGCCTACGCCCTCAGCAACTGGGCCGTCAAACTCGTTGCCATCGCGCTGCCCCTGTGGCATTTGGCCGGGGCTTCGTTTGTGGCGGCTTGGTCTGGCGCGTTGGGCGGAGAGTGGGCTGCAGCCATGCCGCTGCAGCCACCCGCTGGCTTGGGCCCGTACGAGGCCGGCGTGCTGGTTGGCGTGCAATGGATGAGTGAGCTGCCGTGGGCCGAAGTCGC
>JBEAPX010000087.1:0-3751 GCA_041164205.1 Pseudomonadota bacterium
ACTTGCATCTTGACTTCATTTGTCCGGCTTCCCAAAGTCAGGGTCAATGCATGTATTTGAATGTCACGCGCCGCACGCACTCGGGTCTCACCTGCACGGGCGTACTCATAAAGTGGTTTGCCGTCTTGCTTAAGGGCCGAATACATCGGGGGCACTTGGGATTGGGCGCCACTGAAACGCACCGCCATGGCATCCAACTGGGCTTGATCGAGCTCGGGCACAGCTCGCGTGGTGATCACATCGCCCTCAGAGTCACCCGTCGTCGTGGTATGCCCCAGCATCAGAGTGGCTTCATAGGCCTTATCGGCATCCAGTTGGGTTTGACTGAATTTGGTGGCTGCTCCAAAACAGAGGGGCAACACACCCGTTGCCAGCGGATCGAGCGTGCCGGTATGACCGGCTTTTTCGGCGCGCAGCAACCATTTGACCTTGGCCAAGGCTTGGGTAGAGGAATATCCTAGGGGCTTGTCGAGCAACATCACCCCGTGGACGGGGCGGCGGCGCACCGAACCACCCCGTGTGGCGGGACGGCTCATGGTTATTCGGTGTCTTTGCTGCGGGAGGCGACCGCTTTGGCGATCAGGGCGTTCATATCGGCAGCGCGCTCTGGCGTGCGATCAAATACAAAGTGCAAGGTCGGCACCGTGTGAATGTGCAAACGTTTGAATAGCCCGTTGCGCAAGAAACCAGCGGCTTGATTCAACGCCTCTTCCGTGGCGTCGACATCACCGACCAACACACTGAAAAAGACTTTCGCGTGTGCATAGTCTGGCGTGACCTCCACGGACTGCAAAGTCACCATCCCCAACCTGGGATCTTTGAGCTCGCGCGCGATCAACTCGCTCAAATCGCGTTGGATTTGATCGGCGACGCGGAAACCGCGGTTGGGGGTAGAAGACTTCTTGCGCATGGCTTGGATGGAGGCGCAAGTCACAGACTTGCGCCGGGCTGGGTCACAGGGTTCTTGCGACTTCCTTCACTTCGAAGAATTCAATCAAGTCACCTTCGACGATGTCGTTGTAGCCCTTGATGTTCAAACCACACTCGAAGTTCTCACGCACTTCTTTGGCATCGTCTTTGAATCGCTTCAGAGACTCCAGCTCGCCGGTATAAATGACGACGTTGTCCCGCAGCAAACGGATGCGTGCATCTCGTTTGGCGATACCGTTGACCACCATACAGCCGGCAATGGCACCGATTTTCGACACGCGGAAGATCTGACGAATCTCGGCGGTGCCGATGATTTCTTCCTTCTTGTCGGGTGTCAACATGCCAGAAAGCGCCTGTTTCACATCGTCAACGGCGTCATAGATGATGTTGTAGTAACGCACATCGATGCCGTTGTTTTCGGCCGCCTTGCGTGCACCCGCGTCTGCGCGCACATTGAAGCCAATGACGACCGCGTTGGCCGCAATGGCCAAGTTGATATCGCTCTCGCTGATGCCACCCACAGCCGCCATGACCACTTGAACCTTGACTTCTTCAGTGGACAGCTTCAGCAAGGATGCGGACAGTGCCTCTTGCGAGCCCTGCACATCGGCCTTGACGATCAATGGCAGGGTTTTGACTTCACCAGAGCCCAAATCACTGAACATGTTCTCAAGCTTGGCCGCCTGCTGTTGGGCCAATTTTGTCGAACGGAATTTACCTTGGCGGTAGGTCGCAATTTCACGGGCACGGCGTTCATCGGTCAACACCATGAACTCATCGCCAGCCTGCGGCACTTCGCCCAAGCCTTGAATCTCGACGGGAATCGAGGGGCCTGCTTGTTTGGTCGAACGACCGTCTTCATCGATCATCGCTCGCACACGGCCACTGCATTGACCGGCCAAGACCACATCGCCGACCTTCAAGGTGCCTGATTGCACCAATACGGTGGCCACTGGGCCCTTGCCTTTATCTAGTCGGGCTTCAACGACCAAGCCCTTGGCATTGGCCTCTACCGGTGCCTTCAATTCCAACACTTCAGCCTGCAACAGCACCTGCTCGAGCAGTTCATCCACACCTGTGCCAACCTTTGCAGAGACGCTCACGAAAGGTGAATCGCCGCCGTACTCTTCAGGCACCACCTCTTCAGCGACCAACTCTTGCTTGACGCGCTCTGGATTGGAATCAGGTTTGTCAATCTTGTTGACAGCAACCACGAGAGGGACGCCCGCCGCTTTGGCGTGCTTGATGGCTTCTTTGGTTTGGGGCATGACACCGTCATCTGCCGCCACCACCAGGATCACGATATCCGTCGCCTGTGCACCGCGAGCACGCATGGCGGTAAACGCCTCGTGGCCTGGGGTATCCAAGAAGGTCACCATGCCGCGCGGGGTCTCGACGTGGTAGGCACCAATGTGCTGCGTGATGCCCCCGGCTTCGCCCGTCGCCACTTTGGAGCGTCGAATATAGTCGAGCAAAGATGTTTTACCGTGGTCAACGTGACCCATCACAGTCACCACTGGTGCGCGAGGCAACGCCTCTGCCTCGTGTTGTCCGGCCTCTTCATCGGTGAACGCTTCAGGATCATCAAGCGCTGCTTGCACAGCGGTGTGTCCCAACTCTTCCACCACGATCATGGCGGTATCTTGATCCAAAGGCTGGTTGATCGTGGCCATCAAGCCCATCTTCATCAACTCTTTGATGACTTCAGACGCCTTGACGGCCATCTTGTGCGCCAACTCCGACACCGTGATGGTTTCAGGCACGTGGATTTCTAGCGCCTTGAATTCAGTGGGAGCGACAAAGTTGGACTGGTGCTCGCCATTGCCACGACGGTCGCGTTTACCGCCCTTAGGGCCAGCACGCCAGCCACCACGATCTGGCACGCCTGTGCGGGGCTTCGCACCTTCGCGCTCTTTCTTTTTGCCCTCATCTTTCCAGGTCGATGAGAGGTTCTCAGCTTTGATTTCTTTCTTGGCACCCGGCTTCTTGGGTGACTCAGCCGGCTTGGTCTCTTCTGGGCGCTTGGCAGTCAGGACCTTTTTAGGGGCTGCCATCATTTCCCGAATTGCAGCCGCTTCCTTTTCGGCCTTGCGGCGTCGCTCAAGCAAAGCAGACGCGTCAGCCGCCTCCTGGGCTTTGGCAAGCTTTTCCGCTTCAGCCACCTTTTGCTTTTGGGCTTCCGCTTCTTGCGCCTTGACCTCGGCAGCTGAGGCCGCAACGGTCTCGCTGTCAGACGCCTTCTCGGCTACAGGCGCGTTGGCGAATTCGTTCAGTCGCTTGGCCGCTTCAGCAGCTTGAGCCGCTTCAGACTCAGCTTTGGCGCGAGCAGCAGATCTTTCGGCTTCGGCAGCCTCGCGGGCGGCAGCCAACTCTGCCTCTTTCACGCGAATGGCCTCGGCTTCGGCCTGCGCAGCAGCTTCGCGCTGCTTAAGCTCATCGGCTTTGGCATTGGCCTCTGCTTCGGCAGAAGCTGTCACCGCAGGGTCGTCTTCCCGGCGAACCAGTGTGCGTCGCTTGCGCACTTCAACTTGAATGGTGCGCGCACGCCCTTGCGCATCGGCCTGCCGAATTTCTGAGGTGGTGCGCTTGGTGAGCGTGATCTTTTTGCGGCCGGCACTGGCGCCGTGACTGACTTGCAAATGCTCTAGGAGTGTCTTCTTGTCAGATTCAGACACCACATCTTCAGCGCCTTTTTTTGCAACACCGGCACTCGCCAGCTGTTCTAGCAGGGCTTCTGTTGATTTGTGCAGTTCGGTGGCAAGTTCGGCGACGGTGGTTTGGGACATATGTTTCTCTTTCTCCTACAAGCGCTCCAGAATGG
>JBEAPX010000088.1:0-3855 GCA_041164205.1 Pseudomonadota bacterium
CGCTCACCGAGGCGCTCCTGGTCTTTGCTGCCAGGCGAGATCACATCCGCCGGGTCATTGCACCGGCGCTGCAGCGGGGGGCGGTGGTATTGAGCGATCGATTCACCGACGCCACTTTTGCCTACCAAGGCGCAGGGCGTGGCTTTGACCCTGAAGTCTTGAGCACACTCGAAGCCTGGGTTCAAAAGCAGGAGCAGCAGGGCGCCTTGCTGCAACCCGACCTGACATTTTGGTTTGATTTGCCAGCCGAGGTCGCGGCCGAGCGGCTGCGCGATGCCCGTGTGGCAGACCGCTTTGAGCAAGAAGACGTCGTTTTTTTTGAGCGTGTGGCGCAAGGCTACGCCGATCGAATGGCGGGCGCACCCCACCGGATCGTCCGCATCAACGCCCACCAAGAGCGGCACCTGGTGTGGCAACAAATCACCCACCGGCTGGTTCAAAAAGGCTGGCTCGCCATCATGGTCGCCAACAACTTCAAGCTGGGCACCTGAGCGTGGCTGACGCAGAGTACCCCCTGCCACCTTGGTTGCAATCCCAACTTGCTCAGCTGGTGATGCACCGGGGGCACGCACTGCTGTTGAGTGGTGCGCCAGGCATGGGGCAATATGAACTCGCGATGGCTGTGGCGAAAGCCTGGTTGTGTGAGTCACCCGTGGACCATCTGGCGTGCGGGCAATGCCCGAGTTGCCACGCCGTATCGGTGCACATCCACGCCGACTTTTCGGTGCTGATGCCCGAAACGATTGCTCTGGACAAAGAATGGCCACTCTCTGCTGCGGCGCAGGATGCGATCGACAAAAAAGAGCGCAAACCCAGCCGCTGGATTCGAGTCGACGCCGCGCGCGAGGCGATCGCGTTCTCTCAGATGACTCGGGCCAGGGCTCCGCAGAAGGTGATTTTGATCTACCCTGCGGAGCGCATGAACACAGAAACGGCCAACACCTTGCTGAAAACGCTAGAGGAGCCACCAGGCGATCTGCGCTTCATTTTGGCCACAGAGGCATCGCACCAATTGCTGCCGACGATTCGCAGCCGCTGTCAGGTGCACGCCATGGCTTGGCCCGAAATGGAACAGGTCAAGCATTGGCTACGCAGTGCGGTTTCTGGCCAAGCCAGCGATGCGGACTTGGACACATGGCTTTGCGCGGCCGGTGGCATCGCCCATTCGGCGCGGACATGGGCAGAACGCGGACTCACCCCGTCCGCGTGGCAAGCATTGCCTCGGCAGATCGCCGCAGGTCAACCCGGCATCATGCTCGAGTGGGATGGTGTCGAGCAGCTACAAACACTGCTCAAGCTGGCCCACGATTTGATGGCCCACAGTGCCGGCGCGAGCACGCGATTTTTTGACGCAGAGCGCCTACCACCCATTCCTGAATGGCGCGCATTGGTCGCCTGGCAACAACGACTCGTTCAAGCCACACGCACCGTTGAGCACCCGTTTAACGCCGGACTCATGCTCGAAGCGTGGCTCGCCGACGCGCAATCGCTTTGGGTCCGCCAAGCGGCCTAATCAGGGAACGTTTTTCTCATGTACATCGACTCTCACTGCCACTTGAACTTCCCCGAGCTGCAAAGCCAGCTTGGCAACATCCTAGACGACATGAGGGCAGGGCAGGTGTCCAAGGCCTTGTGCATCAGCACAACCTTGAGCAATTTTGAGGATGTGCACCACCTCGCGATGGCGCATCCGCAGTTGTGGTGCACCGTGGGCGTGCACCCAGACGAGGAAGACTGCGAAGAGCCCACGCTAGACGGTTTGCTCGAACGTGCGCAGCGGCCGCGCGTGGTAGGCATTGGAGAGACGGGCTTGGACTACTACCGATTGAACGGGCGCACGGTAGAGGACATGGCGTGGCAGAGAGAGCGGTTTCGGGTGCACCTGCGCGCTGCGCGGGACACCGGGCTGCCCGTGGTGATTCATACTCGCTCAGCCAGCGAGGACACGCTCGCGATCCTTCGCGAGGAGAACCAAGAGGCTGTGCACCTTGGCAAAGGCCCCATCACTGGGGTCTTTCACTGTTTCACAGAGGCGCAATCGGTGGCAGATGCCGCCCTGGATTTGGGGTTTTACATCTCCTTTTCCGGTATTTTGACGTTCAAAAGTGCCCAAGATTTGAGAGACGTCGCTCAGCGCGTGCCACTAGAGCGAACATTGATCGAAACCGACAGCCCGTATCTGGCGCCGGTGCCGTATCGCGGCAAGACCAACACACCTGCCTATGTGCCCTACGTGGCTCAGTGTCTGGCCGAGCTGCATGGATTGGCACCCCATGACATCGGACAGCGGACCGCCGACAACTTTCACCGACTGTTTCTAGCCGTCCCGGCTTGAGCCCACCGACCAGCCGAAGCGAAAACGGCGCGAGCGATCGGTAGGTGCGCCGATAGCAGGTGAGGGCGTTCTACGCGATACTTGTGCCCACGGCCTTGGGTCGGGGCGATGGACCTGATGACTCGACCCTGAGAGATCATTGATATGACAAATTACTTTAAGTTATCTGCCATTAGCATTTGTTTTATATGTCTTTTTTCATCAGCTCATGCTGAAGATTCCGCTTGGTTTGATGCCATCAAAAGAGGGGATGAATGGACCCTGTCCGGCTTGCTGTTCAAGGGCACGGCTGTCAATTCGGCAGACAGCCGAGGGAACACGGCGGTGCATTTGGTCGCCAGAGCAGGCGACAACAACACCCTGAAATGGCTGCTCAAGCAAAAGGACGTTGATCTCAACCGACGCAATGCCGCAGGCGAAACCCCGTTGATGCTTGCCTTGCTCGAGGGGCATTTCGCGCTGGCGACCGCGTTGCTCGACAAAAACGCGCAAGTGAATCAAGTCGGTTGGACGCCCTTGCACTACGCTTCAGCATCGAAGGCGCCGGCTGCCGATGCCTTTGTGCGCAACCTGGTGGAAGACCACGCCGCCTACATTGACGCCGAGTCGCCCAATGGCACAACGCCCCTCATGATGGCGGCGCAATACGGATCAACGGAATCGGTGAGGGCGCTCATTGAATTGGGCGCAGACGTTGAAGTCAAGAACCAGTTGGGCCTCACGGCGCTTGACTTTGCCCGACGTGGAGAGCGCCCAGACGCCATTCGATCCATCTCCGAAAAGCTTGAAAAAATTGAAATCGCTCGCGCCCAGGCCCGTGCCGAGGCGGAAGCGAAGGCCTTAGCCAAAGCACGCCAAGAGGCCCAAGCCGCAGCCCTGGCAGAGCAAAAGCGTCTTGCTGAAGAGCGCGCCGTCAAGGCGCTTCCCATCGATGGCTCATCCACGGGCATCGAGTCCCGTGCGCTTGGCGCCCCATCAGAGGCGCGCATCACTGGCGTCACAGAAATGGGCCTCAAAACCGACACAGCGACCGACAAGGCCTCCGTTCAGGACGGCCCGGGCGCCACAGTAGGGGGGCTGATCGCCCCAGCGCTGGCCTTGCCCAAGTCTGTGTTGCCCTTGCAGACCCAGCAGGACAGGGCACAGCCAGCGAGCGAACCGAACTTGCTGCCCAAGGAGATCCCGCTGCCCAATGCGGACTCGGCCCCATTGGCGGATGCATCGGCACCCGAAGCGGCCATGCCCCGCACACCGATCGTGGTGCCTGACACGGCCTTTGGAAAAGTCATCGGCCCTGCACCTGACGCGCCCATTGAAGCACCGTCCGCGCCTGCTCCTTTGCCGAAAGAACCCTCCGGACCAGACTCGCCTTCCGCCATTGCAACCGACGCGCCGGTGCCAACTCAACCCGAGGCCTCCATCGAGGCGGTTGGTTCAATCGCTACCGAGCCACAAAGAGCATCCAGCACCGCTAAGGACGAGCCTGCGCCCCCAGCAGAATCCACTGGCACACCAGAGCC
>JBEAPX010000089.1:0-21835 GCA_041164205.1 Pseudomonadota bacterium
TGCGGGCGACTGCAGGCGCCGCCACAGCGCTGCGCGGTGCTCAACAGTGGTTTATTGAGGCGCATCAATTTCGAATTGACACCACGGACGGCATCGGACGCCCCACGCCTGAGGGTGCTCATCGCGATGGTGTCGATCTAGTTGCCGTTGTCTTGGTGCGACGCCACGGCGTCAAAGGAGGCGAGACACGCGTGTTTGATGCCAATGGCTCGATGGGGCAGCGTTTCACCATGAGTGAACCATGGAGTTTGATGCTGCTCGACGACCAACGCGTGATCCATGAGTCGACACCCATTCAACCGCTGGAGCAGGTGGGTTGGCGCGACACCTTGGTTCTCACCTGCCGCAGCGGTGGTTTTCAAGATCCCTTGCCTACACAAGTCAAGTCATAAGCTCAGGTGCACAGCCCGCGCCAATCCAACAAAAAACGGCCCATAGGGCCGTTGGATGGGAACGTTGTGGCTGCTGCCTCACATCCGCTCAAAAATCGCCGCAATGCCTTGGCCGCCACCGATGCACATGGTCACCAACGCGTAGCGCCCTTGGATGCGCTGAAGCTCATGCAACGCCTTCACTGTGATCAAGGCACCCGTGGCCCCGATGGGGTGACCCAATGAGATGCCCGAACCATTCGGGTTCACCTTGGCAGGGTCAAGGCCGAGATCGCGGGTCACCGCGCACGCCTGGGCGGCGAACGCTTCGTTGGCTTCAATCACGTCCAAATCGCTGATGCTCAGCCCAGCGCGTTGGAGTGCAATCTGTGTCGCCGGTACCGGGCCAATCCCCATGTACTTGGGGTCAACCCCCGCATGGGCGTAGGCGACCAACCGGGCCATGGGGGCCAAGCCGCGAGCCTTGGCTGTGTTGGCTTCCATCAACACCACGGCGGCCGCAGCATCGTTGATGCCTGACGCATTGCCAGCGGTGACGGTTCCATTTTCTTTTAAGAACACTGGCTTGAGCTTGGCCATGTCGTCCATGGTGCAGTCTTGTCTGAAGTGTTCGTCGGTATCGAAAACGGTATCGCCTTTGCGGCCCTTGCTGATGACTGGGACGATCTGGCCTTTGAAGTGGCCGGCTTCAGTCGCTGCCTGGGCGCGGCGGTGGCTTTCGACTGCCAGCGCGTCTTGGTCCTCTCGGCTGATGCCCCATTTGGCTGCAATGTTCTCAGCCGTCACTCCCATATGGATGGTGTGAAAGGGGTCATGCAATGCACCGACCATCATGTCCACCATTTTGGTGTCTCCCATGCGGGCGCCGAATCGGGTGGCCAAACTGGCATAAGGTGCTCGACTCATATTCTCAGCGCCCGCGCCAATGGCGATATCACAGTCGCCCAAGAGAATGGCCTGGCTGGCGGACACAATCGCCTGTAGGCCCGAGCCGCACAACCGATTGACGTTGAAGGCGGGCGTGCCCTGGGCACAGCCGCCGTCGATGGCCGCGACGCGCGACAAATACATATCGCGTGGCTCCGTGTTCACGACATGGCCAAACACCACGTGTCCGACGTCTTCGCCATTTGTCTGGGCGCGCGCCAGTGCTTCCTTCACGACCAGCGCCCCCAATTCGGTGGGTGGTTTGTCTTTGAGGCTTCCGCCAAACGTTCCGATGGCAGTGCGTACGCCACTGACGACTACGACTTCACGACTCATGATGCTCTCCATAAAAAAAATTCAAGGTCATGCCCCATGATACGAGCGGGGCTGACCGCAGCCTGTCAAGGCGGCAGAGGTTGCGCTTTACAGCTCGCGCAAATCCGTGATCACTTCCTGGCCAAACGTGTCGCTGTCGAGGTAGCGCCAAATTTTCCGAGCGGCCTCATCGGGAGACGTCAGCATATTTTGCTCTTTGAGCGCGACGAAGTTGCCATGGTCCGGAAAGTGGTTGGGGTCGGCTGCCCGCAAATGCGCTTGCATATCGGTGGCGATCACGCCTGGGGCGAGTGATGCGATTCGGGCGCCATGGGCATCTCGCGCCTGCTCCAGAGCGACGCAACGGCTGAGGTGATCCAAGCCCGCCTTGACCGCACAATAGGGACCGCTGCTCGCCATCGCCCGGCGGCCCAAGCCGCTGGAGATGTTCAGAATTTGCCGCTGTCCACGCCAGCCTTTGGCCACCCAAGCTTGCGTCGCCTCGAGCCAGGCTTGCATCAGCTGCATCGGCGCTTCTAGGCCAATGCGGGTGGAGCGCGCCAGGTCCGACAAGGAAACATCTTGCAGCGGCACCAACTCTGTCAAGACTGCCGCGTTGTTGATCAATACGATGCGATCCATGTCAGCGCTGTGCAGGGTGCGCATCCATCGGCTCAGACGTTCAGCGGCTTCAGCGCCGTCGCTGAGGTCTTGAGCCCATTGCTCAAGGTGGGCGTTGTGTTGGTGAGCGAGTTGAAGCAAGTTGTCGTTCACGGTGCGGGATATACCCAGTACAGCGTGCCCTTGCTGGAGCGCTTGTTGGGCGATCGCTAAACCCATCCCACGGGAGTGACCCGTCAAAATCACCCAAGATCGTGCTTGCATATCAGTCTCCAAGAATCTGCGTTGGCGAAACCGTGAGTCTGTCAAAAGGGTGGAGGACTTGTCCAATCCAAGGCGACACCCGACTGCGGATGGTCAATGTGCAAATGTGTCGCGTGCAGCATCAAACGGGGTGCTGCGCGGTAGGCTGAATCGTTGCCCTGTGCATCCCGCCCATACAAAGGGTCACCCAATATCGGGTGACCGATGCTCAGCAAGTGCACCCTGAGTTGATGCGAACGCCCCGTGACAGGTTTGAGTTCTAGTCGAGTGTGGTTGATCGGCAGCCCAGGGTCATCGAGGACTCGCCAAAGGGTGGTGCTTGGCTTGCCCGTGTCCCAACAAATTTTGCTTTTGGGGCGATTGGGCCAATCGACAACCAATGGTGCTTCTATGGTGTTCCAAACGCCTGGAATGCCTTGGTTGCGCAAATTGCCCCACACCACTGCGGTGTACGTTTTCTCAGTGCGGCGGTTGGCAAACGCTTGGCTCAAAGCGCGTTGCATCTCCAGTCCGCGCGCCATGATGAGCACCCCCGACGTATCCATGTCGAGGCGGTGCACGACTTTGGCGTCAGGCCAGCGCGCTAGCGCGCGTTGGCTCAAGCAGTCTTGTTTGTCAGGGCCGCGCCCCGGCACCGAGAGCAGTCCAGCCGGCTTATCGAAGACCAGCAGGTCATCGCGTTCATCAATGACGTTCAGAGCGTTTGTCACGTCCTCGAGGGCAACTTGCCCTGCGCTTTGTCCAGCCACAGGTCAAAGCTGGCCAACAGATCGGTTTGGCTGAACGAGCAGCTGTCGCCACTGAACAAGGCAGCGGACTCCAATCGGTCGAGCAAGTTGTCCCAAACCGTTGAAAACGCTTCAGGCAAATCACTCAACCAAGGTTTGGGAGCCCGCGCCAAGACACTGAATTGCGCGACAGAAAGGCGGTCTTCGCGCAGGCTTTGAACATGGTGTCGCAGCTCGGTTATGTCTTGAATTGCTTGCATCACGTGGGGCCTCGCTTACTTGCCCCAAGAGTCCTTCAAACCGACGGCGCGGTTGAACACAGGGCGCTCGGGTCGATGGTCCTCTCGGTCTGCAACAAAGTAGCCATGGCGTTCAAATTGAAACTTCTGGTCTGGCTCGGCCGCAGCCAAAGAGGGCTCGACGTAAGCGGTGATCACCCGCAAGCTGTCAGGGTTGAGATGCGCCAAAAAGTCTTTGCCTCCCGAGTCTGGGTGCTCCTGCGCAAACAGGCGGTCGTAGAGTCTCACTTCGGCGGCAACCCCGTCGCACACGCCCACCCAGGTGATCGCGGCTTTGGCCTTGACGCTGTCGGCCCCTGGTGTCCCACTCTTGGTACCGGGAATCACTTTGGCCAGCACACGGGTGATGTGGCCTTTGTCGTCTTTCTCGCAGCCAGTGCACTCAATCACATAGCCGCCCTTGAGTCGCACGACATTGCCCGGGAACAGGCGTTTGTAACCCTTGGCGGGAACCTCTTGGAAGTCTTCCTTTTCGATCCATACTTCGCGCCCAATGGCAAATGAACGCACGCCAGCCGCCTCTGCACCGGGCGCGGAGTGGGGCAACGCGGGTTGAGAGCAGAGCTCGGTGTAGTCATCGCTGCCGAACACTTCCCCCCAGTTGGTCATCACCAATGGCACAGGATCCAGCACCGCCATACCGCGATGCGCGGTGTGTTCGAGGTCTTCGCGCAGACAGCCTTCCAGGGTGCTGTAGTCGATCCAACTGTCCGCTTTGGACACACCGATGCGTTCGGCAAACAATTGAATGCTCGCTGGCGTGTACCCTCGGCGACGCAAGCCAACGATGGTCGGCAGGCGGGGGTCGTCCCAACCGTTGACATGGTGCTCGTCGACCAGCTGCTTGAGCTTGCGCTTACTGGTCACGACGTAAGTTAGATTCAGGCGCGCAAATTCGTATTGCCGCGGCGCAGGTGTGTTGATCAGCCCACCTTCGCTCAAGCGCTCCATCAGCCAGTCATAGAAAGGTCGCTGGTCTTCAAATTCCAGCGTGCACAGGCTGTGCGTGATGTTTTCGAGCGCGTCTTCAATCGGGTGCGCAAATGTGTACATCGGGTAGATGCACCAACGATCTCCGGTGTGGTGATGCGTCGCTCGACGAATCCGGTATATGGCGGGGTCGCGCATATTGATGTTCGGGCTGGACATATCGATCTTGGCACGCAAGACCGCAGCGCCGTCGGCCAATTCGCCATCGCGCATTTGGCGAAAGCGCTGCAAGTTCTCTTCGACAGTGCGGGTGCGAAAGGGACTATCGATGCCTGGCTTGCTGAAGTCGCCGCGATTGACTCTCATGTCTTCGGCGCTTTGCTCATCCACATATGCCAAACCGCATTGAATCAGGTACTCGGCAGCCCGATACATGAAGTCGAAATAGTCGCTCGCCTGGTACAGATGGCTGGTGCCGTTGGCGTCCCAGTTGAAGCCCAACCATTGCACTGCATCCACGATGCTGTTGACGTATTCGGTGTCTTCCTTTTCGGGGTTGGTGTCATCAAAACGCATATGACACACGCCGTTGTAATCCGCAGCAAGTCCAAAATTGATGCAAATGCTCTTGGCGTGCCCGATGTGCAAGTAACCGTTCGGCTCCGGCGGAAAGCGAGTGCGAATTTTCGCGGGGTCCAGTGGGCCTGCAGCGTGGTGCGCTGCGTCACCAGGGCTTCCCCCCCAGCGGCGGGAAGCATGGGTGCCCTGGCTGAGATCACTCTCAATGATTTGGCGCAGGAAGTGACTCGGCTTAGAACTCTGGGAGATGCCGTTTTCGGGGTGTGTGCTCATGGCGCAATTTTAGAGGGCGCCGCAGCTGTTTTCGGCGGGGCGGCACGGATCTTTCAATCCGACGCCGCTTTTTTCGACGCGTGGCTTTTAGAATGGCGGCTGTTTCATTGCGTTCGTCGCATCGCCGAAGGAGGCCTCAGTGGCTGTTGATTTTTGGACCAGTGCTGTGGTCTTGGGTGTCGTTGAGGGGGTGACGGAGTTTTTGCCGATTTCGTCGACAGGGCATTTGATCTTGACCAGCGGATTGATGGGCTGGGGCGGCGACAAAATCAAGTTGTTTGAAATCGCTATTCAAACCGGCGCGATTGTCGCCGTGATGCTGATTTACTGGCAGCGGCTCTGGACGACCGTGCGTGATTTGCCCACTCAAGCCCAGGCACAACGTTTCACGCGCAATGTTTTGATTGCTTTTTTCCCTGCGGTCATCCTTGGACTTGCGCTGGGCAAAATGATCAAGGCGCATTTGTTCAACGCACACACGGTCGCCTTGGCACTGGTGGTCGGCGGTGTGATCATCCTTTGGGCTGAGCGCCGACAGCAGCGTGCAGTGCGTGTCCACAGTGTGGACGAGATGACGGCGATGGATGCGCTCAAGGTCGGTTTGGCTCAGTGTTTGGCGCTTATTCCCGGAACCAGCCGCAGTGGTTCGACCATCATTGGCGGGATGTGGTTTGGTTTGAGCCGCCAGGCAGCCACTGATTTTTCGTTTTACCTGGCGATTCCCACCTTGATCGGGGCGGGTGTGTACAGCATGTACAAAGATCGGGCATTGTTGTCTTGGGACGATGCCACTTGGTTGCTTGCAGGCACTGGCTTTGCATTCATCAGTGCTTGGTTGTGTGTCAAATGGCTTTTGAAATACGTCGCAACGCACAGTTTTGCGCCATTCGGTTGGTATCGCATTGTGTTTGGTGTGCTGGTCTTGTTGAGTGGCGAATTGGGCTGGGTGAGCTGGGTTGATTGACGCACCGCTTTTTTCGACAGGTCCGCTGGCTGGCACGAGCGAGATGACGCGATGCTGAAGGACGTTCGCTCACTCACCAGCTTGTTGACCGGCACTGGGCTGCTGGTCATGGGTGCTGGCCTGATGTTTTCCTTGTTGGGAACGCGGGCGAGCACCGCTGACTTTTCACCCCTGGTCACTGGTTTGGTGATGTCGGCGTATTTCGCTGGGTTTGTGGCGGGTGTCTATTGGTGTCCGCGCGTCATTCGACGGGTGGGACACATCCGTGCCTTTGCGGCGATGGCGTCCATTTCTTCCACGATGCCCGTGTTGCACGCACTGTGGGTCAACCCCCTGTATTGGGGCATTCTGCGTGCCATCACCGGGGTGTGTCTGGTTGGGCTCTACATTGCCATCGAGAGTTGGCTCAATATGGCCTCGACCAAAGCCAATCGGGGGCGGGTGTTCGGCGCTTACACCACGGTCTCTTGGCTCGCTTCAGCGGCTGGACAGTGGTTGCTGTTGGTCGGACAGAGCCTCGAATTTGCGCCTTATGTCTTGGCGTCGGTCTTGCTGTCGCTGGCACTCGTTCCCATCAGCACCACCTCTGTTAAGGAGCCATTGGTGGTCGACGTGCCGAAATTGCAGTGGGGTTTTTTGTGGGGGGCTTCACCCATCGGCGTGATTGGTGGCGTGGCATCGGGGTTGAGCCTGGGGGCGTTTTATGGCTTGGGTGCTGTCTTTGGTCAAAGCGTAGGCTTTGATGAGCCTGGCGTGGCTTCGTTCATGGGCCTCACGATTGTGGGCGGTGCACTGGCGACTTGGCCGTTGGGATCGTGGAGCGATAAGGTCGATCGGCGGCAAGTGATCTTGGTGGCCTGCAGTGGCGGCGTGATATTTGCACTGGCTGGATATTTGATGACTGTGACGGGGTGGGTCAACGCACTGCCAGTCTTGGGTTTCTTTTTGGGGATGTATTTGTTTCCGGTGTACGGACTGAGTGTGGCCCATGGCAATGACTGGGTTGAGCCATCGCGCACACTCGACATGACTGGGGGGCTACTCCTGATGCACGGCATCGGCGCAGCGGTCGGCCCGACGTTGGCCGGCGCCTTGATGGGCATCATGAGCGCATCGGCCCTGATGCTGTATTTGGGTGCCATTGCCTTGGCTTATGGCGGATTTGTGATGTGGCGTTTGCGCCATTATCCAGCGGTGGCCGAGGAAGAGAAGTTTGAGTTTGTTCCAATGACAGAGGGTGTGTCACCCGCTGCGCTGCAGTTGGCTCCTCATGTTGGCGATGACCCTGAGGGTCCGCCAGAGCCGGATCACTTGGTCAACGCCGGCGAGCCTGAGCCCTCAACCAAACCCGCGCTCTGACCATCAGGGGACACAGGGTGCGCGGCACCCAAGTCACTCAAGATGCCTTTTCCGAGAACGAATGGAGTAGGACGCGCCAGGCGCCCAATCCAGGCCTTACCTGTTGGACGTGGCCTGGATCGCCAATAAGGCCTGATGGATGCGATCGGCGGTTTCCAGTGGCTTTTCCATCGGATACAGGTGAGACCCTTCGATCTCCTGCCAACGCAACCCAGGCTCTTTTCCGAGCAGGCGCCGCAACGGACCCTCGCCCAATTGCTGCATCTCAAATGAGTGGGTGCCCCGGATAAAAGCCAACGGCATTTGCAGAGGGTGGTTGCGCAGCAACCTCGGGACGTTGTGAGGCAAGGTGTTGTAGATCGCCGTCTCGACCTCTCTAGAGAACGCGAGTTCCACGTGGTGCGCGGTGCCGTCATGCACATCTCGAAACCCGTGCTGCACGTAATCTTGCAAGACTTGTGGGTCCCACTTGGCGAAGTGCTTTTTCTTTTGGAAGCTCTCCAACACCGCGTCACGGTCAGGCCAACGTTGGCGACGCCGATGGCTTGCTCGGGCCGGAGACAGACGCTGAATCAGCGGCGTTTTTTTGATCAAACCAATGGTCGGCGAACGCCACCCGCCGACCAGCGGTGAATCCAACAAAATGACGCCGCGCACCCGATGCTCGCCCAAGACGGGGTGCTTGGCGGCGCACATCAAACTCAAAATCCCACCCAAAGAATGCCCCACCAGATACACGTCTTGCTGAGCCTGAGTGGCGGTGCGGCTCGCAAAATCAGTCAATTCTTCCACCAAATGCGGCCAGTTATTGGTGACCGGGTAGACAGGGTTGTGACCGAATCGCTCAAGGGCTTGCACGTGGTAGCCCCGTGCGCGAAGTCCCTTGAAAACTTTGTTGTACGTGCTCGCGACAAAGCTATTGCCGTGAGAAAAAACGATCACACCGGCGTGACCATGGACTGGGGACATGATGGCCTTCAGTTGACTCGATGGTCGGGGCTACAAATTTTGAGCAGAGGTGAATAGCGATTGCGTTGATCTGAGATCGGGTGATCGACTGCGGCACGTTCGTCCCATTGTGGGTTATCGATGGCGTCGAAGGCTTCACGCAATCTCGGCCCCCACGTGTTGTGGACGTACTGAAAATAATCGTTGTGCTCGTCAAGGCAAAGGATCTTTGCATTGCCCAATTGGTTGGCCGTGTACACGATCAAATCCAAGGGCAGCCCCACTGATAGGTTGGACTTCAGCGTTGAATCCATCGAAACCAACAAGCACTTGGTGGCTTCGTTCAAGGATGTTTCGGGCGTCAAAATGCGATCCAGAACGGGTTTGCCATACTTGGCCTCGCCAATTTGGAAGTAGGTGGTTTCAGCGGTCGCTTCGATGAAGTTGCCTGCTGAATACACTTGGAAAAGTCTCATCCCTTCACCTGCGACCTGACCACCGATCAGCATAGAGACATTGAAGTCCAAGCCTTGGTCTTTCAGGGCTTGGCCGTCTCGCCCGTGGATTTCGCGCACCGCCGAGCCAAGCACACGCGCCACATCAAACATCGATGTGGCATTCCAGATGGTGAGGGGTTGTGTACCGTTGTCGTCTTCGATGACATGGGTGTGCAAAATCTCTCTGATGGATTGAGAGATGCTGAGGTTGCCAGCGCTCAGCAACGTGATGAAGCGATCGCCCTCTCGCTCGAAAACCATGGCCTTTCGAAAGGTGCTGATTTGATCGATGCCTGCATTGGTGCGAGAGTCTGACAAAAAAACCAAGCCTTCATTCAATCGGGCCGCAACGCAGTAGGTCATGACGAAAATTTTCCTTGTTTTAATGCGTAAAGGATGTCGAGCGCTTCACGTGGTGTCAGCGCATCGGGATCAATTTTGGACAGTGCCTGCTCCAATTCGCTGGGCTCAGGCGCTTCAGCAACCGGGGGCGGTGCGAACAGGTCGACTTGGGAGCGACCCTCATGCTCCTGTTGCTCCAGTGCTTGCAGCTGGTGGCGGGCATGGTTGACGACGGCGGCAGGCACGCCAGCCAAACGGGCCACTTGAATGCCGTAGCTGCGATTGGCGGGCCCGGCTTCGATTTGGTGCAAAAACACAATGTCGCCGTGCCCTGATTCAGCCGCACTGACGTGCACGTTGATGGCTCCGTGGTGATCAGCAGCAAAAGCCGTGAGCTCGAAGTAATGGGTTGCAAACAGAGTGAAAGACTTGCATTTATCGTGCAGGTGTTTAGCGATGCCTGCAGCAAGAGCGAGGCCGTCGTAAGTGGATGTCCCTCGGCCGATTTCATCCATCAGCACCAAAGACTGCTCGGAGGCTTGACGCAGGATTTGAGCCGCTTCAGTCATCTCCAGCATGAAGGTGGACTGCGCATTGGCCAAGTCATCGGAGGCGCCAATGCGGGTGTGAATCGCGTCGATGGGCCCCAGTCGACACGATTCAGCTGGCACAAAAGAGCCCATACTGGCGAGCAATACGATGACTGCGATTTGCCGCATATAGGTTGACTTGCCCCCCATGTTGGGGCCAGTGATCACTTGCATCCGCTGTTTGGCGTTCAGGTCCGTATCGTTGGGAATGAACGGTGTCCCACTGGTGCGGTCGAGTCGCTCTTGGACCACGGGATGGCGCCCACCACGAATTTGGATGCAAGGGGTCTCACAAAATTGAGGGCGTTGCCAACCCAGCGTTAAGGCGCGCTCGGTCAAGGCGCACAGTGCGTCCAGTGTTGCCAGTTGCCGAGCGACCGCAGTGAGCGCAGGGATGTGCTCTTGCAGCGCATCTAAGACGCCTTCGTACAGCCATTTTTCGCGAGCGAGCGCTCGATCGTGGGCGCTGAGCGCCTTGTCTTCAAATGCTTTGAGTTCTGGTGTGATGAAACGTTCAGCGTTTTTAAGGGTCTGACGCCGTTTGTAGTCTTCTGGTACTCGGCTCAACTGGCCTTGGCTGACCTCGATGAAATAGCCGTGAACGCGGTTGTATTGCACCTTGAGGTTTGCAATACCGGTGCGCTCGCGCTCTCTCGCTTCGAGCTCAAGCAAAAAGGCGCCGCTGTCAGCACCGATGGATCGCAGCTCATCCAGCTCAGCGTCATATCCATTGGCGATGACGCCACCGTCCCGCACCAATGCGGCCGGCTCACTGTCGATCGCACTGGCCAGCAATTGCCACGCGCTTTGCGGGGCAGCTAACCCGGCCGCCGCTTGCTTCAGCAGCGCATCGCCATGCCCAAGCAGTTGCTGTGACAGCTGTGACGCCAACTGCAAGGTCTGCCCAAGCGCGAGCAGTTCGCGAGGCTTGGCTTGCCGAAGCGCCACGCGAGCAGTGATTCGCTCGGCATCACTGCAGTGTTTCAGTTCAGAGCGAATGGCATTGAAGTCTGCAGCACCTTTGGCATCACGAAGTGCTTCAATGGCATCCAACCGAGCTTCAGTTTGGCGTCGGTCACGCTCTGGATTGAGCAACCAATGGCGCATCAGGCGTGAGCCCATCCCCGTCAAACACGTGTCCAGCAAAGAAAACAAAGTGGGAGAGGTGTCTCCCCTTAACGTGTGGGTGAGCTCCAAATTGCGGCGTGTGGCAGAGGGGATGTGAATCAGCTCTTGGGCACGGGCCACGACCAGCTCGCGCACGTGGTTTAGGGTGCGGCCTTGCGTGTGGGCTGCAAAATCGAGCAATGCGCTGGCAGCGGCGTGGGCCGCAGACAACTCGTGGGCGCCCCAGCCTTGCAAGCTTGCGGTTTGCAGTTGCTCGCACAATTTGCGAACACCCAATGTGCCATCAAATACCCAAGCCGGTCGAATGGTGAGGGCAAGGCGCTGCCCCAGGCCACTGAGTTGCTGGGGGAGGGCTTGTAGGGTGGCCTCGAAAATGGGTGTTACCTCAGCGCTGTATACCAACTCCTGCGGTGACAGTCGTGCAATCCAGGACATCAGCTCCTCGGTGTGGCACTCCGCCAAATGGACGACACCTTGTGTCATGCTCAGCCATGCCAACCCCAGCTGGAGTTTGGTGCCTTGGTGAACGGCGAGCACCAAGGCCTCGCCTTTGTCACCGATGAGTTCGCTTTCAGTCAAGGTGCCCGGTGTGACGACCCGCACGACCTTGCGCTCGACTGGGCCTTTGCTGGCGCCCACCTCGCCCACTTGTTCGCAAATCGCGACCGACTCACCTAAGCGAACCAGGCGCGAGAGATAACCGTCAACGGCGTGGAAAGGAACTCCCGCCATTGAAATGGGTGCGCCGGCTGACTGGCCACGCACGGTCAATGTGATGTCCAACAAACGCGCGGCCCGCTCGGCATCCGCATAGAACAACTCGTAAAAGTCGCCCATGCGGTAGAACACCAGAGTCGTCGGAAACTCTGCCTTGATGCGCAGGTACTGCTGCATCATGGGGGTGTGTTCAGACAAGTCCTTGGATGGCGTGGTGTCAGTCATCGCATCAGGTCCCAGCGATTCAGCCTTGAAAGCAAGCCGGGTTAAGGGGCTTCGGCGGCGCCGCTCGACGCCGCAGGTGTTGGCGTTGCCGCTTCGCGCACTTGGATCTTGTCATCTACCGATGCGAACTTGGAGTAACGCGACAACAGTGGGACCAATTGGCCATAGATGCGGGGGTTGGCCGCCATGCACTCGGCTTGGTCCATGAAGTTCGCCTCGCCCGTGAAATTGCCGATCAAACCACCTGCCTCACTCACCAGCAACGAGCCTGCGGCCACGTCCCAGGGGGACAGGCCCTTTTCGAAAAAGGCATCGGAAAAGCCGGCAGCGACATAAGCCAAATCGAGCGCAGCAGCCCCGGGGCGGCGCACGCCAGCACAGCGGCTCATGACGTCACCCAACATATTCAAGTAAGGGCGCATGGCATCACCTGGACGAAACGGAAATCCCGTGCTGACCAGCGCTTCATTCAATTGCGTGCGCTTACTGACGCGGATGCGTCGATCGTTCAAATAGGCACCCCGGCCACGCGTCGCTACAAACAAGTCGTTGCGGGTCGGGTCATAGACCACGGCATGTTCAATGCGGCCTTTGACACTCAGTGCAATGCTCACGCAATAGACGGGAAAGCCGTGGATGAAATTGGTGGTGCCATCCAATGGATCAATGATCCAAACGAAATCTTTGTCGCGTCCCTTGCCGGGAATCACGCCAGACTCTTCGGCATGAAAGCCGTGGTCAGGGTAGGCGGTCGCCAAGGTCTCGATGATGGCGCGCTCGGCCGCTTGGTCCACCTCGGTGACAAAGTCGTTGGCTTGTTTCGCGGTGATGCGAAGTGACTCGACGTCGAGTGCGCCACGATTGATGATGGCGCCGGCAGCGCGTGCCGCTTTGATGGCGACGTTGAGCATGGGATGCAGTTGGGTGGACATAGCGGTGATCAAGAGCGGGTGGGCTTGCGCGATGGCAAGAAAAAACAACGCCATTGACCTGAGACAATGGCTGCTTGTATCAGCTCGTTTGAGCCAAAGCCACATTTTACTGTCAAGGCGTCTTTCTGTGTGTGGGCGCACAGCCATTATGAAAACAAGATTTGTATTGATCGAAACCAGTCACGCCGGCAATGTTGGGGCGGTGGCCAGGGCCATGAAGGTGATGGGGTTTGACGACCTGGTGTTGGTGCGGCCGCGTTGGAATGATGTGTTGACCCGAGATGAGGCGGTCGAGCGGGCCAGCGGTGCCGATGACGTGCTGCGGCGAGCCCGTGTGGTGGAGCACCTCTCAGAAGCCTTGGAGGGGATGGATTACGTGTGTGCGACCGCCATGACACCCCGCGATTTTGGGCCGACCACTGTGGCCCCTCGTGGCCACTTTGAAGCCATGTTGAAGGCCCCAGACCTCCGACCGAGTGGTGTGGCTTTTTTGATGGGAAGCGAGCGCTACGGGATGCGCAACCAAGATGTTTACGCCAGCCACGTGTGCTTGAGTATCCCGACCAATCCAGATTACGGCTCACTGAATTTGGCGGCGGCCGTTCAACTGCTGGCCTACGAATGGCGCCAAGCCTTGGGTGGCTACGGTGTCACAGAGCGGATTGCCGCGCCCATCGCTGCGGACGGCGAGGCCGTACACGGGATGTTGCAGCACTTGGAAAAGGCATTGGTGCACCTGGGCTATCTTGACCCGGCTGCCCCTAAAAAACTGATGCCCCGGTTGCACCAAATGTTTAACCGCGCGCGGGTGAGCGCTGAGGAAGTCCACATTTGGCGAGGGGTGTCGAAGGCGATACTACAAGCCGCCCCCCCTCGGCACGACTAAACTCAAGCGCGTGTGGCTGTTTATTTAGAGAGATATTGACTCATGTTTGAGCGCTTAAACCAAGACGTGAATTGCATTCTGGAGCGTGATCCAGCGGCTCGCAGCCGTTTGGAGGTACTCACCTGTTATCCGGGCTTACACGCGCTCACATTGCATCGCTTGGCCCATGCATGTTGGGTGGCTGAGTGGCGCTGGCTGGGTCGTTTCATTTCTCACATCAGCCGATGGCTGACTGGAATCGAGATTCACCCCGGTGCGCGCATTGCGCCGGGCGTGTTTATTGACCACGGCATGGGCGTCGTGATCGGTGAAACCGCTGAAATTGGAGAGGGCTGCACCATTTACCAAGGGGTGACCTTAGGCGGGACGTCGCTCACCAAAGGTGCGAAACGCCATCCCACGCTGGGCAAAGGCGTGGTGATCGGTGCGGGCGCGCAAGTGCTCGGGGGGTTTGAGGTCGGGGATGGCGCCAAAGTAGGCTCAAACGCGGTAGTGACCAAGCCTGTGCCAGCGGGTGCCACGGCGGTGGGTAATCCAGCGCGCGTCATCGTGGCAGACGCGGATGCGCAGCGAGAAGCTGTCGCCAGCAAGATGGGCTTTTCAGCGTACGGGGTGACACAAAGCGATGACCCTGTGAGCCAAGCCATGCGTGGATTGATTGACAGCGCTGCATCACAAGAACATCAAATCGCGATGTTGTGGCAAGCGCTGGAGAAACTCCAAAAAGGCGAAAGCGTGGATGCCTTACCCGCAGATGCTGCCAAACAAGAGCAATTTGAAGCGGATAAGCTCAATCAGTTGATGGATTGACGCTTGTGCCAGCCGGTGGACTGCGCTGAGGTTAGCGAAAGCGAGACGCCAAAAGCGATAAGAGGCCGCGCAAAATCGCATTGGACATCGGGGCGGCGACTTCTTTCAAAAACGCATCAAAGGCCATCGGCGCGTCGCTGTCTGCGCGATCAGAGATGGTTCGAATCACGGCGAAAGGTGTCTTGTGCTCCCAGCACACTTGGGCCAAGGCGGCGCCTTCCATCTCAACAGCCAACGCGTCTGGGTTGGCCATGAGCAGTTGTTCTGCATGGCCCGGTTGGTGAATGAATTGATCCCCCGACAAGATCAGACCCTCGCGCAAGTTGCTGCCAGAGAGGATCGGGTGCGATGCTTGCGCTTGCCACCCCACCATCGCTTGCTCTGTCGCCGCGCGCAACGCGACGGTGAGATCGATATCAGTTGGTACGCGTTTCAGCCCCAGCAATGGAATTTCATGGACAGGAAAGAGCGGCGCTGCATTCAGGTCATGTTGGAGAAGTTCGCGCGCCAGAACGACATCGCCGACCTTCACCCCCTGGCCAAGTCCACCCGCTACTCCAACGAACACGATGGCATCGACCTTGAACTGCTGGACCAGCGTGGTCGCCGTCGAGGCAGCAGCTACTTTGCCAACGCGAGCAGTGGTCGCAGTCACGGTCAAAGCACCCACTTGGCCTGAGTGATAGCTGCGGTGCGCCCATTCCACGGTGCTGGCTTGATCGAGTTGTTCCCGCACATCGCCAAGCTCTTGAGGCAATGCCGCCATGATGCCAAGGTGTCGAATGGTCATTCGGTCCTGCTGTGCGCCAGGCAGTGACTCATGGTCTATCAAGGGCGAATGGCTGACTTGGGGCGAAAGGCCTTACAAACCGCGTCGTGCGTGACCATGTAGGGCCCACCGATCAAGTCCACGCAATACGGAATTGCCGCAAAAATGCCATTGACCAGCACGTTCCCTTGGGCATCGCGCAGCCCTTCGAGCGTCTCTTGAATGCTTTTGGGTTGCCCAGGCAAGTTGACGATCAGGCAGCGTTCCCTGATCACAGCCACCTGACGAGACAAGATCGCGGTCGGCACAAAACGCAAACTGATTTGACGCATCTGCTCGCCAAACCCTGGCATCTCTTTATCGGCTATCGCCAGGGTCGCTTCAGGAGTCACATCCCGTGGACTGGGGCCCGTACCGCCCGTTGTGAACACCACGTGACACCCCTGGTTCACGCAATCCATCAGCGTTTGACTGATCAGTGCCTGCTCATCTGGGATCAGGTGGGGGTCGAACTCAAGTGGGTTTTGCAACGCGCTCTGTAGCCAAGTCTGCAAAGCTGGTAGCCCTTTGTCTTCGTAGGTGCCACTGGATGCGCGGTCACTGATCGATACGATTCCGATGCGAATCAAATCCATACTCATTCCAATTCGTAGTCGTCGTTTGCGGCTGTTGCTGCTGCCTTGTGTTTGGACTGCAGGGATTGCTTGACCTGCTGAAAAATTTCGCGGTAAGCGCGACCGTGGCGCGGTGTCTCGCCTGCCTTGGTGGGCTTGGCGTCCTTGCGCGCTTGGCGAATCAAACTGCGCAGGGCCTGAGCATCCGTGTCCCGGTGCTCGGCGAGCCATTGGGTGACTGCTTCATCGTTATCAATCAAGCGGTCGCGCCAATCCTCGGCTTCGTGTAGTGCCTGAGCTTGCTCTGCCGTTCCCTGGTGTTGCGCGAGCAATGCCGCTTGGACGGCTTGCAAGGTTTCCTCATCCAACTTGCGCATCAATTTGCCGATGTATTGCATTTGCCGGCGTCTGGCCCCGTGCGCATCAATTTTTTTGGCTTCATCTAATGCCAAAACGAGGGCCTCGGGTAAGTTGAGTTGCGCACGAGCGCTGGCGCCCAAGCCCAATAAATCTTCACCCAGTTGTTGCTTGGCGTCACTGTCGCGCTTCGCGTCGTTGCGAGAGTAGTCTTGGTCGCCTTTGAGTTCACGCTTGAGCTCGAGGTCGAGCTCACTCCCGGCGGCCACAAAGTGCCCCCGAACCCAATAGCCTTGTCGTTGTTTTCTTGCCATGGTGTGAATTGTCCCATGAGAGTTGCGGTTTGCGCGCTGACGCTATGATGAGCGCCACCATGAGCAAGTCCAAAATCACGACCAAGAAACCAACCGCAGTCGGCGCTGGCGGGTTCCAATTCACCGCTGATCAGTTGCAAGACGCGGTGGATGCCGCACTCCAGGCTGCCAAGCGCCTAGGCGCCACAGACGCCGTCGCAGAAGCGTCGGAGGGACATGGCTTGAGTGTCTCGGTGCGCAATCAGGCGCTTGAAAATGTAGAGCGCAATCGAGACAAGTCACTAGGGGTGACGGTGTACTTGGGCCATCGGCGTGGCCATGCCTCGACATCAGACTTCTCGCTCAAAGCCATCACCCAAACTGTCCAGGCCGCATTGGATATTGCCAAGTTCACGGCGGAAGACCCGCTCGCGGGGTTGCCAGACGCTGAAGACATCGTGACTGAGGTGCAAGACCTGGATTTGTTTCACCCTTGGGACGTCGATGCGCGAGGTGCAGCCGATTTGGCGATGGCCTGTGAGGCGAGTGCTTTAGAAACCAGCCCCCTGATTACCAACAGCGAAGGCGCAGGGGTGTCAGCCCAGCACTCACACTTTTTTGCGGCACACATGAGGGAAGGTAAAACCCACGGCGTTGGCATATTTCGTGGTGGCTATGCCTCGACTAGGCACAGTTTGTCCGTGGCGCCAATCGCCGGAACGGGCGATGGGATGCAGCGCGACCATTGGTACACGTCAATGCGCGATGCCCGTGAAATGGCAGCCCCCAACGCAGTGGGTCGGTATGCTGCCGAGCGCGCATTGGCCAGACTCAACGGGCGCCGCCTATCGACCATGACGTGTCCCGTGTTGTTTGAGGCGCCATTGGCCAGTGGTTTGCTGGGCGCTTTTGTCCAAGGGGTGAGTGGCGGCGCGCTGTATCGCAACAGCAGTTTCTTGCAAGACAGCCTGGGAAAGCAAATATTCGCCAAGCACATTGACATCGATGAAGATCCGTTTGTCCTCAAAGGCAAGGGCAGTTCGCCCTTTGATGACGAAGGGGTGAAAGTGAGAGCTCGGCGTGTGCTGGATGGTGGGCGAGTCAAAGGGTATTTTTTGAGCAGCTACTCTGCTCGCAAACTGGGCATGAAAACCACGGGGCACTCAGGCGGTTCGCACAACTTGACGATGTCCAGTCGCTTGACACAGGCTACAGACAAGTTACCGGAGATGTTGAAAAAGCTGCACCGCGGCTTTTTCGTCACGGAGTTGATGGGGCATGGGGTCAACGGGGTGACCGGAGATTACAGCCGCGGCGCGTCTGGCTATTGGGTGGAGAATGGACAAATCGCCTACCCCGTAGAGGAGGTGACCATTGCCGGGAATCTCAAATCGATGTTCAAGAACATCGATGCCATCGGGGCAGATACCTACAACTTGGGCGCGAAAACCACAGGCTCTGTGTTGATCTCCAACATGAAGATCGCTGGCGCCTGAGACCCTGTTCAGAGGTTCGATCTGGGCAGAGGCTGAGGGGCTATCCCCATTGAGGGGATTGGGCTCGAGGTGACTCCTATCGTTGCAGCAAACAAGCCCCAAGCTTTGGGGCTTGCTGAACACTCTGGTGCCTTAAGGCTGCAAGGCCACTTTCACGGCCTTGGACACCTCGCCCATGTCGGCCTTGCCGGCTAAGCGTGCTTTGGCCACGCCCATCACTTTGCCCATGTCGCCCGGCCCCGTGGCTCCCACTTCCGACACGATGGCAACCACTTGTGCTTGGACTTCTTCTGCGCTCATGCGCTCTGGCATGTAGGCTTCAAGCACGCCGATCTCAGATTGCTCTTGGTCGGCCAAGTCTTGGCGCTGAGCTTGCACATAAGCAGCAACCGAGTCTTTGCGTTGTTTGATCAGTTTTTCGACGATGGTCACCACCATGGCGTCGTCTAGCTCGACGCGCTCGTCCACTTCCTTTTGCTTGCAAGCTGCCAGCAACATACGAATGGTGCCCAACCGTGCGCTGTCTTTGGCACGCATTGCGCTTTTCATGTCTTCGGTGATTTGGTCTTTCAGGCTCATGGAGTTGGCTTTCAAAAGGATAAGGCGTAAAAAAACCCGCGAAAGCGTCCTTTGGCGGGTTCGGACAGCGAGAGGGGATCCCCCTCAGCGCCATCAGTACATGCGCTTGGGCAATTGCATGGAGCGTACACGCTTGACGTGGCGTTTCACGGCCGCTGCCTTTTTGCGCTTGCGCTCTGCGGTGGGCTTTTCGTAAAACTCACGGGCACGCAAGTCGGTGAGCAGGCCCAGCTTCTCGATGTTGCGCTTGAAACGGCGCAGTGCAACTTCGTAGGGCTCGTTGTCTTTTACACGGATGGTCGTCATGACTGAAAGGGTGTCCTCAATAATGTGCGGTGAGTTGGATCAGAACAAAACCGCTGATTGCTAGCAAAGCCGCAGATTATAGCCCGATACTGCTGCTCGGCAGTGTTGGACTCAAGCGCAGAGGGTGATAGCCGCATGATGGGCTTGCAGCCCCGCTGTCACATCACCAATCACCCAAACCGCAGGGCTGCCCATTCCCTCGGCAGTGACCCGCTGTGCGACTTCAGATAAACGACAGGCAGCGTGGCGCTGTTGGGGCAGGGTGGCATGTTGCACGACGGCAACAGCCGTGTCGGGTGGCAGGCTCTCGAGCAGCCGCTGACTGATTGCCTCGATGTGTGACATTGCCATGTAAATCACCAAAGTCATGCGTTGGGTGCGAGCCAAAAGCCCCAAGGCCTTCCAATCCGGTCCCTCAGAGCCCTCTTGATTGTGGCCAGTGACAAACAAGACCCCCTGTGCGAGCCCCCGCTGGGTGAGCGGGGTGTTCAGCGCGCCCATCGCGGCAACTCCGGCGGTAATGCCTGGCACCACATCACACGGGATGCCGTGACCTTGCAGATATTCGATTTCCTCGCCGCCGCGCCCAAACATGAAGGGGTCTCCGCCTTTGAGCCTGACCACTTGGTATCCGCTCTTGGCCGCTTGCACCATGGATTTCAGGATGAAGCTTTGAGGTGTTGACTGACACCCGCCTCGCTTGCCCACATAGATGACCCGAGCGGATGAGTGGACCTGCTCAACAATGAGGGGGTTCACCAAGTCGTCGACAAAAACCACCTCAGCTTCACGAATGGCGCGCAGCGCTTTGATTGTGAGGAGCTCTGGGTCACCCGGACCTGCGCCCACAAGCGTGACACGGCCAAGTGTGGTGAGAGGTCGCGTGGTTTGCATGGCGCTGATTGTGAAAGCGCCGTTATGACTCTGAGGAATATGCTTTGACTTTTTGTGCGTTCCGATTGTTTTGTGGCGGCTCGGCACGTCAAAAGCTTGGCTCGCGACTAAACTCGCAACCCTGATGTTGATCCTTGGTTTTGAATCTTCTTGCGATGAGACGGGTGTGGCGCTGGTGCGTTCCGCCAGTTCGGGTGCGCCTGTGTTGATTTCGCAGACGCTGCACTCGCAAATCAAGCTGCACCAGGCCTATGGCGGCGTGGTTCCCGAGTTGGCCAGTCGCGATCACATCCGCCGCGTGCTGCCTTTGACCAGGCTGGCGTTGAAGCAGGCGGGTGCGCGCCTCGATGACGTCGAGGCGGTGGCGTTTACCCGCGGTCCTGGCTTGGCGGGGGCTCTGCTTGTCGGTGCGGGGGTGGCTGCGACATTGGCGGCGGCGCTGAACGTCCCAGCGCTGGGCGTGCATCATTTGGAGGGGCACTTGTTGTCTCCTTTCCTCAGTGCGGACCCGCCGGAGTTCCCGTTCATCGCTTTGTTGGTGTCGGGAGGGCACACCCAGCTGATGCGGGTCGACGGTGTGGGTCGCTACGCGTTGCTGGGCGAGACCATCGACGACGCCGCCGGTGAGGCATTCGACAAGTCGGCCAAGGTGCTTGGGTTGCCTTACCCTGGTGGGCCCGAGCTCGCGAGACTGGCGCAAGAAGGTGACCCAACGGCATTTGCTTTGCCTCGCCCTTTGTTGCACCAACCCAACTTAGATTTTTCATTCGCCGGACTCAAAACCGCCGTTTGGACAGCTTTTGGCCGACTGGGGGAGGCGCCCAGCTATCAAGACCGTGCCGATTTGGCAGCCAGCACACAGGCGGCGATCGTTGATGTGTTGGTTAAAAAGGCGATGAGGGCGATTGCCGAAACTGGACTGCGCCGACTGGTGGTCGCAGGTGGTGTGGGGGCGAATCAAGCACTGCGGACCCAGCTCAACCACATTTGCGCGGCCAACAATGTGAGGGTTCACTACCCTGAGCTGCAGCTATGCACAGACAACGGTGCGATGATCGCCATGGCGGCAGCTTTGCGTTGGCAAGCAGGTACCCAGTCTGCACTGATGACTTCCCCAGGGACGTTTGACGTTAAGCCCCGTTGGCCACTGGATTCAATATCCGCTTGATAGGGCGTTTGACTGGTACGGGCTGGTCAGTGGGCCTCGGTTCCCGCTATAATCATCGGCTAGCCTCACTGAACAATGGTGTTCAGCGGTGATTCACGTGGGCCGCGGTTGTTCACCTAGCGATTTTTTGCTCGGTGCATTTCTGCCACCCACGCCAGTGATTTCAAAGGAAATTTAGACATGACTATCGTCAAAGCAGACATCATCAAAGACAACTCACGCGGCGCTGCCGACACTGGTAGCCCCGAAGTGCAGGTGGCTTTGCTGACCGCTCGTATCAACGAGTTGACCCCTCACTTCAAAGAGCACCACAAAGACCACCATGGTCGCCGTGGTTTGTTGCGTATGGTGAGCCGCCGCCGTAAGCTGTTGGACTACTTGAAAGCCAAAGACAGCGATCGCTACGTGGCTCTGATTGGCAAATTGGGCCTGCGTAAGTAAGCAAGACCTAATTTGGGTGACATCGCAACGCCTGGGTTGGTTCGCTGACTCAGGCGTTTTGCAATTGTGGAGTGAGGTGTCCTCGGCGATACCCGTCGCTTGAAAAGTTGCTTGGGATCGAAGCTGTGTCATTCCATCAGAGCGTTTTGCGCCTTGATGGAATGGCATCGTGTTCCGCTAAGCATGCAGGCT
>JBEAPX010000090.1:0-12964 GCA_041164205.1 Pseudomonadota bacterium
CCGGCAAAAATCTCCGCGAAGGCTTCTTTGCCTCCGGGTTCTTCCGATTTGCGGGCAGCAGCGGGCGCGACAGCGTCTGTGTCTAGGGTAGGAAATAGCGGTATGGCGTCAATTCTGGTCATGGCGAGCATTGGCTCCTGGGCTGTGACTCGGGCACCTGCACGGGCAGGCTCGCTTTTACAAACAAGAACCGTGCCCGACAAAACTTGCCGCTTTATGGGGTGACGGGGATCCGACACTCAAGTTGGCATAACCATTGCTTAAAGGGTGCCGACACCACTCTTTTAGGCCTCGCCTGCGACTGAAACCATGCTATCCGCGTCAACCGCCACCGTGAATCTGCTGCGGCAAAACTTTGCCCGCTACGACCTGCGCGGCCTGGGCATCCCGGTTCTCGTGCTGTTGATCATGTCCATGCTGGTGTTGCCATTGCCGGCTTTGCTGCTGGACTTTTTGTTCACGCTCAACATCGTGATCGGTTTGGTGGTGATCATGGTGGCCGTACACACGCGCCGCCCGCTAGAGTTCTCTGCTTTTCCCGCTATTTTGTTGTTTGCCACGATGCTGCGCTTGGCGTTGAACGTGGCGTCTACCCGCGTCATTTTGGTCAATGGCCACGAGGGCGAAGAGGCTGCGGGCAAGGTGATTGCCGCCTTTGGTGAGTTTGTCATCGGCGGCAATTACGTGGTCGGTTTCATCATTTTTGTGATCTTGATGATCATCAATTTCATTGTGGTGACCAAAGGTGCAGGCCGAGTGTCTGAGGTCAATGCCCGCTTCACCTTGGATGCCATGCCCGGCAAGCAAATGGCGATTGATGCCGACTTGAACGCCGGTGTGATCGATCAAGAGACCGCCAAGAGCCGCCGCGAGGAACTCAGTCAGGAATCTGACTTTTTCGGATCCATGGACGGTGCGTCCAAATTCGTGAGCGGTGACGCCATTGCCGGCTTGTTGATTTTGTTGATCAACATCGTGGGTGGTTTGACGGTGGGTATCTTTCAGCACGGTATGCCGATGGCTGAGGTGGGTCGGATTTACACCTTGTTGACGATTGGCGATGGTTTGGTCGCTCAGATCCCTTCGCTTTTCTTATCGCTGGCCACCGCCATCATCGTGACGCGTGTGACCACTGCAGAGTCCATGACTGAGCAGGCCAGCACGCAGCTGGCCAATCCGTCGGCCCTGTTTATCGCCAGCGGCATCATGGGCGTCATGGGCTTGGTGCCCGGTATGCCGCACTTCATCTTTTTGACTCTGGCCGCTGGCATTGCCGCACTCGGGGTGTTTCTGATTCAACGCGAAGGCGCCCCTGTCGAGGCGGAAGAGGCGGCCAAAGCGGCCGCAAGCGACGCGCCCAAGGAGTTGGATTGGGACGATGTGGAACAGGTCGACCCCATTGGTTTAGAGATTGGTTACGGCTTGATTCCATTGGTCAACCCCGATACCGGCGGGCAACTCATGGCGCGCGTCAAAGGGGTGCGCAAGAAGCTCACCGCTGAGCTGGGTTTTTTGGTGCAGCCGGTGCGCATCCGCGATGCGCTCAACATCGACCCGGACACCTATCACATCGTGTTGCACGGCGTGATCCGAGGACGCGGCGAAGTCAAAGTGGGTCGCGAGTTGGCGATCAACCCAGGCAAGGTGTACGGCACCCTCGAGGGAATCAGCACCCGCGAGCCTGCTTTTGGTCTAGAGGCCATTTGGATCGACCCTGCGCAGCGAGACTATGCGCGCACGCTGGGCTACACCGTGGTGGACCCCAGCACGGCCATTGCCACACACTTGAACAAGGTGTTGCGTGACAGCGGCTCTGAGTTGCTGAGCCACGATGAGACTCAAAAATTGTTGGACAAGCTGGCCGCGCGCTCTCCTAAGCTGGTTGAAGAGTTGGTGCCTGGCAAGTTGTCTTTGGGCGTGGTCACCAAGACTTTGCAAAACCTCTTGAGCGAGGGCGTGCCCATTCGCGATATGCGCACCATCGCCGAGTCTTTGATGGAGGCCAGCGCCCGCACCCAAGACCCAGAAATGCTCACCAGCTTGGTTCGCCCCAAACTGGGCCGCATGATTGTTCAATCATTGCTCGAGAACCGGTCCTCGTTGCCAGTGATGACGTTAGACCCCAACTTGGAGCAATTGCTGCACAACTTGATCCAGCAAAACGGAGGCAGCGCCAACGTCGTGCTGGAGCCAAGCTTGGCAGAGAGCCTCTTCACGGCGTTGCGCGAGAGCGTGCGCTCGGTCGAAGAGCAAGGTTATCCCGCCGTGTTGGTGGTATCGCCGCAGATCCGCCTGTGGCTGGCACGCGCTGTTCGCCACCGTGCCAACGATTTGACAGTGCTGTCTTACAGCGAAATTCCAGATGAGCAAGAAGTCAAGGTGATTCAAACCATTCAGGTTGAAAACCGTGGCGACAAGCAATGACCGCAGATCACATGATTTTTGAATGGAGCAAAGCCCCATGGAACTGAAAAGAATTCTTGCCAAAGACGCGCGCAGCGCCAACGAAAAGGCCGTCTCGCTCTACGGCTCCGAAGTCATGGTGATTTCGTGCAACAAAGTCGATAACTTGACTGAGCTGATCGTGGCCATCGACAACCGCGCATCGGTGCAGACTGACGCGACACCCGAGCACACACCAACTCAGGCTCAGCCAGCAGGAGGAAGCGTGTCGTCAGAGGCGTTGACCCCCTTCGAAGACTTCTTGGTCCATGCCAGACAGTCTGCCGCTCAAGACATTGAGGCCAGCCAGCGTCAGGCGGCGGTCGAGCAGGCGAAAGCCGAGCCTGCCAAGACCGTGCCATCGGTGGCCGATGCGTTAGAGGCGACACTGAACGCGGCGTCCGAGGAAGCCATGGGCCGTGTCCGTGGCCAAGAACTGGTGTCTCTGGTCAGAGATGAGATCGCTTCATTGCGCCGCGAGTTCCAGCTCTCTCGGCTCCATCAAGATGTGGCAGGTGCCGAGGCTGTGCCCAGCACCATGCGCCCTTTGCTTGACGCGTTGATCGATTGCCATGTGCCCTCGCGGCTGCGAGGCTGGTTGCTGCAAGATGTGCAGGGAGATGGAGAGTACGGCCAGGCCCTGATGGATATGCGGATGCGCCTGCACCAGTCACTCACGGTCAAGCGCCCCCATTCACTCATGGGTGGCATCCATGCCGTGGTAGGCAGCAGCGGTGTGGGTAAAACCATGATGCTTCACCGCATTGCCATGGCAGCGAGCCGGGAGCACGCGGTGCAAGACATTGCGTTGATCAGTTACAGCGACAACAAGCCAGGGGCGTGGAGTCAGACTCAAATCTTGGCCGCACAAACGGGCATTGATGTGTACCGAGCACGCGATTTGGCGGCGCTGGGTTTGCTGGTCGATGAGCTGGGGGATCGCAAATTGATCTTGATTGATACCCCAGGCTCTGACCCTATGCGCCATGCCGCTGACCTGGCGCAATTGGACAAGCACATCGCATTGCACGCGGTTGTGCCAGCGCACGCAGGCATTGAGCACTTTCAGCAGTTGGCGAAGAGCCCGGCGTCGTTTTGGCAAAGTCTGATGGTCAGCAAATGGGATGAAATGCCCAATCCGTGGCCTTTGATTGATTTCGTGCGCGAGCATCCAACCCCTATCTCTGTGGTGTCGGACAGTGATCGCAGCAGTGATGGGATCCCCTCGCTTGACACAGGCAAACTGATAGAATCGGCCCTGACCAAGCTAGAGGAAATGCTGGCTCGAAATGCCGGACCAGGCGTGACCACCAGCTTGAAAACGCCACCTGTAAAAATCAGTGCTCGCGTCTCCAATTCGAGTGCCAGCAGAATCGTCAAAACCGCATCAAGTACTGCGACACCCAACTACGTCATCCCGTGCCTGCAATGATGAAAATGTCCAGTCCGCAAGTCATCGGCATTGCCAGTGGCAAGGGAGGCGTGGGTAAGACCACCGTCTCCATCAACCTGGCTACCGCACTGCAAGCCACGGGCAAGCGCGTCATGCTCCTGGATGCCGATCTTGGTCTGGCCAACGCCCAAATTGGACTGGGTTGCCAAACCCAATACAACTTGGGCCACCTGTTGCGCGGTGAGCGCACCCTCGAAGAAATCATCATCACCACCCCCCAGGGCATTCGTTTGGTGCCCGGGGCCTCGGGTGTCAGAGAATTGGCTTCATTGGACGCGGCCCAGGTAGCTGCGATCATTCGCGCTTTTACCGAGCTAGAAGAACCAGTGGACTACCTTTTGGTGGACGTGGCAGCGGGCCTCTCGTCCAGCGTGATTGCCTTTTTGTCCGCTTGTCAGCGTCGCTTTGTCGTGGTGTGCGACCAACCCGCTTCGATCGCAGATGCCTACGGACTGATCAAGGTCATGACCAAGGATGAGCACTTGGACGAGATCTATTTGATTCCCAACATGGTGCCCAACCAAAGCGCAGGGCAACAGCTTTACAAGCGCATCAGCCAAGTGTGTGACCGATTTTTGCAGCAACCCGTACACGCTTTGCCTGGCATTGCAGCGGATGAACTGGTGCTGGAGTCGTTGCGCAAGTACAAGTCGGTTCTGGACCACGCTCCGGGGAGCGCGGCGTCGCGAGACTTCAGAAACCTGGCGCAGGCAGTCACTGCCCTGCCTCCGATCACCCATGCCTCTGGACGCATTCAGTTCTTTGTGGAACGAATGTTGGCGGCAGACTGAGCCCACGGTGCCATGAATCCCTCGAGTCTCGAGCTATACACGCAGCACGAACAGTCGCAAGAGGCTTTGATCGTGAGCCATATGGCAATGGTCAAGCGCGTGGCATCGCACCTGAAGGCGCGGATTCCGCCCTATATGGAGCTCGACGAGTTGGTTCAGGTTGGGATGATCGGTTTGATTGAATCGGCGCGTTCGTTTGACCCATCCAAAGGCGTCGGTTTCGAGAACTTTGCACTCAGTCGCATCCGCGGTGCGATGCTGGATGAGGTGCGTCGACTGTCTTCGCTGCCTCGGTCGGCCGTGGCTTTTAAGCGCTCTGAAAACGAGGCTACGCACACTCTGGCCTCCGAGCTCGGGCGCAAGCCCAACACCAGCGAACTCGCTGACTTCATGGGCAAGACGCTGGACGGATACCACAAAGAAAAAGACTCAGCCAATCGCTTTGAAACCCATTCCATGGAGGACATTGGCGAAGAGGTACTCAACATCAGAGGTGATCGTGAGCAGCAACCCGAGGTGTTTGTTGAGCACGCTCAGCTCATGGCGGCCTTGACTGAGGCGATTGACGGTTTGAGCGAGCGTCCCAAGCTGGTCATGTCGCTGTATTACGTAGAAGAGCTGAACCTGAAAGAAATTGGCGAAGTCCTAGGGGTCAGTGAGTCGCGCGTGTCGCAAATCTTGTCCGAAACCGTAAAAAAATTGCGGGCACAGCTCCAATTGGACTGAGCGCGGTTTCAGCCAATTAGAATCAACCATTCATTTTTTTAACCAATCCATTCATGTTCGCCAAGCTATTTCAAGACGACAGTGAGAAGGCGCAAAAAGAACGCGCCAAGCTTGCGTTTGAAAAAATTGCATCTCTGAAAAAAGAGGGAGGACGTGACTCGCGCAGCGCTCGCATCCGCATGGTTTTGCTGTGCCGTGCGCACCTGGACAAAACCTTCATTGAAGGGGCCGAAAAAACAGCCGCCTTCGAAGAAGAAACCATGAAAGCCATTGTCGCTGGTAGCGAAAAGCCTCCTGAGCCCGTCGCCGCAGAGTATCAGCAAGTGGCCTCGGTGTCTGGTGACAAGGTGTGGGTCTACCTGCCCAACGAATATGCTGAAATCGCGTTCGCCCTAGGTGGAAGCTATCAGCGAACAGACTTGTCCGCTGAACAGGCCATTGATGCCATGCAAGGGCTGGCAGATCAGATTTTTAGCTCTGAGTTGGGCGTCGATGATCCCTTTTTGGTGTTGCAATTTTTGCGCGACGAAATCGGTGCGCCAGCGGGCTCTACCGAAGCACCCAGTTCGGATGCTCCCAATGAGTAAAGCCCTAGGTCAATTGCAATGGACATCTACGTATTAGGCATGATTGCCATTGCGCTGCTGGTGATCATTTTGTTGATCATCTATCTCACTGCGCGCGTCAATGACCTAGAAAAAGAAACTCAGTCTGTCGCCAGCAGATTGCAGGAGACGTCGCACCAAAGCGCCACAGCGCAAGGGCCTTTTGCAGGCTTGAGCGGTCAAACGCTGTGGGAAGCGATGTGTGGTTCCCCGCCTCAGGGGCTGGATGACTCTCGCGTGGAAGAGGTGCGTCAGCGCTACGAACCAGTGCTCTCCAAGCACATCGAGGCTTTGTTTGAAGAGGGCCGAGTCGATGCGCAAATGGGCGCGACCGCAACCCCTAAGAACAAGCGCAAGATCAGTGTGCTGCGAGGCTCAGTCGAGTCTTGGCTGCCGCCCGATGCCTGCAACTTGATTTATCAATGCGGCGTGGACTCCGTTGAGCGAGCCCCTGAAGAAATGGAAGTGGTGCGAATCACACTCGACGATGTGTGTGCCGGACTGTACGCCAAAGCTGGATTAGAGCTGCGCCAGCAACCCTCGCAATTCATGCTGCCCGAGGCAGAGGATTCGCAAATTTAACGCTCAGCGTCGATCAAGGCTGGCGTGCTTTCTCATCGCCTGGCCGCATACCCTTGAGCCAATAAACCCACGACAAAATCACGGCGACCGCCGTGTACAAATTGGGCGGAATGGCCTCTCCCACCTCCAGCTTTGACAGCAAAGCAAGCAGTTGGGGGTCCTCGGCGACATGGACACCATGCCGACGGGCTTCGTTGATGATGTCTTGCGCCAGCTCTGCATCCCCCTTGGCCGTGACCAGCGGCGTTGGGTTCTGACCGTACTCTAGGGCGATGGCTGTGCGGCGCGTCATGGTTCAAGCCTCGCAATCAATCAGTCGGCCAGCCCCCCCCGATGACGCGGGCGGGGTCACACGGTCCGGACGAGCACCATGAATCACCTGGAAGTCGACCAGACTCAGCTGAGCTTCGCGCAATGCATCCCTCAACAAATAGCCTCGTTGGGTTGCCAGTGCTTTGACATCCTCGCGCTCGGCCCACATCGTCAGTCCAATGCGGTCTTCGCCAATCACGCGGGTGCGCAACCAAATGCCGCCCCACTCGTCGCTTTGGGTATAGAGGTCAACATCCCAGCTTGAGTCCTGTGCTTCTTGACCACTGCGCTCTTGCTGAATGCGCATTTCAACAGGCGGTGCATTGTGAAAGGACAGAACCAGGTGAATCGGCGCTGAGCGCCCTGCATCGGCCTGCAAGGTCTGCACTTGAAAGGCCTCCATGTCATCGACCAGTTCACTGAGTTTGCGCGTCGATTCCTCATGCGCAGACTCTTGCGCCACCCGACTAAGCAGTTGGCGGAGCAAAAATTTGAGATCCGTAGGCTCCGCCGTTTTCTGTGCCAACAAGGCCTCGCCCATGAACCCGCTGCTGAGCATGGCCTTCTTGAGTGTGACGGCATTGAGCTCATCCATCCCGGGTCGGCTGCGCTGGATGGTTGTCACCAATGGCGCGATTTGTGGCAATGCCGATTGCAGTTGGGTCAGACTCTGCAACAACTGGGTGGGTCTCAACGCCGTGAATAAGGCTTGCAAGCCGTTGGGCAGCAACAGCAGTCGATCCAACCTGGCTGGCGCGACTTGGGGGCTCGTGTGTGCGGTTGCTTGCGTGTGCGGCTCCATAGGCCTCAGCACTGCCGAGCCATTGGGTAAGAGATGGACCCGCATCATGGGGGTATCGCCTGGCACCAGTTTCATGCCGGCTGGTGGGTCAAATGGCTTGCCCTGTAAAACGAGCTTTAAAGCTTCGCTTTGAATCGCCACCAGCGGGCGCACCACTTGGTCTTCGCGCAGTCCGAGTGCCATGACATCTTGGGCTGGGATCACTGGCAGCTTGCCATCTACCATCACCGGCAAAGGGCGCGCAGTCAAGTGGGTGGTTTCGCTGCCCGTGATCATGGTGGCGTGGCTTACATCAAGGTGCAGTCAAGCAACGTGGCCTTAAGGGTAACGGATCCAATTTTTTTGCTCGCGTGCCCATTGGCCTGACTGTTGCATGGACATCTCCCCATAACCAGAGACACCCGAACTGCCTTGAGTGGCAGCGAAGGCCGCTGGCTTTTCGTTCTTTAGTAGCGCCACCAGCGTTTGCTCAGTGGGTACCAATAGGGTAATGCCTGCCTCCAGACGGTGGACATTCCCGCTTGGAAAAGCGGCAGGATTCAGACGGACCAACGCTTGGCGAACATAGCTCATGCTGAATGCGGTGTTCCCCAAATGCCTCCGCAGCAGCCGATCCACGGTGTCACCGCGCTTCACCACCACGCGTGTCAGTCCAGATGTGTAGGGCGTGGACGCGACAGGCATCGCCGTTGCCGCGCTGGGGTTGGACCACTGCTTGGCTGCGTCGCCCAACAGCGTGGTGAGCGCCATCTCAACACTGGGGAGGTTGTCAGATGCATGGGCCGCAGGGGTCAGCCAAGGCGCAGACATCATGAAGAGGCTTGTGGTGCAGATCAGGGCTTTCAGCGCTGTCAGCTTGGCGGGGTTGTCCAGAGTGCTCATTGTTGAATCCTTTTCACTTTACAGGGGCACTGCCACCCATTGACCTTGCCGCGGCAAAGGTGCGCCAGCCAGTTGACGCAATTCAGTGTGTTGTGGGCCGACTTTGACCACTTCAGCCAGTGCCACCCGTTGCATGGCGTGCGGCTCAAGCAGACGTGCTGGAACGCTTTGCTTGTCCAAAACCAGCAGTCGGTCGCCCGCCTTTAAATGAGACTGATCGCCGGCAGTGAGCACCCACTCAGTATCATTTTTGGTCGGTTGTATGGCGTAGCGAATGGGCGTGCAGGAGGTCTGCTTGTCCAAGTCCGCGACAGCCTGCCCAAACTGTTCTTTGAGCTTTTTCAATATGTCGACTGCGGCGTGGGCGTTGTCTTGGGGCACATTCTCAAGTTGGGTCCGCCAATCCCAAATCGGCGCTTGACCCGCTTGCAACAAGCTCAATTGAAGTCTCCACTGCTGTGGCTCGCGGTGGCTCATCCACTCGCGCAAAAACAGCGGTGTCTCGCCTTGTGTGGAGGCTTCGAGCGTGGCAGGTGTGTTGATGCGCTCGATGCTGACATCCAACTGCCACTCCGTCGACTCCCGGACGCTGCCCAAGAGAGATGTCCAGTAAGCCCCTTCGGTTTGGGCTGGCGGCCTTCCACCCGATGCGTTGGCGTACCAACGGGTGGACTGCTCGGTCAAGACGCCATTGAGTTGCCGAACCTCTTGGTTCAACCATGCTGCAACGGCTGCGTCCAGTTCACCAGACCCAGCGCGCACTCGGTAATTGAGCGCAACGGCCATGCGCGGCACCAATGCGGTTGACTGGCAGGTTGAGTTGTCCGCCGATGGCTTGAGGGAATGGGGCAATCGCACGTCTGCCGCTACACGAGCGATTTGCTGCTCGCGCGTCTCTTGTCCGTTGTTGATGTAGGCCAGCACGCGTACGCCCTTCACCACGGCATCTGTGTTGTAGACCGTGGTTTCGTGCAAAGTACCTTGTTGGTCAATCCAAGCGGTGGACAAGACCCGTGTGGGTGCTTGCTCGACGGCGCCTGCCAAAGCCTGCCGAATGGCCATCAACTGAATTTCAGGGTCTTGCTCGGCGGCAGGGCGCGTCTCAGCGTTGGCTGCTGGCATTGCCAGCATGGCCATACTCAGTAACCCAAGCTTGAACGCAGACATCGTGTTCATGGCAGTGCGTCACCCTTTATTGGCTGCGCTTGTTTCCCATCTGGCTGAGGTACAACGCGCGCAGTTCGTTCACGATGCTTTTGTCCAGTGACAACGTGGTTTCGTAGGTATCTTGACCCACAGGCGTGATGCTCACCAAAACGGCGCCGTAAATCACGCCTTCTACCTTCGCTCTGAAGTTGTCGCTGAGCACCGTCATGTCTGCCACGGTGGTGTTGGCGTCCAAGTATTGGCCATACACCTGCTCTGCCAGAGAGCGGTAGGCGTCCAGCTTGGACGCGCGGATGGCCAGCAGACGCTGCTGTGCAGGCAACTGGTGGTTTTGAATGGGGATCACCGCATAGCCAGTGCCAATCAAGGTCTCGCGTTTTTCGACCATGGGGGCCAGCATGGTCGAGCTCGCATCGGCGACTGCGGCCGCGGGCTTGTGCGCTGAGTGCTCAGACTGCGCGTGGGGCATGGTGTGGCAGCCTGCCAAGGCAAGACTGCCCAACAGCAGGGCGGAGGTGAGTTTGAACGGCATCATCTTGTCGGCTCCAAAACATATGGGTTTCCGCTCTTGGCTGGGCCAACGCCCCGCATCTGCCAAGAACAGTCCTTAGTGGAGTCGGCACCAACTGCCAAGTCTTTAGCGTGTCAACGCGCCAGTTTGGGGTGGCGCGAGGGCTTACTGCCGATTGACCACCAACGAAAACAACAAAAGCAACACGGCCGCCGCTGCCACCAGGAAGGGGGCGCGAGACGATCTTAGACCGGCCATCCATTTGTCCTTGCGAGAGGCCGGCAAAAGCGCAGGGGCAGGGCTGGGCGCCACAACGCTCAAGGGGGTCTCATGCGCGCTGACCATGGCGTCTACTTCGGCATCGGTCAACCGCCACTGGACATAAAAGCGCCCCAGCGCGCTCTCGAGGAAGGCGTCGGAGATCTTCGGGCTCGACAACAAAATCAAACTCAAATTGGCCGCTGGAAAATCGCGGATCAGCCGAGTCAACATCTGCACCTGATTGAGATGGCTCTCGCCTTGCACCTGCAACACCCACACTTGAGGGGGCTGCTCAATTTTTTCAGCTGACCGCGCTTCATTCAGAGACAAAGGCGCGAGGCGCTGATTGATTCGGGCCAGCAATTTGTCCTCTGCCACGTCAAACAACACCACCACTTCGAGGTTGGCCTCTTGCCTCAAGACCTGCACCAACCGCCGCCCAAAGTCGTCTACCAACGAAGTATCCGGTCCCAACAAGGCAAGGCTCGCCCGGTCAATGCTGACGCGCTCAACCAGCACCTGCATGGCGGATCGTTCTTCCTCTTCGGGCCTTGTGTTCAACATCTGTGTTGGTTCCTGACAAAAACGCCCCGAATATCGGGGCGAACTCTGGGGTGTGGGTCGCCCGCGTTTAACAGACAGCCTAGCTCTGACCAAGCGATTGCGATTGCGTTTCACAATCGATCGCCAACCCATTGATTTTAAACAGGTTCAATGAAAGGCTTGGCGTGGCGTGCGAAATTTCGCCTAGATCGATTGGATGACCTGGTGTGTATCGTTCGGCTCAGCTTGGGAGTGACCTCACTGCGTTGGTCTTTTTCTCTATTCACCTGCATGATCCACCCCCATCCAGTCCGACGATGGGCGCCGCCGCACCCCTCCCACTGAGCCTGGCGTGGGCAGGCAACAAAAAAATCGAAAATAATTTTCGACCAGCAAAAATCTCTATGCTATAATGCGAGACTGCTTCGATGTGAAGCCAAACATTCAAGCCATGGCGCCAGCGATGGTTTCAAGTTTGCGGGATTAGCTCAGTTGGTAGAGCGATACCTTGCCAAGGTATAGGTCGAGAGTTCGAGCCTCTTATCCCGCTCCATACAAAGCCCCTTCCAGACCAGGAAGGGGCTTTTTTTATGCCGAGATTTTGAAAGGTTTGCCGTGTCTGCCAGCGATCAAGATTTGCCGCCCATCCGAGCGGCTGAGCAAGTGCCCGCGGGGCTGTACCGCCACTACAAGGGTGGCATGTACGAGGTGATTGATCTGGCCAGACACAGTGAATCGCTAGAGGTCATGGTGGTCTATCGCGCGCTGTACGGATCCCGTGGACTGTGGGTGAGACCCGCGCAGATGTTCAACGAGTACATCACCATCGAGGGTGAGGTGCGCCCTCGTTTTGAGCGGCTTTCTGATCCCAAAGGTGACAACGGTTGATGCCAACATGATCACAATGGGCGAATGACTCATCCCTTGACCATTGAGCCCATCGACTTAGCGCACGGCATCCGCTTAGAGTGTCGCGTGTGCGGGGCTCCCGATGCCCCTGTGGTGGTGATGTTGCATGGTTTCCCGCAGGGCGCATTTGTATGGGACGCCTTGTCCCTCAAGCTGGCGGAACAAGGCTGGCGCTGCGTCGCGCCGAACTTGCGTGGATTCGCCGGTTCGAGCCAACCCGCAGAGCCCAGCGCCTACCGCGCCAAATACCTCACACAAGACATCGTTGAGTTGCTGCGATCGGTCAGTGCTCGGCCCGTGGCAGCCTTGATTGCCCATGATTGGGGTGGCGCGCTGGCCTGGGGTGTGGCAGCGCAGCATCCCGAGTTGATGGAGCGTTTCATCGCCATCAACTCACCGCATTCAGCGACCTTTTTGAAGGCCTTACAGGCCGACCCCGAGCAGCAAGCTGCCAGCGCCTATATGCATTACCTGTCTCGAGAAGACGCCGCTGAGCGCCTGAGCGCCAACGGGTTTGACAAGCTGTGGGGCTTTTTGATGCGCCACCACAGCGAGGGCATGGCCGCCCCCGCCTGGCTCACACCCGAGCTGAAGCAGGCACACGAAGCGATTTGGGCGCAAGGGTTGAAGGGGCAGTGTGCCTACTACCAGCAGTCTCCGCTCAAGCCACCATTGAATCCACAAGATGCGGTGATGGCGCTGGAGCTGCCCGCTGAAATGACCCACGTGCGAGTCCCCACCGACGTCATCTGGGGAATGCAAGACGAGGCCTTGAGGCCCAGCTTGTTGGATGGACTATCCGATCACGTGGACGATGTGCGCATTCACCGTTTTGCGGATGCTTCGCATTGGGTCTTGCATGAAAAGCCCGATGCCGTTGCCGCGTGTGTGTTGGAGGCCTTGAGGCGCCCCCTCCCTGCGCACTGATGGTGTCGATGCACGGGATGGCCGCGGCGTATCGTGGCATGGTCAGCGCGC
>JBEAPX010000091.1:0-11973 GCA_041164205.1 Pseudomonadota bacterium
TTGATTTGGCCTTGGAATTGAGGATCCAGCACCTTGGCGGACAGCACATAGCTGGCGCGAGCGAAGACATCCTCTGGCAGCAGCTTGACGCCCTTGGGCAGCAGGCTGTGAAAATCGATGAAGCTTTTGACTGCCTGAAACAACCCGTCCCGCAGCCCGCTGTCGTGCGTCCCACCAGATGACGTGGGGATCAAATTGACATAGCTTTCGCGCAGCACGGCACCTTCTTCGGTGAAAGCCACAGCCCAACTGGCCCCCTCTCCCTCTGCAAATGTGTCGTGGTGGCGATCGGCAAAGCCTTCGCCCTCAAACAATGGAATCACAGGGTCGGCAGCAAGCCCTTGTTGCAAGTAATCGGTCAATCCACCTTTGTACTGCCAACTTTGGGTCTCTTTGGTTTTTTCGTTCACCAATGACACGGTGACGCCTGGCATCAGGACTGCTTTGCTGCGCAACAAGTGGACCCACTCGTGCGGAGGAATTTGGGTCGATTCAAAGTACTTGCTATCTGGCCACATCCGCACACTAGAGCCCGTGCGGCGCTCTCCCGGTTCGAGCGGGCGAACCTGCAATGGTTCGATCACATCGCCGCCGGAAAACACCAATGAAGCGCGCTGCCCTTCGCGGTGCACCACCACCTCCAAACGCGTCGACAAGGCATTGGTCACGCTGACACCGACGCCATGAAGGCCACCAGAGAAGCTGTAAGCGCCGCCCGACCCTTTGTCGAACTTGCCTCCTGCGTGCAACCGCGTGAACACCAATTCGACGACAGGTGCGCCCTCTTCGGGATGCATTCCAAACGGGATGCCTCGGCCATCGTCTTCGACCGTGTAGGACCCGTCCACGTGATGAATCACCTTGATGCGTTTGCCGAATCCAGCGAGTGCTTCGTCTGAAGCGTTGTCCAACACCTCTTGCAGAATGTGCATGGGGTTGTCGGTGCGGGTGTACATCCCCGGTCTTTGCTTGACGGGTTCTAGTCCTTTGAGGACTCGAATGGCGCTCTCGCCGTAGGCTGCGGGGGTATTGCTTGCTGAAGTGACCATGGTGCCGAATTGTAGCGATGTGATTTCGAAAAAACTGTTTATTTATACAGCACTGTGTTTATATACAAATTTCAGGCCGTGTGGTTTGGCGACACCAGCAACGGTGGTAACCCGGTGACCACGCGATGCGTCAAAAGGCGCTACAGTTCGGCCCATGAATTCCCGCCAGTACAAACCGCTGTCTATGCTCCAGGTCCTGATCTTGGGCGCCATCATCGTCACACTCGCGATGGGTACTCGCCATGGCTTTGGCTTGTGGCTGCAACCCATCACGCAATCCAACGGCTGGGGACGGCAAGAGTTCTCAGTGGCCTTGGCCATTCAGAATATTTCCTGGGGCTTTTTTGGCATCTTCGCCGGCATGGTGGCGGACCGCTTTGGCGCATTCAAAGTCATCTTGATCGGCGCGATCTGCTACGCCGTGGGCCTGTACGGCATGGCGGTGTCTTCATCGCCGTTTGCATTTGCCATGACGGCGGGTGTGCTGGTTGGCGCGGCACAAGCAGGGACCACATACGCGGTGATTTATGGGGTCATTGGTCGCAATATTCCCGAAAACAAAAGGTCTTGGGCCATGGGAGTGACGGCGGCGGCTGGCTCCTTTGGCCAGTTTTTGATGGTGCCTGTCGAGGGCCAACTGATTCTTCAACTCGGGTGGCAAAACGCACTCATTGTTTTGGCTATGGTGGTGCTGCTCATCGGTCCCCTGGCGTTTGGCTTGCGGGAGCCTGGGCTCGCCGAACGCACCGGCGGCCAGTCCGACCAAACCATCCGACAAGCACTGCGCGAGGCTTTTCAGTACCGCAGCTTCCAATGGTTGATGGCGGGGTACTTTGTTTGCGGCTTTCAGGTCGTGTTCATTGGGGTGCATATGCCCAGCTACCTCAAAGACAACGGTTTGGGGCCTGAGGTGGCGAGCACTGCCCTTGCGCTGATTGGCTTGTTCAACGTCGTGGGGACATATGCGGCGGGCTCTCTGGGTCAACGGATGCCCAAGCGCTACATCTTGTCGTTCATTTATTTGGGGCGTTCAGTCGCCATCAGCCTCTTTTTGCTGGCGCCGCTGACGCCCACGTCGGTCTATCTTTTCTCTTCAGTGATGGGTGTCCTGTGGCTGTCAACGGTGCCTCCAACCAATGCCACGATTGCGCAGATTTTTGGCGTTCGGCATATGTCGATGCTCGGTGGGTTCGTTTTCTTTAGCCACCAAATGGGCAGCTTCATGGGCGTGTGGCTTGGCGGTGTGTTGTATGACGCGACGGGCGCCTACGATATCGTCTGGTACATCGCGATTGCGCTGGGTGTGTTTGCAGCGCTGGCCAATATGCCCGTCAGAGAAACAGCTATCCAACGGCAGCCACAAATGGCTGCTTGACCCACGCTTCACCCATGACCCCGATCACCCACCCATCTAAGCCCGCACGGCCAATCAAAAAGTGGCTGACTTGGGTTCTGGCTCTGGTCGTCCTATTTGTGGTCTTCATGCAGTACCGCAACCCCCATTTCTTGGTGGGCGTGGCCGACCAACTGTGGAGTTGTTTTTGAGTTTGCCCGCTCTCCCCCCGTCGGCTTGGGTTCAACGTTGGTCTTCACTCATCCGCCCTCGTGGGCGCGTGCTTGACTTGGCCTGTGGCAGTGGGCGCCACGCACTCATGCTCGCCGAGCAAGGATTCCAGGTCACAGCGGTCGATCGGGACCGCGATGCCATCGCCCATCTGCAAAATCTGGCGCAAGCCAATGTGCAAGCCGAGCCCATGGATCTCGAGGGGGAGAGTTGGCCATTGAAGGGCCGCACATTTGATGCCGTGGTGGTCACCAACTACCTCTGGCGCCCGACGTGGCCAGACATGATGTCGCTTTTGGCCGAAGGCGGCGTGTTGATCTACGAAACGTTTTCTGTGGACCACGCGACGATCGGTCGCCCCAGCCGACCGGATTTTCTGTTGCAACCCGGCGAATTGTTGGCCCTGTGCTCGGGGTGCCGTGTGGTGGCTTATGAGGACGGCTTTGATGCCCAAGGCCCTCGCTTTGTCCAACGCATCGCGGCCGTGAGCCCTTTGGGTTCGCTCACCGATGGGCCACCCAGGTACGCCCTGTCAAACTGATTCCCGCGGGGAATGCACTGTGCATGGGTAGAATGAGGGACTGGCCTACGTTTAACTCAACTTCCACGGATTCCACATGATCACTGGCAGCATCGTCGCTCTGATAACTCCCATGCTCGAAGACGGACGGGTCGATTACGACGGCTTGCGAAAACTGGTGGATTGGCACATTGCCGAAGGCACAGCGTGCATTGGTGCGGTGGGCACGACTGGCGAGTCCCCCACCGTGAGCGTCGAGGAGCACATTGAGATCATCCGCGTGTGTGTTGAGCAAGCAGCTGGGCGTGTCCCGGTCATGGCGGGCTGTGGCGCGAACTCAACGGCTGAAGCCGTCGCACTGGCCAAAGCGGCCAAGTCTGTGGGAGCGGATTGCCAGTTGCAAGTGGTTCCCTACTACAACAAGCCCACACAAGAGGGTCAATTCCAGCACTTCAAGGCCATCGCAGAAGCCGAAGACCTGCCGATTGTGCTGTACAACGTACCCGGACGCTCAGTGGCAGATATGCACCACGACACGGTGTTGCGTCTGGCCCAAGTGGCTGGCATCGTTGGCATCAAAGAGGCCACCGGTGATTTGGTGCGCGCGCAGTGGTTGATCAAAGAAGCGCCCAAGGAATTTGCCATTTACAGTGGCGATGACCCCACCGCAGTGGCGCTGATGTTGCTCGGAGGCCATGGCAACATCAGCGTGACCGCCAACATTGCCCCCAGAGCCATGGCGGAGCTGTGCGCCGCAGCCCTGGCGGGGGATGCCCAAGCCGCCAGCACCAAACAGCAGCACCTGCTCCCCTTGCACCGCGACTTGTTCATCGAAGCCAATCCAATCCCCGTGAAATGGGCTGCCGCGCGTATGGGCTTGTGCCAAGGACATTTGCGCCTGCCTTTGACGCCGTTTTCAGACGCCCATCACGCAAAGCTAGAAGCCAGCTTGCGCGTGTGTGGTTTGATCAAATAATTTTCCGGAAGCTACTTCATGCAACTCTCATTCTCACGACTGGTTATGGCTGGTGCGGTGTGCACGGCCCTCAGCGCTTGTTCAGTGATTCAGGGCGAAAAGATCGACTACAAATCCGCGCGCCCTATTTCATCACTTGAAGTTCCTCCCGACCTGACCCGTTTGAGCTCAGACAGCCGTTACCAGGTGCCTAAGTCGGGCACTGCGACGGCCTCCGATTACAGCAACAAAGCGTCCGCCGTCACGGCAGACTCTGGGGCCAAGACCGCCATCAGCAACCTCGAAGGTGTGCGCATTGAGGGAGACGGTGGCTTGCGATGGTTGGTGACGAATCGATCACCTGAGCGCATTTGGAGTGATCTCCAATCATTTTGGGAAGACAGCGGTTTTGCCATCAGCACCAATCAACCCGCCATTGGGGTCATGGAAACAGAATGGGCAGAAAATCGTGCCAAATTGCCAATGGACTTCATCCGCAGCACTTTGGGTAGATTGGTTGAAAGCCTCTACTCAACGGGCGAGCTCGACAAATTCCGCACGCGTGTCGAACGCAACGCCAAGGGAGAGACAGAGATCTACATCAGTCATCGCGGCATGATTGAGGTTTATAGCTCCAACGACAATAAGTCAACCACGTGGCAACCTCGCCCCAGTGACCCAGCGCTGGAGAGTGAATTTTTGCGCCGTTTGATGCTGAAACTCGGCGCTCCTGAAGACGTGGCGAAATCAGCGGTCGCGCGGTCTGAACAGCGTGTGAGCTATGCCACAGCCGTCGAGGGCGGCTTGCGAATCAACGACACCTCTGATCGGGCATGGCGCCGTGTAGGCCTGGCCCTGGATCGAACGGGTTTCACCGTCGTGAGTCGTGACAGTGCCACTGCGACCTACCAGGTCAGGTACGTGCGCGCAGACAATCCGAACGTGGAGCAACCGGGCTTCTTTGCCAAACTGTTCAGCTCCAAGCGGGCCGCCGCCAACCAGCCCGTGGACATGAGCATCACCGTCACGGCAGATGGCGCCAAAGGCGCGATCCTCCGGATCCAAAGCCAGGATAAGGTTGCCAATCAAGAAGCCCTTGATTTGCTGACCCAAGACCTCCAGTGATTTCCAGCGCATTGACCATGCGCTGTTTTGCCGCCCTCTCCTCTCGCTGTGAAAGAGCGGGCGGTCCTGCCTTTTCCCTGATGAGTCCAAGCGTGCCATGCGACTGAAAAATCTGGGCAGCGGCAGCGGCGGCAACGCCACTTTGATTCATGCGGACGGGCACCCCGGTGAATGCCTCATGGTGGACTGTGGCATGGGCATCCGAGAACTCGAGCGGCGAGTTGAGGCGGCTGGGAAGCAGCCCCAAGACATACGCGGCATTTTCATCACGCACGAGCACGGTGATCACGCGGGATGCGCCGAATCGTGGTCGCGCAAATACGATTGCCCGGTGCTCCTCAGCCGAGGGACATGGCATGGGCTCAAAGATCCGCAATTCGGCGGCGGCATGCAATTTGTTCGTGACGGAGAGCACTACCCCTTCCACGGTCTTGATCTGCGGCCATTCACAGTGCCCCACGACGCGCGCGAACCCTTGCAACTGCGCATCGCTGAAAGGGATGTTCATCTTGGGATCTTGACTGACCTGGGGCATGTTACCCCTCACGTGATCGAATCCCTCTTAGGCGTCCACACGCTAATCTTGGAATGCAACCACGACCCGGACATGTTGCGAACTGGGCGTTACCCACCGTCTTTAAAAAAGCGTGTCGGCGGAGACTGGGGCCACCTGACCAACGCACAGGCGGGTGCAGTACTGCAACGCGTGTGGCACCGCTCCATGCACCAATTGATCGCGGCCCACTTGAGCGAGGCAAACAACACGCCTGAGTTGGTGTTGAACACGCTCGTCCAAGCGCTGCCAGAGGATCACGACACCACCCTGATCGTGGCCGCACCCGACACGGGCACGGATTGGATTGATGTGGGCTTGGCCGTTCAGTCGACCTGATGGAGCCAGCCCAGCTCGTGCCACTGGGCCATCACTGCTTGGGCATCAGGCGTCATGGATTGCCACGCCGCAGTGTGAAGTGAGCGTTGATCTGCCAGTTGTCGGAGCACCGCTGCGTCATGGCCCTTTGCCAAAAAGCCTTCACCATTGATGAAAATATGATGCTCGTCGTAAAGCATTTTGGTTTTGGCATCCAGCACCACATCCCGAGCACGCCACCCACAGCCATTGCTTTCAAACCAAACATGAGGCTTGGGTTCACTTAACCACTCACCCAACGCACACGCCAGCGACAGGGGCTCCGCCATCAAGCGCTCGACACTTTGCTTGGCAAACGCTTGCAATGCCGCCGGTATGAGCGCGGGTGTCGAGGTCGCCGGTTGCGCTGGGTCTTGATACAGAGGCTCATCTTCCCAATGCTCTGCCATGCGAAGCACCAATTCGCGCGCCAAATCACCGGCCTCTGGCACCGTGAATCCGATCGAACAAGTCATACAGTCGCCCCCGACGGCGACACCGTCGTGGCCCCACAGAGGCGGGAGGTACAACATATCCCCGGGCTCTAGCACCCACTCTTGGGTGGCTTCAAAGTCAGCAATGATTTTGAGCGGCAAGCCCTCGACCATTTGAAAGTCTTTTGGCGGCGCAATCCTCCAACGGCGTTGCCCGTTGACTTGCAACAAAAACACGTCATAACGGTCCTGGTGAGGGCCCACCCCTCCTTCATCACTGGCCCAGGAGACCATGATGTCATCCAAGCGCGCATCAGGGACGAAACGAAAAGCGGCCATCAACTCATGGGCGCCCTCATGGTGCAAATTAACACCCTGAACCAACAAGGACCATTTGGGTGTGGACTGCGCTGGCAGCCGAGGGAACGGCCCGCGTTTGAGTTGCCAACCATGGCTGAGGTGTTGCTGAACCAAACGCGACTCCACATCCTCTGATTTCGCCAGCGCGAACAAATCTGCTCGACTGGGCAAGAGGCTTTTCGCGTCTACAGCTTGTCTAATCAGCAGCGGCTTGCGCTGCCAATACTCACGCATGAACTCATCAGCGCTGATTCCCCCTAGCAGCGGATGTGGGGCAAGCAGTGCATCCGCACCTTTTTCGGTCGCATCAAAAGTGGTTCGTGTCATGGGACAATATGAGAATGAAAGTCAATGAACAATGCGTCGTCGCACTCACTTGGGAGCTCAAGGATACCTTGGGCGAGGAACTGGACATCTGTGATGATCCAGTCGAATTTTTGGTTGGCGGAAAAGACCTATTGCAAGCCATTGAATCGGCTCTTCAAGGCCTTCAAAAAGGCGAAAGCAAAGCCATCCAATTGGAACCCGAGCACGCATTTGGCGATTTCAACGAAAAGCTTATTTTCGTAGAGGAGCGGCGCCATTTCCCTGACAACGTCGAAGAAGGCATGCTTTTTCAAGGCCTGCCAGACGGATGCAATGAATCAGCCCCTTCTCACCTGCTCTATCACATCACCGATGTGTACCCAGAACACGTGGTGCTGGATGGCAACCACCCACTGGCGGGAATCGCTCTGCGCCTAACCCTCAAGGTGCAGGGGGTGCGTGAGGCCACCATCGAAGAAATTGGCAAAGGCAGCCTTGGTACGGGGTTTTTTCAAGTGCCGCAGGTCGGAGATACAGAGCCACCCCACCTTCACTGACGACAGGCCAGCCGAAGCGGGTCTGTCTTTGAAGGGCTCATTGAGCACCAGACCCCGGCGCTCAACCCCTGCCAGTGGAACCATAGCCACCCGCGCCGCGGGAACTGGCTTTGAATTCGTCCACCATTTGAAACGTCGCCTGAACGACGGGAACAATCACCAGTTGTGCGATGCGCTCCATGGGTTCAATGGTGTACGGGGTGCTGCTGCGGTTCCACGCCGATACCTTGAGTTCGCCTTGGTAGTCACTATCAATCAAGCCCACCAAGTTGCCCAGAACGATGCCATGTTTGTGCCCCAAGCCTGAGCGCGGCAAAATCAACGCAGCGTATGAAGGATCAGCCAAGTGCATGGCCAATCCGGTTCCGATCAGCTGCCACTCGTTGGGGCCTAAGGTCATCGGCGCGTCAATGCACGCGCGCAGATCCAACCCGGCACTGCCCGATGTGGCGTACTCAGGCATTTGCCCTCGTACGCGTTCATCCAGTAATTTGACTTCAACTTGCATCGGCATCACCAATTGTTGTTGTCAGACTTGGGTTCGCCATAGTCAGTGATCGGTGCCTCCAGCAAGTTCTCAACCTTCTCGGCACTCAGCTTCTTGACCTGAGTGATGCCGCTGGAGACCAAGCCAGGGTTAAACAAAATCACCGCAACCATGATCACTTGCAGAACGATGAAGGCAATCGATCCCTTGTAAATCTGTCCTGTCGTCACGGCTGGGATGACCTTCTTGGTCACGTTGTCGGTGTAGTCGTTTCTAGCAGCCACACTGCGCAAATAGAACAGGGCAAAACCAAATGGCGGTGTCAGAAATGAAGTCTGCATATTCATCGCCAGCAAGATCCCAAACCAAACCAAGTCAATTCCCATTTTGTCGGCCACGGGCGCCAACATTGGAATGACGATGAAAGCAATCTCAAAGAAGTCGATGAACATACCCAGCACAAACACCAGGACGTTCACGAAGATCAAAAAGCCCAACTGGCCGCCAGGCAACTTGGCGAACAAATGCTCCACCCAAATGTGACCATCCGCGGCATTGAACGTGAAGCTGAACACGGTAGAACCCACCAGAATAAACATCACGAAAATCGACAGCCGGGTCGTATTCTCTAGTGCCTCGTTCATGATGTCCTTGGTCAAGCGGCGTCGCACGACCGACATGATGAAGGCTCCTAATGCACCCATCGCCCCGCCCTCGGTTGGGGTGGCAATGCCCAAGAAAATCGTTCCCAGCACCAAGAAAATCAGAATCAGTGGCGGGATCAGCACGAAAGTGACCTGTTCGGTCAGGCGAGACAGCAAGCCGAGTTTCAACGCGCGGTTTGCAGTAGCCAGAGCCACCGCCAACAGTGAGGCCACGGTGGTGGACATGATGATAACTTCATCACCAGGCGCTGGCGTGGTGCGGTTCATCCATGGATTCATGATGCTCTCATGCACCTGAGACCAACCAAAGCCAACCAAGCCACACAGAGCAAACAATGCCAACAAAGACCAGTGGCCACTGCCCCCGTCTTTTTCGGTGTAGATGCGGGCTTCCGCAGGCAAAGCTGGCACCCAATTGGGCTTGACAATGGCAATCACTGCAATGAAGGTCAGGTACAGGCCCACCAACATCAAACCGGGATACAAAGCTCCTTGATACATGTCGCCCACAGAGCGCCCCAACTGGTCTGCTAACACAATCAACACCAGCGAAGGCGGGAGTGCCTGTGCCAAGGTGCCTGACGCTGTGATGGTGCCAGTGGCAATCGAGCGGTTGTAGCCATAGCGCAGCATGATGGGCAGCGAAATCAACCCCATGGAAATCACGGCTGCCGCGACCACACCAGTCGTCGCAGCAAGCAAAGCGCCCACCAAAATCACAGCAACGGCCAATCCACCACGCACAGGACCAAACACTTGGGCCACCGTTTCCAAGAGCTCTTCAGCCATTCGACTGCGCTCCAAGATGATGCCCATTAAGGTGAAGAATGGAATAGCGAGCAAGGTCTCGTTCGACATGATCCCCAGCATTCGCAGTGGCAATGCCTGGAAAAGCGAGTCTGGGAATAGGCCAATTTCCATGCCTAAGAAACCAAATGCCAAGCCCGTGGCGGCCAATGAGAAGGCCACGGGGAAACCAGTCAACAAAAAGACCAGCAAACCCGCAAACATCACGGGAACAAAATTTTGATGCAAGAACTCAATCATGACTTTTCCCCAGCAACGCTAGCGGATGATTCGACCGAAGTCTCTGGCTCATCGTGAGACAAGACATCAGGTCCATTGCCATACAAAAAGTCCAGGCGCTTGATCAACTCAGAGATCGCCTGTAAGGCCAAGAGCCCAAACCCCACCGGAATGAACGCATAAATGGGCCAACGCAGCAAACCACCTGGGTTAAACGAGGTTTCTTGCGAGACATATGCGTTGACCGCCAAAGGCCAACCCAAGTCAATCATCAAGATACAAAAGGGTAAAAGAAAAATCAGAATGCCAGCCACGTCAAGCCAATTGCGACCGCGTGGTGAAAATCGGTGTGAGATGAAGTCAATGCGAACATGGACCCCTCGCAAGAAACCATATCCGGCACCCAACATGAATACAGCGGCAAACAAGTACCACTGGATTTCAAGCAAGGCATTGGATCCCCAACCAAAGGTGTATCGAACCAGCGCATTGCCTGCACTGATGGCAGTGGACGCCAAAATCATCAGCAAAGACAGCTTACCGATCCATTGATTGAGGCTGTCAATCCCTCTTGAGAAGGTCAGAAATGTTTTCATCTTGGTTCTCCAAGCTCGGCCCCCCGGGGCAAAAGCATCAGCACTGTAAAGTCAGGCAAGTGTACCGTTTGACAAGGCCTGGGGCAGTCACGACTCAATCTTCAAATTTAGAATAAAAAACCCCGCCGGAGCGGGGCTTGTTGATCATTCAACAGATTACAGCTTGGCTTGCTGCATGTAACGATCAAAGGTTCCCTCAGTCAAACGGAACCACAAGTTTTGATCACGGCGGAAGGCCGAATAATCTGCGTAGATTTTCTTCCAATCTTCGTTCGTGTCATTCAACTCTTCGTAGGACTTCATGGCTGCTTTGAAGGCGGTATCCATGACGTCCTTGGGCAATTGACGCAACTTGGTGCCTGAGGCGACCAACTCTTTCAATGCCTGTGGGTTGCGAGCATCGTACAAAGCAGTCATGTTGACGTGCGCATAAGTAGCGGCCGCCTTCACGATGGCTTGGTACTCGGGAGACAACTTGTTGAAAGCGTCGCGGTTGATCAAGACGTTCAACTCAGGACCACCCTCCCACCATCCTGGGTAGTAGTAGTAAGGTGCCACTTTGTTGAAGCCCAGCTTCTGGTCGTCATAAGGCCCGACCCATTCACATGCGTCGATGGTGCCTTTTTCCAGTGCTTGGTAGATCTCGCCACCAGGCACGTTTTGTGGCACGCCACCAATGGCCTTGATGATCGTGCCGCCAAAACCACCGATGCGCATCTTCAAGCCCTGGATGTCGGCCATGCTGTTGATTTCTTTGCGATACCAACCGCCCATCTGAGCGCCGGTGTTACCAGCAGAGAAATGCACGATGTTGTACTTGCTGTAGAACTCGGCCATCAGCTTGTTGCCGTTGCCGTGGAACATCCACGCCGTGCGCTGACGAGCATTCATACCGAAAGGAATGGCACAGCCCAAAGCAAATGCGGGGCTCTTGCCGAAAAAGTAGTAAGGAGCGGTGTGGCAGCACTCAACGGTGCCGTTTTGAACAGCATCGACCACGCCGAACGCAGGCATCAACTCGCCGCCTGCATGCACTGAAATTTGGAACTTGCCACCGGTCATTTCGCTGACTTTTTGCGCGAACACCTCGGCGCCACCGTAAATCGTGTCTAGCGCTTTGGGGAAACTGGATGCCAAGCGCCAGCGGATGGTTTCACCAGTTTGAACAGCTGGCGCCGCAGGTGCAGCCGCCTGCTCTTTTTTCTCACCGCAAGCGGCCAGAATACCAGCTGCACCAGCCACAGTGGTGGCAGCCAAAATTGAACGACGATCCATGTAGGTTCTCCTCATTGATTAATCTTACGTTGTCTTCTGAGCCAAGCTACTGAGACAGCGGGTCATTTTAAGCACGGATTGAAGGCGTTTTTCACATCCTGTGCGGCAAACAAGGGGAAACCCTTATGGAAATATATTCAGGGC
>JBEAPX010000092.1:0-7192 GCA_041164205.1 Pseudomonadota bacterium
CTTGGCTGCCTTTTCCTTGGCTGCCTTTTCCTTGGCTGCCTTTTCCTTGGCTGCCTTTTCCTTGGCTGCCTTTTCCTTGGCTGCCTTTTCCTTGGCTGCCTTTTCCTTGGCTGCCTTTTCCCTGGCTGCCTTTTCCCTGGCTGCCTTTTCCCTGGCTGCCTTTTCCCTGGCCGCTTTTTCCTTAGCTGCTTTTTCTTCAGCCTTTTTCTTTTCTGCCAGTGCGATATCTGCCGCGGTGGGTGCGGCAGGCTCAGCTTTCACCGGCTCGGGCTCTGGCGGAGGCGGTGGCGGTGGGGGTTCAGGAGCTGGCTGAGGTTCAGGCTGAGGTTCAGGGTCGGGTGTCGGCGTGGGCTTGGGCGCTGCTTCCTCGATCAAAGGTGACATCAACTCTGCTTCGAACACGACGGCCTGCTCGGTTTGTCGCCAGTCAATGCTCACTGTGAGTGCAACAACCAATGCCAAGTGCGCAGCAATGGCTCCGATGACCGCCTTCGGCCACTGGATTTGGGTGTCCGCTGCTGCCGATTCGATCACCCGGCTGTTCGGTGCGCTCAAGGCATCAGGCATGGGTGGCCGTCAACGCCGCGTAGATACCGACAGACCCACGCGAGAAATACCCGCCTGTTGGAGGGCGTCCATCACGTTGACCACTTGTTCGTAGGCGACCGATTTGTCGGCGCTGATCACCACGGCAGTGCTGGGGTTGCCCACTTGCGTCTCGCGGATATGGTCTTGCATCGCGATCACTTGCGTGGCGACCTGGTTGAGGGTGGTGGCGATCTTGGTTTTGCCTTCTCGGACCTCGAGTTGGGCGTTCGCATCGACGATGATTTGGATCACCTGATCAGGTTGGCGGGGTGCTTGGCCCATGGTGGGCAGTTGAATGACGCTGGGGGTGATCAGAGGCGCAGTCACCATGAAAATGATCAACAGCACCAGCATCACATCAATGAAAGGCACCATGTTGATCTCGTTCATGGTGCGGCGTTTTTTTCGCCCCGAGCTGACTTGCGGCATGGCAGTTCTCCCTGGTGCGCTCAAGCGCCGCCTTGGGCATTCAAGTTGCGTTGAAGGATGTTCGAAAACTCGTCCATGAAGGTATCCATGTGACTAGACATCCGCTCAATCTGCGCGCTGAATCGGTTGAACGCTAAGACGGCCGGGATCGCTGCGAACAAACCGATTGCCGTCGCGACCAATGCCTCGGCAATGCCAGGCGCCACGGTTGCCAGCGTCACGCTTTGCAGCGCGGCCAAACCTGTGAATGCGTGCATGATTCCCCACACCGTGCCGAACAGACCGACATAGGGAGATACCGATGCCACCGATCCAAGAAAGGACAGGTGTGACTCGAGTGCATCCATTTCGCGCTGGTTACTCACTCGCATGGCGCGTTGCGCACCTTCAAGCAAGACGGCAGGGTCCTGCACGCGGCGCTCGCGCAACTTCAAAAACTCGCGCATCCCGGCGCTGAACACGCGCTGCAACGAGCCCCCTTCTCCCTCGGTGGCTTGCGCGTTACTGTACAGATCGCTCAAACTGGCACCCGACCAAAACTCACGTTCGAATTGATCGTTGTGTTGGGTCAAGCGGCGCAGTGTGGCGCTCTTGCCGAAAATCACCGCCCAGCTCGTCACAGAGACACTCAGCAACAAAAGCACCACGGCTTGAACAACCCAGCTGGCGTTGAGCAACAGTTGAATGATGGACAGGTCTTGATTCATGTCGGTTTCAGTCGTTCGAGAATAGAAGAGGGGATGCGAGCGGGCTTGATTGATTTTGCCTCAACCCAGCCGATTCTGATCTCGCCTTCACTCAAGCAAGTCGGCTGGGGCGAGTCCATTCGCCAAGCGCTCTGCTCAAGCACCAAGCTGGCTCTGCCGGCTTGTTTCAAGTAGGTGCGGATGTCCAGAAGATCATCCAAGCGGGCGCTTTGATGGTAGCGCACAGCGGTCGCCGAGACGACGAACATGCCGCCGCTGACTTCGCGCAGCGCGTGTTGCTCGATGCCGAGGTGGCGCAGCCACTCGGTGCGGGCACGCTCAAAAAACTTGAGGTAGTTGGCGTAAAACACGATGCCACCAGCGTCCGTGTCTTCCCAGTAGACACGCACCGGCCAGCTGAAGTCGGGTGCATCCGCCGTCATGCCGCCTCGTGGGGACGCAACTCCGGCGCCAGCGGGTGCAGCACGCCATTGATAAATTTGTGCCCGTCAGTGCCACCAAAGGACTTGGCCAATTCAATGCACTCGTTGAGCACGACGCGCAAAGGCACATCCAAGCAGCTCTGCAGCTCGTACACACCAATCCAGAGGATGACGCGCTCGATGGGAGAAATTTCAGCCAGGGGTCGATCCAAATAAGGGGCGATGGTCGCGTCCAGCATTGCCCGGCCTTCGGCGCATCCCCGAAACAGGGCGTCGAAGTGGATGCTGTCGCATTTATGAAAGCCCGTCAAGTCGCGGGTGTAGGCGTCGATGCCCTCGATGCTGTCTTGCCCGATCAAGACCTGGTAGAGCGCCTGCACGGCAAACTCGCGGGCTCGAGTGCGGGCCGATTTGTCCGACGCCTTTCGCATGGCGGGGCGACTTTTGGGAGGAGTGCTGTCGTCAGTCATGATCACATTTGATCCAGAAGTTGCGCCATTTCAACGGCGACTTGCGCGGCATCGCGGCCTTTGTCGGTTTGTCGGGCGAGCGCCTGGGCATCGTCCTCAACCGTCAGAATCGCGTTCGCGATCGGGATTTCGTAGTCCAGTGCCACCCGGGTCACACCGGCGCCAGACTCGTTGGCAACCAATTCAAAATGGTAGGTTTCACCACGGATGATGCAGCCCAACGCAATCAGGGCGTCGTATTGGTCGTCTTTGGCTAGGGCCTGAAGCGCCACCGGAATTTCGAGTGCGCCCGGGACGTCAAAGACATGGATGTCCTTTTCGTCAACGCCCAGTCGCAGCAACTCGTTGTGGCAGGCATCGAGGAGGGCCTGGGTCACTCCATGGTTGAATCGGGCGCGCACGATGCCAATGATGAGGTCTTCACCATTGAGTTCGGGGGCTTGTCCTTGGTCTGCGTGTTGCATGGTGTTTACTCTTGTTCGTGTTGATAGCCACAGACCTCTAGCCCATAGCCCGTCATGCTGGGCATCCGTCGAGGTGTGCCAAGCAAAGTCATTTTCTGCACGCCACAGGCGCGCAAAATTTGAGCGCCAACGCCGTAACTGCGCAAATCCATTTGTCCGCGCGCAGGACCATGAGCAGGCTTGGCGACACCTTGGAACTGAGCCATCAGCTCCGCGCCGGTTTCGCCCGCATTGAGGAATACGGCAACTCCTCGGCCCTGTTGTTCAAGGTAACGCAGGCTGGCATCTAACGGCCAAGAGTGCAAAGATCGCCCGACCTCCAAGGCATCCAAGACCGACAAGGGTTCATGCACACGCACAGGCACCACGTCAGCAGGTGCCCAAGCGCCTTTGACGAGTGCGAGGTGCACTTTGCCGCTGGGTCGGTCCTTGAAGGCATGGGCAGTGAACTCGCCATAGGCTGTTTTTAAGGGGCGATTGCCCAAACTCTCAATCAACGACTCGTGCCGACTGCGGTGTTCAATCAGGTCGGCGATGGTGCCGATCTTCAAACCGTGTTCCGCCGCGAATATCTGTAAATCGGGTAAGCGCGCCATCGTGCCGTCATCTTTCATGATTTCGCAGATGACAGAGGAGGGGGAGCAGCCCGCCATGGTGGCCAAGTCGCAGCCCGCTTCGGTGTGGCCGGCGCGCATGAGCACGCCGCCCTCGACCGCTTGCAAGGGAAAGACGTGTCCGGGTTGCACCAAGTCGGCCGGGGTGCTGTTGGCGTTCACCGCGACGGCAATGGTCTTGGCGCGGTCTGCTGCCGAAATGCCGGTGGTGACGCCCTCGGCCGCCTCAATCGATACGGTGAAGGCCGTGGAGTAAACCGTGCCATTTTGGCGTGCCATGGGAGGCAGACCCAAAAATTCGCAGCGCTGGCGAGTCAGCGTCAAGCAGATGAGGCCGCGCCCGTATTTCGCCATGAAATTGATCGCTTCGGGCGTGACATGGTCTGCTGCAAGGACCAAATCGCCCTCATTTTCGCGGTCCTCTTCGTCGACCAGGATGACCATGCGTCCTGCTTTCATGTCGGCGACGATGTCTTCAACGGGGGAGATGGGAACCGGATTCATGACATATTCCAAAAGAGCAAAAAGAGGCCAAGACGCAGCTGGCAATACCCTGCATTATCGCAAGTTCGGTGGGGGCCAAACCCAACGCCGGGTCAAGCCCCTTTTGATTCGATCAGTGGGACGGCGCGGCGGGAGCGCTGGGGTTCAACATCCGCTCGACGTAACGGGCAATCAGGTCGATTTCTAGGTTCACGCCGTGGCCTGGCTTGAGCTGTCCGAGCGCGGTGTTGTCGATGGTGTGTGGGATCAAATTGATGCTCAGCACACAGCCATGGCTCTCGTCGGTGACCGAATTGACGGTGAGGCTCACACCGTTGACCGTGATCGATCCTTTGTAGGCGACGAACCGGGCCAGCTCTTTCGGCGCCTCGATGGCCAGCAGCCAGCTCTCGCCGACCTCGTGAAATTGGCGAACCAGGCCTTTGCCATCCACGTGCCCGCTGACCAAATGCCCGCCCAATCGATCATGGGCACGCAGCGCTTTCTCGAGGTTGATCGTGTTGTTCTGATCCAGGCCGCAGGTCTTTTCGAGCGACTCAGCAGAGATATCGATCGTGAACACACCCTGCGAGGCATCGAAGGAAGTCACGGTCATGCAGGCTCCGTTCAGGGCGATGCTGTCGCCCAAACCGACATCTGACAGATAGCTCGGCTCCACGGCAATGGTTAAGCGTTTGCCGTGGGCTTGGGATTCGCCTAGGTTGTGAACGTCGGTGATGCGACCGATGGCGGTGATGATGCCGGTGAACATGTCAGAGAAGCCTCGTGAGAGTCAAAAAGGGAGTTGAGCGTGGGCGCTAAGGCGCACCCGCCAATCACTGCCTATGGGGGTTGTGTCGAGCCAGTGTAGCGGGAGCGCTTGATCCACGTTGGTCAAGGGCCCATAGGTGCTCATGCCAGTGCCTATGCCCAACCATTTAGGGGCGAGGTAAATCAAGACCTCGTCGACCCAGCCCTCACGCAAAAATGACGCGTTGAGTGCCGCGCCGGCTTCGAGGTGCAACTCATTGACGCCCCGCCGACCCAAGTCATGCAGCATCTCTTGAAGGTTGACTTTGCCTCGCTCGTTTGGACACGCGTGGACATGGCTGGCCAGCGACAAAGGGGGGGCCTCAGCGTTTGCCTGGGCATTCGCGTGGTAGAGCCAAACCTCTCGTTTGGGCTGCCACAACTTGGCCTCAGCTGGGGTTTGCAGCCGACTGTCAATCAGCACCAAGTGGGGCTGGCGAGGGGTTGGCACATCGCGCACGTCTAGTCTGGGGTCGTCACTCAACACTGTGCCGATTCCGGTGGCGACGGCGCAGGCGCGCGCACGCCAGGCGTGTCCGTCAGCCCGGGCTTCTGGCGAAGTGATCCATTGGCTCTCGCCGTTTGGCAAGGCGGTGACGCCATCGATCGAGGCTGCCATCTTGAGCCGCACCCAAGGGCGACCGCGCACCATTCGGCTGAAAAAGCCCACATTCAGTTGCTTGGATTCATGTGCCATGAGGCCCACGTCGACTTGGATTCCTGCCGCTCTCAGCTGTGCCACACCTCGCCCTGCGACCAACGGGTTGGGGTCGCCAGCCGCGACGACCACGCGTTGCAAGCCTGCGGCGACCAAAGCCTCAGTACAGGGCGGCGTGCGGCCGTGGTGTGCGCAAGGTTCCAGCGTCACATATGCTGTGGCGCCGACGATGGATTGGCCTTGAGATTGCGCATCTCTGATCGCCATGACCTCTGCGTGGTGGCTGCCTGCGGCTTGTGTATGGCCTTGGCCGAGCACACGACCGCCCTGGCCCACGATCACGCAGCCCACGCGTGGATTGGGGTTCGACACCCACAGCGCACGCTCCGCCTGGGCCAATGCGAGCTGCATGTATTTGGCGTCGTCAACAGATGAGTGAAGAGGTGCGGTGGACATCCTCTAATGTTAACCAACCGCAGTCGCCGGCGTGTCGCCCACGGAGCCCGTTGAGCAAGGTCAGTCAGGGCGTGCAGGCCTGCCCAGAGCCATCGACTTGCCAGAGCGTCATGTTTTGGTTGATGGCCCAACCCCGACAGGGCGACGCGGGCGAGACGACCTCGTCACTTGGATCGATGCGCCAGACCGTGAAGCGCGCGCCATCTGGGATGTCCCAGAACCACATCACCCGCGCCGCGTTTGAAGAACACGGTGGCGCTAAGCGTTGGTCAAACGCGTAGATGCCCGTGTTCCAACTCATGCCCTCTAGCGTCACCGCGCAGTCTCTGAGTTCGCGCTGGGCTTCTTCGGTTTTCTGATTCGCTTGGATCCGAACAAAGATGTCGGCGCTGCCCCAAGTCAACAAGACAGACAATGCGATCACCACCAGCCACTCGAGCAAACTGCCTCCCCCACACCGTTGGCGTGCAGTCCATCGATCGCTGGGGTGATGATGCCTCGTCATCGAGACAACCACCGCCACGCGACCATGCGCAGCGCTCCCGACGGCTCAGGCGTCCAAATGGCTTGCGCGCCTGAGACACTGCCCTCGCGTTCACCTCGAGACAAGGCCGTGACCCGGTAGAGCCAAACCAATGCATCCGTGCTGCTGGCGGCACCCACCCAAGGTTCGACCCAATACCGGGTGTGGTCAGCACCCAGCATCGGGTCAGACCCAACGCGCATGGGCAGCGCGATCCCCGCCATGCTTCCGGTGGCCCACATCGACTCGGATGCTGCGAGATCAAGCCAGTCGGCCGCTTGGCGAGCGAAAGGAGAGCCCAGCGCGCATAGGCCTTGGTCGCAGGTGATCGCGATGGCAGGGTTCATGGCCACACGCCCATCCCAACGGACTCGCAAGAGGTCCAGAAAATCCGGGTCTCCGTGCATCGCCGCCAACGGCGATGAAGCCGCCCACTCAGACCAAGGTGCACCAGACTCAGGCCGACAGTTGGCGCACAGCAAGTCGGCCTTGGCGTGTGCCATGGCGGATTGGACCGCCTGTGCACTGCGCACCTGATCGGCATGGCTCGATAGCAGCCGGCTCCATA
>JBEAPX010000093.1:0-3941 GCA_041164205.1 Pseudomonadota bacterium
GGTTGCCGGCTCTGGCGAGCTCAAGATCAGCACTTTAGATGGCGGCCCGATCACCATTGGCGGGACCTCTATGCTGGAGGGCACGTTCAATGGCCGCCTAGAAATCGCCAGCCCCGACACCAACACATCGATTGAATTGGGTCTGGCCGCCGACGGCAAAGCCCAGGATTTGCAGCGGCTGGGTTTTCGAGCTGCCGCTTACCTCGACGGCAATTTGCCTGAGGATCTGCTGGTGTTTGTCACTGGCATCGGGACGGCCTCATTGACTGCTTCTTCGACAGTCACCGCGTTTGACGCCCAAGAGTCCTTGCGGGCATCGCCATTCACCATTGAGTTTGGTGACAACAACGTCTACACGATCACGGATGACGCCACGGGCACTCAGCTGGCTCAGCGCACATTTGACGTGGCGTCTCGCACCATCAATTACCGGGGCTTGACGTTCACATTCAACTCGGTGGTCGAGTCTGGCGACAAGTTTTATTTTGATAACAACAGCAACGGCAATGGTGACAACGCCAACATCTTGCGTTTGAGCGACTTGCAAGACCAGCCGGTCATTGGCTCTTACACTTTGACCGAAGCCTACGTCGACTACGTGCAGCGCGCAGGCAACGTGGCCCAGCAAGCCAGCCTGGCTGAGAAGACCTTGGGTGTGGTGTACGACCAAGCCGTGCAAACCCGTGAGGCCGCCGTGGGGGTCAACCTCGATGAAGAGGCTGCTGACTTGATCCGCTTCCAGCAGGCCTATCAGGCCAACGCCAAAATTGTTCAAGTTGCAGGCGATGTGTTCGATACATTGTTGAATTCCCTCCGATAGGTGACCGTCATGCGCATCTCTACCGCTTACTTTTATGACCGTGCCACCACCCAGGTTGTGCAAGCGCAAAGGCGCATCACAGAGAGCCAATCGCAGTTAGCGACCGGCAAAAAGCTGGTCAACCCCAGCGACGAGCCCGACCGCGCGTTGTTGATCGACCGATTCCGCACGTCCATCGCTCGCCAAGAAGCCATCAAAAGCAACCTCGATACCAACGATCGGCGCCTGTCCTCTCAGGAGACGGTCATCAACAGCGCCGTAGAGGTGATGCTTCGATTCAAGGAATTGACGGTCCAGGCGTCAAACGACTCTTTAGCGCCGGCAGACCGCGAGGCGATTTCGATTGAAATGACCAACCTCAAGTCTCAGCTGCTAGAGCTCGCCAACAGCCGTGATGACTTGGGCCATTACCTCTTCTCGGGCTCGAGCGCTACCACCGAACCTTTTGTCTCTGGCACCCGCGACGTCTTCGACGCGGAAACGGGCGAGTGGACCGAGGTCGCCGGGACGGTGTACCAAGGGGACCAGACCTCGACGCGCCTGAGCGCAGAGGAAAAAGGGCATTTGTCCTTCACTTACTCAGGCTCTGAAGTCTTTGGTCGTGTGGTCCGCAACGACGAATCGACCAACAACGAGCCTTTGAGCGTGGGGTTCTTTGATGTGATTGAAGACCTGGTGGTGTCAGTCAAGAACTCTGAGCCTGATGACATCCGGCGCGGCCTGGCCGAAACCGACGCCTTGTTCAATACCCTGGACTTGAGCCTGGTGCAGTTGGGTGCTGATCGCAACAACATTCAGCAAGAGTCCAGCATCATCGACGGCACCGTGCTGAATTTGCGCAACACCTTGTCGGGCATCGAAGACTTGGATTACTCAGAGGCCGTGTCGCGCATGAACCGCGAGATGCTCGCCATGGAGGCGGCGATGAGCAGCTTCAGCAAGGCCTCGCAGCTGAGCCTGTTCAGCTTCTTGCGTTAACCCAGAGGCTTGTTTAAGTTTTGCCACCTCGAGCCGATAGCAAACTTATGACGGTTTATCAACCCAACAGATTTTTGCCGGGTTAATCCCCAAGCATGACACTAGGAGTCGCTCGTGGCGGTCAGCAACATTGTTTCTAGTCTTGGTGCCGGGTCGGGCATTGACATTCAGGCGCTGGCTCAAAACCTCGTTGACGCCGAGAAGACCCCCCGCAAAGACGCCATTGATGCCAAGATCGCCAAGTCTGAGGCCCGCATTTCCGGTCTCGCACTGGTCAACTACTCTTTGGCTGAGATCAAAACCGCGTTTGCGGCGATCAATGACGCCAGCGACTTCAGCTCGCTCACCGCATCCAACAGCCAGTCGTCTGCCTTTGCCGTGACCACTGACAGCACGGCACAAGCCGGCACGTTTGGTATCCAGGTGTCCCAAATTGCCACCTCGCAGCGCAGCCCGAGCGGCACGTTTGCGGCCCGCGACACATCGCTCAACGGCGGCACCGCTTTTGACCTCACCCTGACCGTTGGCGATGGCGCCGCCCAAACCATCAATGTCACCACTGCCACGCCAGCCGGTGTGGTCAGCGCCATCAATGGCGCCGAGCTGGGTGTGACGGCGCAGTTGCTCAACACGGGCGATCCAACCAACCCCTACACCATCGTGGTCAGTGGGCAGACTGGCAGCAGCAACGGCTTTTCGATCGCCAGTGCAGAGGTGCCTCAGCTCAACTTTGGCAGCAGCACCGCCAGCACGAGCGTGAGCAGTGCCTACACCGACGCGCTTGCCGCGTTGACAGCGGACTTGACCCTGACCCTGACCATTGACGGCACCGAATCCACCGTGACGGTGCCTTACACCGAAGGCACGCCCATCACGCCAGAGGCGATCGCCACCGCGATCAATGACGCAGGCTTAGCAGTCTCGGCCAGCATGACTGCGACCGGCGATGCTGCCAATCCATATGCCTTGGTGATCAGCGGTGCAGAGGGAAGCAACGCGAGCTTCAGCCTGGTGTCGAGCCTAGAGGGCTTGAGCATTGCCGATGGCCGAGTCGCCACCAATTTGACGCAAGCCCAAAACGCCATCTTCAAGGTCGATGGGCTGTCGATCAGCCGCAGCACCAACACCGTCAACGACGTGATCCCGGGGGTCACCCTCGAGCTTTACACCGCCACCAGCGGCAGCGGCGCGCGGGTCGACTTGAACCGCGACAGCAGCGGCATTGAAGAAAAGCTCAACGCGCTCGTGACCGCCTACAACGACTTCATGGACAACATGAAGATCTTGGCCGATCAAAACAGCGACGTCGAAATCTATGGCGGCGCGATGGCGGGTGACCGCTTCCTTAACACCATCAAGGCGCAAGTGAGACAGCTCGTGATGGGCGACTCAAGCACCCCAGGCGCCACACTGACAGCAGCGCGCGATGTAGGCTTCGACATCGATCGCAGCGGCGTGATGAGCTTGGATACCACCAAGCTCCAGTCTGCCTTGAGCAATCATTTTGACGATGTGGTCACGCTGTTCAGCGCTGACACCAATAACCAAAGCATCTACTCGCCACTGCCTGGTGGTTTGGCTGGCGATGCGGTTAAAAAAATCGACGAAATGCTGCGCAGCGACGGCACAATCGCCAAGCAAACCGACAACACCAATGCGTTGATCGAGCGCCAAAAGGCGCAATTGGCCACGCTCGAAGAGCGCATGAACAAATTGCTGGAGCGCTACACCAAGCAGTTCAGCGCCATGGACACCCTGGTCAGTAGCCTCAACAGCCAGCGCACCAGTTTGGAATCCAGCCTCAAGGGCCTCGCGGCCATGTACAACAATAACAACTAAGCCCTGCTGACTGGGGGGCTAAAGCTGTTGTCCCCTAGGGAGCGGCTACCCGCCGAGCAAGGTCAATGGGTCGCGATGTACCTAGCCAGCAGGCGTGCAGGGGCGGGGCTCATCAGGCCCGGGGTGTGGCACAGGGGTGTCGCCCTGGATCTCTCCTTGTCTTGGCTGCGAGTCCCCGTCATTGCGATTCATTTCACACAAATCGGGCTCAAGTTTTGGATGCACTGACCGATTCATGAACTGTAGTCAACATCAATCAGGAGTCATCCATGCGGGCCTCAGCCATGTACGCAGAAGTCAATGT
>JBEAPX010000094.1:0-12264 GCA_041164205.1 Pseudomonadota bacterium
TGGATGGCATGGGTGGCGCCGGAATTTTCCGAGTGGGCCAGGACGGCATGAACTTGGGCTCCATCATCGAAACCCTGAACCAGGGCGGTGCGCAAACCGTGATGGTGCAACGCTACTTGCCAGCCATCACAGAGGGCGACAAGAGGGTGTTGGTAATTGGCGGCGCCCCCGTTCCCTTCGCCCTTGCCCGCATCCCTCAGGGCAACGAAGTGCGCGGGAACTTGGCAGCCGGCGGCAAAGGCGTAGCGATGCCACTGACGCAGGATGAGCGAGCCATTGCCGAAGCGCTCGGCCCGATTTTGATGGCTCGGGGCCTGTTATTGGTGGGCTTGGACGTGATTGGCGGGCGCCTAACGGAGGTGAATGTCACCAGCCCCACGTGTTTTCAAGAGATCACACAGCAATCGGGGGTGCACGTCGCCGGGCTGTTCTTGGACGCGCTCGAACAGGCCATAGGCCTCAAGTAGAGGCAAGGTTGGCGGCGTTGGCATCGGTTTGCGCCAAGATGGCCTGAATGCGCCGCGCGGTCTCGTCAATCCTCGCCAACACCTCCGCGGGCAAGGCTTGACGGGCCTGGGCGTGAGCGGCTTCGCCAAAATGGCGGGCGACCAGGCTGCCACCCTCAAACACACACAACTCATGCGGGGCGAAAGCCTGCCAAGGCTCATCGGTGAGGGGGGTGGTAACCACCACCGCGACGCGGTCGTCTGGCGTCGTGTGTTGGGCAAAGTCGATGTGCCAGTCTTGGTCAGCGAGCGTCGCCTCACCAAATGGATACGCGCGCTCGACATGGTGAAGCTTTGTGGATGCGTGCGCCCACAACGCCAAACCATTTGAGAGCACCATGTTGAGGGTGCCGTGGCGACTGATTTTGGGAATCAGTTCTTGCAATGTCAGGGTCAGCTCACCCGTGGAAGGCATCGTTGCATGAGACTTGGAGAGCTCCTGCAACAGCCAACAAAACGCCTGCTCACTGTCCGTTTGACCGACCGGCGTGAAGTGGCCGTGCAAATGGGGCGCGAAATCCGTCAAATGTCCGTTGTGGGCAAACACCCAATGGTGACCCCACAACTCGCGTGTAAAGGGATGCACGTTCTCTAAACTGACATCTCCAGCAGTGGCCTTGCGCACATGGGCAATGATGTTGCGGCTTTTGATCGGGTAGCGCCGCAGAAAGTCAGCCACCGGGGAATGGGCTGCGCTCTGGTGATCGACAAACAGCCTTAAGCCTTTGCCCTCAAAAAACGCCATGCCCCAGCCGTCCGTGTGGTTGCCGGTGCGTCCCCCACGCTGAGAAAACCCCGTGAAGCTAAAGGAGGCATCGGTGGGATTAAAACAATTCAATGCCAGCAACTGACACATAAAATTTCCTTGAAGGCCTGCTGATTTCGATGTGCACTGTCCTGCGCGCCATGTGGTGAATCGGAGGGGTCATTGAGGGGTGCTCTGCGGCGGCACCGCCTCAGGCAGCGGTGCCTCAGGGGCAACGGGCAATCGGCGCGCCAACAACCAGGCGCCACCACACATCAGCCCCAACAAAGAGAACACCTCATGGTACGCGGTCATGCGCTCCGCTGGGCTGGCATCCACGCCCGCCACTCCCAGACGCCAATCCAACAACACCCCGACCAAACCAATCCCAACGGCACCCCCAAGCATCCGAAGGAAATTCACGGTACTCGACGCATAGGCCAACAAGCCCTTGTCCAGGCGTCCGAGCGTGGTGACTTGCATATTGGGCATGGTCAAGCCCAAGGCCATGCGATTGGCAATGGCCAAAGCCGTGAGCAAGCCAATCGAGACCCACAGATGCATCAACCACATGCTGTTGAACGCCAGCATCAAGCCCAACAAACCGATTTGCAGCATATGCGCCGGCACAAAGCGACCACTCACTTTCCCAACAACCCACATACTTGCAGCCAACATCAAACCCGCGGGCAACATCACCACACCAACCAAACTCGGCGAGTACCCCAAAGCGGATTGCATATACACCGGCATCAAATAGGTCGAGCCATACAAGCTGATGCCGTAAATCAACGTGACGCCCGAACCCAAACGAAAAGACGGGTCACGAAAAATATCCAACTGGACCAAGGGCGCCAAGCCACCCGACACGCTGCGCAGCAACAAGCGACGCTGCCACAAGACAAACAGTGCCAAAGCACAGGCGGCCACCGCCAGCAGCATCAGCGCAGTGGATAGCGCCTCGGTTCGCAGCGCCACCACGCCGCGCAACAGAGTGATGGTGAACACCCCTGCCACCACCCAACCCAGTACATCTAGGCGCTTGGTTGCCGCTGCCGCCGCTCCGCCGGGCGCGGTGGTTGGTACATAACGCTTGGCAGCCCACATCGCCGCCAAACAAAAAGGCACCACCATGAAAAAAATGGCTCGCCAGCCCCAAGCATCGACCAACAGGCCCCCGACCGACGGGCCAATTGCCGGCGCCATCACCACGCCGACGCCGAAGATGCTGGTGGCCTTGCCATGTTCATGGGCTGCGAACGCCCGCATGATGACCATGGCAGGAATCGGCATCGTGACCCCCGCCGCGAGCCCCTCGACCACGCGCATGGCGAGGACCCATTCCACCGTTTGCGACAGGCCGCCGATGACGCCACCCGCCATCAACAAACTGAGTGCGCCCGTATAGGTCGCTCGATAGCCATAGCGGTTCAAAAGCCAAGGCGTCGTCAACATAGACAGGGTCATGGACACCATGAAGCTGCTGGAGAGCCATTGCGCCTGCGACGGGTTGAGCGCGAAGTGATGGCTCATGTCTGGCACCGCCACGTTGATGATCGTCGACGACATGATGGCGGCCACTGTGCCGACCATCAACGTATACAAAAAGCGCCACCGAAAGCGATCCCCTAAGCGGGCCTGCAAGTCCGCCAATGAGCCAGGGGAGGGCGCAGCACTCAAGTGTCGCTGTCCCTTTTAGACTGCCACTCCAGCCAGCCTCGCCAAGCCAACAAGGCCAATGGCAAGCTGTGAATGACCCAGTCAAACCAGTCGATGGGACGCGACAGCGTGCCATCCAACAACATTCGCCACTTTTCCAATAAGTGTGGCTCTGGTTGCACCGGCGCAATCGCCATCCATCCAGCGATCAAAATCAGCCAGACCAACGGAATTTTTTTGATCAACTCAGACATGAGTGTCACTCACACCACAGCGCCCGAATTCGGGTCGTCACGGTCGATGTCGTTCTTTTGTGAAATCAAATCTTCTCGCTTGATGCCCAACCACATCCCAATGGCCGCCGACACAAACACAGAGGAGTAAATGCCGAACAAAATGCCAATGGTCAACGCCACCGCGAAGTAGTGCAAGGTTGGGCCACCGAACAGCAGCATTGAGACCACCATGACTTGCGTCGACCCGTGCGTGATGATGGTGCGGCTGATCGTCGATGTGATGGCGTGGTTGATCACTTGAACCGTGTCCATCTTGCGCTGACGGCGGAAAGTCTCTCGGATGCGATCAAAAATCACCACGGACTCATTCACCGAGTAACCCAAGACGGCCAACACGGCCGCCAACACGGCCAGCGAAAACTCCCACTGGAAAAAGGCAAAAAACCCCAAGATGATGATCACATCATGCATATTGGCGATGATGGCGGAGACCGCATATTTCCACTCAAAGCGGACGGCCAAATAGACCATGATGCCGGCGATCACCAGCGCCAACGCCGTCAAGCCACTGGTCAGCAACTCATCGCCCACCTGCGGGCCAACAAACTCGGTGCGACGCAATGTGACATCGGGGTTGTCCGCTTTGAGCGCCGCCAACACGTGTTCGCTTTGTTGAGCGGAGGTCTCCCCAGCCGCCACTGGCAAGCGCATCAATACATCGCGAGACGTCCCAAAATTTTGCACCTGGGCATCGGTGTAACCCAGGCCACCCAACACTTGGCGAACCTTTTGCACGTCCGCCGCTTGTGAGTAACCGACCTCCATCACCGTGCCGCCAGTGAACTCAACCGAGAGATTAAGTCCGCGAGTCACCAAAAAAAACACCGCCAACACAAACGTCAGCAAAGACACAACATTCAACGCCAAAGCATGGCGCATGAACGGAATGTCGCGTCGAATCCTAAAAAATTCCATGATGTATCCCTCAGTTCTTTACGCGGACTCGTCGCTTTGGGTCGGCGCTTTCCACACCGTGCCGATCGCCACCGCCTTGAGCTTCTTCTGGCGGCCGTACCAAAGATTGACCAAACCACGTGAGAAGAACACGGCCGAGAACATGCTGGTCAAAATACCAATGCAGTGCACCACGGCAAAGCCGCGAATCGGGCCTGAACCAAACAAGAACAAGGCGATGCCGGCAATCAAGGTCGTGATGTTGGAGTCCAAAATCGTGCCCCACGCCCGGTCATAACCCGCGTTGATGGCCGCTTGAGGACTGGCACCAGAGCGCAGCTCGTCTCGAATGCGCTCATTGATCAATACGTTGGCATCGATGGCCATCCCCAGCGTCAAGGCCATGGCGGCCATGCCAGGCAATGTCAACGTGGCTTGCAACATGGATAGCACGGACACCATCAACATCAAGTTGAAAGCCAGCGCCACACTTGAGAACGCGCCAAACAAAGCGTAGTAAACACACATGAACGCGATGACGACAACAAAGCCCCACGTCACGCTATCAAAACCTTTGGCAATGTTTTCAGCGCCCAACGAAGGGCCAATCGTGCGCTCTTCGACGATTTCCATCGGTGCTGCGAGCGAGCCCGCACGCAACAGCAGGGCGGTATCGGCGGCCTCAACGGTGTTCATTCGACCTGAAATTTGCACGCGCCCGCCACCGATTTCACTGCGGATCACCGGGGCTGTGACAACTTCACCCTTGCCCTTTTCAAACAACAAAATCGCCATGCGTTTGCCGATGTTGTCTCGGGTCACATCTTTGAAAATGCGGGCGCCTTTGCCGTCCAACGACAAGTGCACCGCGGCCTCTTGGGTTTGGCTATCAAAACCAGGCTGCGCGTCGGTCAAGCTGTCGCCCGTCAATACCACTTGGCGCTTGACGATGACAGGGCGGCCGTTGCGATCCAAATAGCGCTCTGAGCCAAAAGGCACCGGGCCTGTACCCGCTTCGGCTGCACGGCCTTCGGCGCTCTCGTCTACCAAGCGCACCTCCAGCGTTGCTGTGCGTCCCAGAATGTCTTTGGCCTTGGCGGTGTCTTGCACGCCTGGCAGTTGCACCACGATGCGATCAATGCCTTGCTGCTGGATCACCGGCTCTGCAACGCCCAACTCGTTGATGCGGTTGTGCAAAGTCGTCATGTTTTGCTTCAACGCGGCGGACTGCACCGCCAAGCGCGCTTGCGGCATCAGCTCTGCCTTGACCATAAAGCCTTGGGCGTCACTGTCTTGGGTCACCTTCAAATCCGGGTATTGCGTGCGCACCGCGTTGATCACATCGTCTGCGACCGCTGCGCTTGAGGCGCGAACCACCAATGCTTCATCCTGGCGATTGACGCCACCATGGCGAATTCGCTTGTCTCGCAATAAGGTTCGGATGTCCGCCGACATGGCGTTGAGCTTTTTGAGCACCGCCTCATTCATATCGACTTGCAGCATGAAATGGACGCCACCGCGCAAGTCCAAACCCAGGTACATCGGCGCCGCGTTCAGGCTCTGCAACCAGTCGGGCGTGCGGGGCACCAAATTCAAGGCCACCACGTAAGAGGGCGCCGCCGCATCTGGATTGAGTGCTTGCTCAATGACGTCTTTGGCCTTGATCTGTGCATCTGTGTCGCCAAACCGCGCTTTCACGGACTTGCCATCAAACACAATGCTCTGCGCAGTGAGTTGCGCTTGGCCCAGTGCCTGCTCAACTTGTTTGACAGTCGCCATGTTGACGACCGATGTGGTGCGGGCGGGGGACACTTGCACCGCTGGCGCTTCGCCAAAAAAATTGGGCAACGTGTAAACCGTCGCCAGCAGCAAGGCGACCAACATCATCAGGTATTTCCACAGGGGATAGCGGTTCATATGCGATCCATCTAAACGAAAAAGGCGGCCCGGGCCGCCTAGGGGTCCACCGTGACGCACTCACGCCACGCTGAAACCCGATTATTTCACCGTGCCCTTGGGCAACACTTGGTTGACTGCGGTGCGCTGGATTTGCACCTCAACGCCGGGGGCGACTTCAACCGTCAAGAAGGCGTCTCCTGCCTTGACGACCTTGCCCAGCAAGCCGCCAGCCGTCACCACTTCATCGCCCTTGGCCAGCGCTTCCACCATGGCCTTGTGTTCTTTTTGGCGTTTCATTTGAGGGCGAATCATCACCAAGTACAAGACACCAAACATCAACACCAGAGGCAAAAAGCTCATCAATGCGGAAGGGGCGTCACCCGCAGCACCTGCGGTTTGGGCAAAAGCAGTCGAAATCAACACGGTTTACTCCTGATCAGTTCCAGCTGACCCCGACTGGGGTGCAGCAACAGCAGCCATTGTAGTGGCAGGCAAGGCGTGGTTTTGGTCTCCTCCAAAGCCCTCAACTTTTGGTCCGGTTCAATGGCTCACGCCACTGTTTCATCAATTCATCCCAACGAGGGCGCACGGCCTGAAGGTTGCGCATTTTCACGTGTCCAAAACCACGGATTCGTTCGGGCAAGCGCGCAATCTCCATCGCCAGCGCGTGGTTGTCCGCGCTCAGCGTCGCGGTGAGTTCACCCACCGTCGATTGGTATTCCCAGAGCAGCGCCCGCTCATCGCGGCGCTCTTGGGTGTGCCCGAAGACATCAAAAGGTGTCCCGCGCAGCGGCTTGAGCCACGCCAAACCCTTCAAGAGCGGTCGCATCCAAGACCCAAAGGTGGTTTTGATCGGCTCCCCTTTGGCGTTGCGCTTGCCCAGCAGCGGTGGCGCCAAGTGGAATTGCACTTGCCAGTCCCCCTCAAACTGCTGATCCAGTCGCGCCCAAAACTCAGGTTGGCTGTGCAATCTGGCGACCTCGTACTCGTCTTTGATCGCCATCAGCCGATACAACTGCTCTGCCACGACACGGGTCAGTGAGAGCTGGGAGAGGCCCAACTCTTGCTCTTTGGCGCGCACGGGCTCGATCGCATCCAAGTAGGTTTGCGCATACGCCGCGTTTTGGTAATCGGTCAACAGGCGGTGGCGCAGTTGGATGACCTCATCGAGGCCTTTGGACTTGTGGATGACCACGGGCTGAGCGGGCGTCAGCAGGCTTTGCACCGCCGGCCAATCCACAGCGCAGCAACGGCCCCATTCAAAGGCCGTCCAGTTGGCCTCGACTTGAACGCCGTTGAGCTCAAAGGCGCGGCGCAGCGACGCCAACTCTAGGGGCAACCACCCCATTTGCCACGCATAACCCATCAATACCGGGTTGGTAAAGATGCTGTCGCCCACCAACTTCGTGGCCACCGCATCAGCGTCAATGGCAAATACGCCATCAACGCCCACTTGCTGCACCAGCCGCTCCTGACAAGCCTCCGCAGGATTGCGCCATTCAGTGTCTTTGACAAAAGCCGCCGTTGGCGTGCTGTGCTGGTTGAGTGCGACGTGTGTGCGCCCTGGCCTCATGCGCTGCAACGTTTCGGGCGTGGCAGCCACCACGGGGTCACACGCCAACACCACATCGGCGCCGGCAATGTCAACGCGCGAAGTATGGATGGCCGACTGGCTCGCCGCGATCATGATGTGGCTCCAAGTCGCCCCTCCCTTTTGGGCCAGGCCCGCCGCGTCTTGCGTGACCACACCCTTGCCTTCCATATGGGCCGCTTGCCCCAAAATCTGTCCCACAGTGATCACGCCAGTACCGCCCACCCCGGCCACCAAAAGAGCCCAAGGCTGCTCGCCAAGGTGGCGCTCGGGTTGCGTCGCCTTCGCGAGCCAACGCTGTGGGCTATGCCCAGCGACCAACGCCGGGCCTTTTTTCTTCTTAGGCGTCGCGCCCTTCAAGGTCACGAAACTCGGACAGAAACCCTTTAAGCAGGAATAGTCGCTGTTACACGTGTTTTGATTGATGGTGCGCTTGCGCCCCAACGGCGTCTCTAAGGGTTCAACGCTCAAGCAATTGCTTTGCACACCACAATCGCCGCACCCCTCGCACACCGATTCGTTGATCACCACACGCTGTGTCGCCACTGGCATGAGGCCGCGTTTGCGGCGACGGCGCTTTTCGGTGGCGCACGTTTGGTCATAAATGATGACTGTGGTGCCCTGAACCTCACGCATGGCTTGCTGCAAAGCCTCAAGCGTGTCGCGATGCTGCACGCTGACCCCGTCGGGCAGACGCACCCCGTCGTACTTGTCAGGCTCGTCGGTCACGACTGTCACGATCTTGGCGCCCTCAGCAACCATGCTTTGGGCGATTTGGACCACGCTGTGCCCTTCGGGTCGCTCACCGACGCGTTGGCCACCCGTCATCGCCACGGCATCGTTGTAGAGAATTTTGTAGGTGATGTTGACACCAGCGGCAATGCTCTGACGTATGGCCAAGCTGCCGCTGTGAAAATAGGTGCCATCTCCTAAGTTGGCAAACACGTGTTTCTCGTCGGTGAACGGCGCTTGGCCCACCCAAGGCACGCCCTCGCCGCCCATCTGCGTGAAGCCAATCGTCGATCGATCCATCCACACCGACATGAAATGACAGCCAATGCCGGCCATGGCACGCGAGCCCTCGGGGACTTTGGTCGACGTGTTGTGCGGGCAACCTGAGCAAAACCACGGCATACGCTCGCCGGTCGCCACAGACTGAGTAGCCAGTTGGGTGCGGTTTTCCTGCGCTGACAGCACGTCCAAATGTTCGGACATCCCTCGTGCGACATCGTCTGGCACACCCAGGGCCATGAGCCTTTTTGCGATGGCTTTGGCAATGATCGCAGGATTCAGATCTGCGTTGGCACGCAGCAAGGTGTCGGCACTGGGATTGACACTGGACCATTCGCCGCCCGTGGCGTCACCGTCGCGCTCATCGAACTTGCCCAGGACGTTGGGCCGAACGTCGGCGCGCCAGTTGTAGAGCTCTTCCTTGAGTTGGTATTCGATGATTTGCCGCTTCTCCTCGACCACCAAAATTTCGCGCAAACCAGTGGCAAATTGGCGAGTTCCCTGGGCTTCTAACGGCCAGACCACGCCCACTTTGTGCAAGCGCAAACCGATCCGCTGGCACACGGCATCGGTCAAGCCAAGGTCCTGCAAAGCCTGCCGCACATCGTTGTAGGCTTTGCCACTGGCCATGATGCCAAAACGGTCTTGCGGCCCTTGAATCGTCGTCATGTTCAAGCGGTTCGCGCGGATATACGCCAACGCCGCGTACCACTTGTAGTCCAGCAAACGGGCCTCTTGCGCCAAGGCAGCATCGGGCCATCGGATGTGAACACCCCCGGGCGGCATCTCAAACTCAGGGACCACGATCTGCAGCCGGTCGGTGTCAATGGCGACGCGGGCGCTGGACTCCACCACCTCTTGGATGGTCTTCATGCCCGACCACACGCCAGCAAATCGGCTCAGGGCGATCGCGTGGAGGCCCATGTCCAAAATTTCTTGGACATTGGACGGAAAAAACACAGGCAGTCCGCACGCCTTAAAAATGTGATCGCTTTGGTGGGCAGCGGTGGAGCTCTTGGCCACGTGGTCGTCGCCCGCCACGGCCAACACACCGCCCCAAGGCGTGGTACCGGCCAAGTTCGCGTGCTTAAACACGTCAGAGCAGCGATCGACGCCTGGCCCCTTGCCGTACCAAATCCCAAACACACCGTCGTAGCGCTGCGGCTTGGCGGGTGCAAACCCCAGCTGTTGGGTGCCCCACAAGGCCGTCGCAGCCAACTCCTCATTGACACCCGGCTGAAAGGTGATGTGGTGGTCTTTCAGCAGGGCCGCCTCTTTGTGCAGCATTTGGTCATAAGCCCCAAGCGGTGAGCCCCGGTAACCACTGATGAACCCGCCGGTGTGCTTACCTAACTTGGCATCGCGCTGGTGCTGCATCATGGGCAAACGCACCAAAGCATGAATGCCGCTCATGAAAGCAAACCCTTGGTCCAAGAGGTACTTGTCCTCCAGGGTCATGGCCTGCAACTCATTGGACTGAATCGGAGCGTTCATAAGCAACCTCTAGACATCTGATGTGAGAGTGTGCAACGCGAATACGGCGTTGACAACCCAAGGTGAGGTTCAGTGTAAGGACAAGGTTTTGGGCTTGTCTCGCTTATTGGCGACAGCCACCGATAAAACAGGAAAGTGAATGCTTACATCTAATGAGTCGATTGACTTCAAAGCATCCCATGCCAACCCAATCCATCGCTCTTCAACGAGGCGGACTCAATCGTCTGGGCCACAAGACCCACATATTCAACGGCTGTTTGAGGCTTGAAGCCACGTCTCTGGCCTCGTCACCCCACCCCGTGAAATAGTCAGCGCGCACGGCCCCCTTGATGGCGCCACCGGTGTCCTGCGCCATGACCCAGCGCTGGGTGTTCAACGTGGGGCCCGGGGTAGACAACCAAACGGGGGTGCCGTAGGGAACGCTGCTGCGGTCCACAGCGATAGAGCGCGCCGGCGTCAGCGGCACGCCTTGGGCACCCCGCGGGCCGGCCAAGGCCTCCATGCCGTCCAGAGCCTCTTCTCGGAAAAACACCACACGGGGGTTAGACCACAACATCTCTTGCACACGCGCAGGATTGGCGCGCGCCCAAGCGCGAATGTCTGACCAATGTGCATTAGACACTTCACTTCGATCCAACAACCACCGGCCCACACTCGCATAGGGCTGACCGTTGTGCCCAGCAAACGCGAGCCGCACGGTGCGCACTTGCCCATCGCGCTCGGTGACCAACGCGCGCCCTGACCCCTGAATTTGCACAATCAACGCATCGATCGGGTCCTCGAGCCACACCAACTCCCGTCCGCGCAACGCGTCTTGAGCGGCGGCGGACGTTTCCATGTCACGGCGGCTGTACCAACGCTCGCCCTGTCGCCAACCTGCGGGCAAACGGTACAGGGGTACGGTGTGTTGGGCGTCACGCACTCGGGACGCCCGAATTTGCGGCTCGAAATAGCCGGTGAGCAAGCCCTCTCGCTGACCGGTAGAGCTTTCAAGGGCATAAGGCTGCCACTCACTGACCAGCCACTGAACCCGCGCAGCGGGCGGCTGTAAGGCCAGCAGACGAATAGACTCGCACCAGGGCGCCAAAGCGCTTGGCGGTCGCTCGCAAGTTCTCAACCACGACGGAATGAGCGCCTCAATCGCGTCTTGTTGGATACCGGGCAGTTGCGCCCAGTGAACGGGTCGCCACACCGCGCTCGGACGCGTCGCCACCTCAGGCAGGGGAAGCTGGATATCCCAGGCCAGCATACGCTCCCACGCCATCTGTACTGCCCAATCGACCGGCGAACCTTCTGACCCCAAATCGATCGCTGGAGGGGGCACGGGAGGCTCGCCCTTGCGCTCTGGAGGGGTACCGCAAGACATCAACAACCCGAGTATGCTCAGGGCTAACACTCGGCGACACATCAATAGACTGACTGGCATGTTGATTCTTTTTCTCGAGGCTTTGGCCGCTTTGTTGATTCTGCTGTTCATCATTTGGTGGACGATGTTCTCTGGTCGACACAAAGGAGAACTGCCCCCTGATGATGAGGATGGTCGATCTTAATCGGCTCCGCGCCGGTCTGCCGGCACCGACCCGATACCCGGTCGGCATTCGATGCCAACGGTCAATTGCTCTGTGCAGGGCCTGGCGCGGTGACAGAGCGCACGGGCGCCGCTTGCTGTGGCTGCAACTTCATGGGATTGACCTCGGGGTCCTTCCATGGCCCTGTGACGTGAAAAGCGCGCACAGTCGCACCCGACACCGCGTCACCAAACACCCGTTGCGCGACATAAGATGCCAGCCCCAAGACCGGGTTGGTCAAACCAGCCCACAAAGACAGAGCCCCAGCGTCCAACTCAGGAACCACCACGACTTGGAGGTCTTGCGTCTCACGCACGATGTCGGCTTCGCCCTCCATCAGGACCGATGCGGTTGGACCTCGCATGGTCAAGTCGCGGGTGTTGAGGACACCCTTTTGAATTTGAGCCCGCCCCTTCACTTCGTCGAACCCAAAACCGCTCTGAAACACATCTCTGAAGTCAAGCAATAGGCGGCGGGGCAGAGACTGCAAGCTGAGGACCCCAAGCAACTTGGCAATGCCGGGGTCTGCTTTGAGAAATTGCCCACGCCCCAAATTCAAGTTCATGTTTCCCGACAAGGTTGGCTTGTCAAGCTTGAGTGG
>JBEAPX010000095.1:0-8963 GCA_041164205.1 Pseudomonadota bacterium
CCCGCGTCGAGCACAGTGAGCTGGCCTCGGCGGGCACGCAAGGTACTCATGGCGCAACCCCAGAGGCGTAACGCCAACGCGAAGCAGGGTCTTGCATCAAGGCTTGGGTGATCTCTTCACATTCGGTGCTCGATACAGCGTAGAACGAGACGTCGTCACCCGGACTCAAGAGCGCAGGCGACACGGCATCTCGCGCATCGAATAGAGGGACCGGCATTTGCCCAATCAGGCTCCAACCACCGGGACTCACCGTTGGGTAGACGGCCGCCATGCCGGCTGCCACAGCGAGCGTCTGCGCGGGCACGTGCGTGCGGGGCGTGGCCAAACGGGGCATATGCAACGCTGGTGGTAGCGACGCCAGGTAGGCAAAGCCAGGCAGAAAGCCCATGGCGTGGCACCGCAGCGTGGTCTGCACGATGGTGTCACAGACTTGGGGCTCGGTCATGCCTGCAAACGCCGCGAGATCGGCGAGGTCTGGCGCCCACGCGGCGTCGAAACACACAGGCAGGCGCCACTGGCGAACTGATGTTGGCGCAGGAGAGGTGGCACGGACCAAGCGTTCCAAGATGCGTTTCAAGTCGTTGGCATCGACTTGCTCGGGGTCATAGAACACCGTCAGAGCACAAAACGCAGGCACGACGTCGGTGATGCCGTGGAGGTCTCCCTGGTGCACGGCATCGTGGACGGCATTGGCCAGAGACATCACCTTCATGTTCACTTGAATATCAATGTCACTATCCCAAGCGATCGTCCATGCGCGATCGCCCAAGGGCACCAAGGCAGGGGGATCAGCGGTGAGCGAAGCCATAGTGAATCGATGAAGCGCTTTGGTGGGACGGGCGTGGTGGCAGAGTCGCCAGTCATTCGAAGGTGTCTAAAGGTTATCACGCCACACGGGTGGCGGCGTTGGTCGGGCCAGCGATGGAGCGGCGCGATGCTGGGTGCGTGCCGTTTAGGCCTCGCCTAGCCAGATGCAATAAATTGCAAGCACTTTGGGGTCGAACAGGCAGCCAAGCCGGCAATCGAGGGCGGTTGACGCTGGCTGGCCGCACCCCAGCAGTATTAGGGCTAATACGCACTAGACAAACGGCACTCAAGGTGCAAAATATTTCATGTCTCGACCAGCAAGCCAGCCCCATGTGGCCCCATGTGTATACCGCTCGCGGTGTTTGGTAGTGGTCGACAAAAGAACGGAGACCTGATGAGCAGTTCCAACGCGGCCTTTCCAAGCTCGCACGAGTGGCCGGTCGCAGACAGCAGTCGCGTGCCCTTTTGGGCATACACCCGCGAAGACCTGTACCAGCAGGAGCTTGAGGCGTTTTTTTACGCCAAGCACTGGTGCTACGTGGGCTTAGAGGCAGAGATCCCCAATCCAGGTGATTTTCGGCGCACCGTGGTCGGTGAGCGATCGGTGATCATGGTGCGAGACAAGGACGGCAGCATCAGCGTCGTCGAAAACGTCTGCGCCCATCGCGGCCTGCGCTTTTGCCGCGAACGGCATGGCCATGTGGAGGGTTTTTTGTGCCCTTATCACCAGTGGAATTACAGCTTAAAAGGCGATTTGCAAGGGGTGCCATTTCGGCGTGGGGTGAAGCAAGACGGGCGTGTCAATGGCGGTATGCCAGCCGACTTTGACCCCAAGGAACACGGTCTCACTCAACTCAAAGTGGCGACACGCGGTGGAGTGGTTTTTGCCTCGTTTGATCATGATGTTGAGCCACTAGAAGATTTTTTAGGGCCCACGATCCTCAAGTACTTTGACCGCGTATTCAATGGACGTGGACTCAAGGTTTTGGGCTATCGCCGCCAGCGCATCCCGGGAAACTGGAAGCTGATGCAAGAGAACATCAAGGACCCGTATCACCCAGGTTTGCTGCACACCTGGTTTTCGACGTTTGGTCTCTGGCGCGCCGACAACAAGTCCGAGCTGATGATGGACACACACCATCGCCACGCCGCCATGATTTCCACCCGAGGTAAGGGCGGCAATGATGCGGAGGTGGTGAAGGGGGTGGACAGTTTCAAAGAGTCGATGACACTCAACGACACTCGCTTGCTCGATATTGTTCCCGAAGCCTGGTGGGGTGAGCCGACAGTGGTGATGACCACGGTGTTTCCTAGCCTGATCGTGCAACAGCAGGTGAACAGCGTGTCGATGCGCCACATTCAGCCCAATGGCAAGGGCTCGTTTGATTTCGTATGGACCCACTTTGGCTTTGAAGACGACACGCCAGAGATGGAGCAGCGGCGTTTGATCCAGGCCAACCTGTTTGGCCCAGCTGGATTTGTCTCGGCTGACGATGGTGAAGTGATCGAGTGGTCGCAGGAGGGCTTTGCGCAAAAGCCTGCACACCGCACGCTGCTTGAGATGGGCGGTCGAGCGGTCGAAGACGCTGATCATATGGTCACCGAGTCTCTGATTCGCGGGATGTACGCGTACTGGCGCAAGGTCATGGGGGTGTGAGCGCCATGGATTTCAAAACTTACTCTGACCTGCTGGGGCTCTACACCGACTACGCCATGGTGTGTGACTCGGCCGATTGGAACCAGTGGCCTGAATTTTTCTTAGACCACGGGACGTATCGCCTTCAGCCCAGAGAGAACCACGAGCAAGGGTTGCCGTTGTGTTTGCTGGCACTCGAAAGCAAGGCCATGATCCAAGACCGTGTCTATGGCGTGCAGGAGACCATGTATTACGACCCCTATTACCAGCGACACATCGTCGGTACGCCCCGCGTGTTGAGCTGCGTGGGTGAGGGGATAGGTCAGCGCATTGAGAGCGATGCCAATTACGTGGTGATTCGAACCAAATACGACGGCGAAGCCACAGTGTTCAACGCGGGTTTTTATCGCGACGCCATCGTGCGCACCGAGCAAGGGCTGAAGTTCGAGTCTCGGTTGTGTGTGTACGACACCGAAATGATCGCCAACTCGGTGATTTATCCCATCTGAGAACAGACCGATGAGTGAAGCAAACAAGGCCCAATGGATCGATATTGGCAGCTTGGATGACGTGCCAGACAACGATGTCTTTCCGGTCGTGGTGAATGGGCATGAGTTCGCGCTTTACGGTGTCGATGGACAGGTCTACGTCACCGACAACCTCTGCACCCATGGCGCGGCCAAGCTCAGCGATGGGTTTTTGGAGGGACACGAGATTGAATGCCCGTTCCACCAAGGGCGATTCGATATCTGCTCAGGGAAAGCCCTGTGTACCCCTCTAAGCGAAGACCTTAAAACCTATACTGTCAAAATCGAAAATATGCGCGTCATGCTTCGAATAGACTGATTTTTCAACGATAACAACTCACAAAGGAGACAACATGAAACACACCGCACTGGCTCTTGCAGCCGCAACCCTGGCCGGATCGCTGCACGCGGCACCCGTCAAAATTGGTTTCGTCACCACCTTGACCACCGGAGCAGCGGTGATTGGCAAGGACATGGAAAACGCCGTCAATCTCGCCATGGAACACCTGGGTGGCAAGGCCGGCAACACGCCGCTGGAGGTGATTTTTGCGGACGATGGCTTCAAGCCAGAAGTTGGCAAACAAGCCACAGACCGTTTGGTCAAACAGGACAAGGTCGATTTTGTTGCAGGTTATATCTGGTCGCACATCCTGCTGGCGTCTCGCAAGTCGGCGTTGGACAACGGTGTGTTTTTGGTCTCTTCTAACGCTGGCCCAAGCCAAATGGCCGGCAAGCTGTGTCACCAGGACTTTTTCTCAACCAGCTGGCAAAACGACCAAACCCCAATGGCATTGGGCGAGGTCCTCAATAAAAAGGGCGTCAAGTCCGTGTACATCATGGCCCCCAACTATGCGGCTGGAAAAGACATGGTGGCGGGTGTCGAGCGTTCCTTCAAGGGCAAGGTGCTGGGCAAAGACTTGACCAAGTGGGGCGCCGATGCGCAGTTGGACTTCTCGGCTGAATTGGCCAAGGCCCGCGAGAGTGGCGCCGAAGCCTTGTTCGTGTTCTACCCAGGCGCGGCGGCGGGTGCGTTCTCTAAGCAGTACCACCAGGCTGGTTTGTCCAAGGTCCTGCCGCTGTATTCCGTGTTCACCATCGACGGTATTTCTTTGCCTAAGTTGCAAGCTGCCAACTTTGAAGGTGTCTTGGGTTCTCGGGTGACGCAGTCTTGGGACCCTTCGCTGGACAACGCGGCCAACAAAAAGTTTGTGACCGATTTCAAGGCCAAGTTTGGGACTTATCCCTCTTTTTATGCAGCGCAAAGCTACGACTCGATCATGTTGATTGCTTCTGCAGTCAAGGCCACTGGCGGCAACATGGCGGACAAGGCCGCGGTGCGCAAGGCGTTGAAAGCGGCCAACTATGAGTCCACGCGCGGCAAGTACTCCTACGGCAACAACAACTTCCCCATCCAAAACTTCTATCTGCGCGAAGTGGTGAAGGACGGCCAAGGCAATTGGACCACTCGGGTGGTCGACACGGTGTACACCAACCACCGCGACCCATTCGCTTCTGAGTGCCCTTTGAAGTAATGCTTTGAGGCCAAAAGGTTGGTCGCCCTTGGGGTGACCAACCTTTGTTTTTTGACCCCCTTGGAGGATCGAAGTTGGACGTCGCATTGTTGATCATGCAAATCCTGAATGGTTTGCAGTTGGGGCTGTTGCTGTTTTTGGTGGCCTCTGGCTTGACCCTCGTGTTTGGTATCTTGGATTTTGTGAACTTGGCCCACGCATCGCTGTATATGGTCGGGGCCATGGTTTGTGCGAGCTTGACGCTTGCATTGGATCATTTTTTATTGGCTGTGCTGTTGTCACTCCCGATCACGGCCGTGGTGGGGTGGGTTGTGGAGCGCGTCGTCGCGCGCCGCTTGTATGGACGAGACCACTTGGATCAAGTGCTCGCCACCTTTGGTTTGATTTTGGTGCTGACGACAGGCGCCCATTTGATCTGGGGGCCGCAGGGCATTGCCGTGCCATTGCCCCATTGGTTGCAAGGGCAGGTCAGCGTGGGCGAGACACTGGTGTTGCCTGTCTACCGCCTGCTCATCATCGCCACGGGCTTAGCTGCAGCGGGTTTTTTATTCTGGTTGGTCAATTACACGCGCTTGGGGATGTTGATTCGCGCTGGTGCGTCTAATCGCCAAATGGTCTCGGCGCTGGGCATCAACATCGAGTTCCTTTTTTCGGTCGTCTTTGCGCTGGGCGCTGTGCTGGCAGGCTTGGCGGGGATGTTGATTGCGCCCATCACGGAGGCTTCTTTGGGGATGGGCAATAACATCATCATCACGGCGTTTGTGGTGATCATCGTGGGGGGTATTGGCTCCATGAAGGGCGCGTTCATTGCTGCCATGTTGATTGGTTTGATTGATACCCTCGGACGCGCCTATCTCGATGGCGCCTTCAAACTGTTCATGTCTACCGAAGCGGCTGAAAACTCAGCGCCTGCACTCTCTGCGATGCTGATTTACATCATCATGGCCTTGGTGCTGGCATTCAAGCCCAAGGGTCTGTTTCCCCCGAAAGTGCGCTGATGCCAAGCCGTTATCCCAAACTTACCCTTGTCGTGATGCTTTTGCTGGCGATCGTGCCCCCCGCGTTGTACTTAAGCGGACACACCTTTTATTTGGATGTGGCGACCCGGCTAACCATCTTGGCGATTGCAGCGGTGAGCCTGAATTTGATTCTGGGTTACGGCGGTTTGGTGTCATTTGGACACGCGGCCTATGTAGGCTTGGGCGCTTATGCCGTGGGGATTCCGGCGTACCACGCGTTGTATGGCGGCCTGGAAGAGTGGGGATTGGCATCCGCCTCGGGCTGGTTGCATTTCCCACTGGCAATGGGCGTTTGCGCGCTGTTTGCCTTCATCACTGGCATGGTCTGCCTGCGCACCAAAGGCGTTTACTTCATCATGATCACCATGGCGTTTGCGCAAATGGTGTACTACGCGATTGTGTCCATCAAGACCTACGGCGGCGATGACGGACTGACGATCGATTCGCGCTCTGAGTTTCCGGGGGTGTCGCTCGACGATCCTTTGCAATTGTTTGGGCTGTCCTATGTGCTGCTTGTTTTGTGTATGTGGCTGGTGCGCACCATCGTGCACTCGCGTTTTGGAATGGTGCTGCAAGGGGCCAAGGGCAACAACGAGCGCCTGATCACTATGGGTTACAACACCTACCGTTTTCAGCTGATTGCCTACGTGATTTCTGGCGCAATGGCCGGCCTGGCTGGTGCTCTGCTGGGCAATTTCACCACCTTTATCTCTCCCGAAATGATGGACTGGACGCGCTCGGGTGAGCTGATGTTCATGGTCATTTTGGGAGGCGTGGCGACGACAGTGGGACCTGTATTGGGCGCCGTGGCGTTTTTATTGATTGAAGAGGTGTTGTCCACCATCACTGTGTATTGGCAGTTGCCTTTTGGCGTATTGCTGATGCTGGTGGTGATCTACAGCAAAGGCGGTTTATCGCAAATCGTTGGTCAATGGTCGAGCAAACTCTCGCGTGTGCACACGGGTTCAGAGGAGCGTAAGCGATGAGCCAAGCCATTTTAGAAACCCGCCACTTGATGAAAGCCTTTGGCGGGATCCGCGCCACCGATGATTTGAATTTACAGGTCATGCAAGGTGAATTGCACGCCATCATTGGCCCCAATGGCGCTGGCAAAACCACGCTCATCACCCAACTGTGCGGAACCCAGTTTCCTGACAGTGGACAAGTGCTGTTCAAGGGGCAAGACATCACCCGCGTGCCCGCTCATGCAAGGGCGCACCTGGGCATGACACGCTCGTTCCAGATCACTTCTCTGGTACTGGATATGAGCGTGTTGGACAACGTTGCCTTGGCGGCACAGGCCCACATGGGCTCGAGTTACAGACTGTTCAAGCCAGCCCGCGACGATCAGCCCGTGCGTGAACTGGCGCTGCATTGCTTGGCCAGGGTGGGCCTGGCAGAGCAGGCCCACCGCCTCACTCGGGAGCTGTCGCATGGCGAGCACCGGCATATTGAAATCGCGATTGCACTGGCATCGCAAGCACCGCTGATGCTGCTCGATGAACCCATGGCCGGTCTGGGCGTGGAGGAGAGCCAAGCGATGATCAAACTGCTCCAAGAGATCAAGGGGGAGCGCACCATTGTGCTGATTGAGCACGATATGGACGCGGTGTTTTCCTTGGCGGATCGGATCTCTGTGCTGGTTTACGGGCACATCATAGCCACGGGCCACCCTGATGAAATTCGTCAAAATCCAGATGTGCAAGCCGCCTATTTAGGCGAAGAAAGCGAGGCACACTGATGCTAGAAGTCCGAGGCCTCCAAGCCCATTACGGCACCTCACAAGCGCTGTTCAACGTCAACCTGTCGATTGGTGAGGGCCAAGTCGCGACACTTTTGGGTCGCAACGGCATGGGAAAGACCACCACCATCAACGCCATCATGGGCATCGTCAAACCCAGCAGCGGATCGCTGGAATTTGGTGATCAGCCACTGCGCGGCTTGCCGTCTTTCAAGATCGCCAACCTTGGCATTGGGTTGGTGCCCGAGGGGCGCCAGATCTTCCCGAATCTAAGCGCGCGTGAAAACCTGGTCGCGACGGCTTCCAATCATTTGGGTCAGCACAATCCGTGGACACTGGAGCGCGTCTTTGAATTGTTTCCCGAGTTGGAGACCCGATTGACCTCGATGGGCAATTTGCTTTCTGGTGGTGAACAGCAAATGTTGGCCATCGGTCGCGCACTGATGACCAACCCCAAGCTCCTGATCCTCGATGAAGCCACCGAGGGCTTGGCGCCCCTGGTGCGTAAGCGGATTTGGGAGGCATTGGATCGCATTCGCCACACGGGCTTATCGATCTTGATTGTGGACAAGAACCTGCACGACTTGGTCCGCTTGGCTGACCGCCATTTCATCATCCAACGGGGGGAAACCGTGTGGTCTGGCACCAGTGACGAGTTGATGGCAGACCACGGGGCGCGCAGCACCTATCTGGGCCTCTGACGCGCGTTGGCGCGGCTCAGCGGACTGCGCGGGGGCAGTCAGGCGAGCCCAGGCAGGTCGGCGACAATGGAGGTCTTTGCCTCCCGATCGCTTGCCATGTCCCTGTTGCCCCAAGTTCACCGCCAGACCTCATTGAAAGAGTTCGTCCTGCTCATGGCCGGGCTGATGAGCGTCGTTGCGATGGCCGTGGACGGCATGTTGCCCGCACTCGCTCATATGCGCGTCGATTTGCAGGTGGCACAAGCCAGTGACATGCAATACGTGGTCTTGGTGCTTTTTTTGGGCTTGTCGGCGGGTCAGCTGGTGTGTGGCCCTGCAGCAGATCGGTTTGGTCGCAAGCCGGTGATTGCCGTTGGGTTTTCAATTTTTGTTGTGGGCTGTGTGGTGTCCAGCCTCGCGACAAGCCTCAGCACGATGTTGATTGGGCGGGTGATTCAGGGCTTAGGCGCTGCAGCCCCACGCGTGGTCTCCATGGCCATGGTGCGCGATCGATACGAGGGCCGCGAGCTCGCCCGAGTGAACTCGTTCGTGACCACGACATTTATCCTGGTACCCATGGTGGCACCATCCATCGGGCAAGCCGTGACTTGGGTCTTTGGATGGCGAGCGATCTTCTTGTTTTTCGCGACCATCGGTTTGATGTCCACCTTGTGGTTGCTGTGGCGGCAGGCCGAGACCCTACCCGAGGACAAACGCCAGCCCCTGAGTTTTCAGGGCGTAGGGCGTGCGTTTCGCGAGTGCATTAGCCATCCGGACAGCTGGCCCTTTGTGGTGGCGTTGGGCTTGGTGTTCTCGCCGCTCTTTGCGTACCTGGGCAACGCCCAACACATCTTCGGTGTCCTCTATGGTCAGCCAGTGTGGTTTCCCGTGCTGTTTGGTGCGCTCGCCAGTACGGTGGGATTGGCCAGTCTGGTCAACGCCAAATGGGTGATGCGTTGGGGCTCGCACCGGTTGGTGGGCGGGGCGCTGTTGGCATTGTGTGGTCTGGCGATGGGCTTTG
>JBEAPX010000096.1:0-14188 GCA_041164205.1 Pseudomonadota bacterium
CTGGCGATCCCCACCAAGCGTGCGTCGGGCCCCAGTTGTGGCCACGCTTGGCTCAGTTGCTCTTTGAGCACGGCATACAAGGCCTCGGCATCACAGCCGAATCCACCGGTGTTTTGACTCACGACACACTCCTCAAAAACTGTTCCAAGATCAAACAAGCAGACGCTGCATCAGCGTCCTTAGCCCCCAGCGAGTGCGCTTCGGTGGTGGTGTATCGCTCGTCGACCTCAAAGACGGGCAGGCCAAAGCGGCCATGCAACTGGCGCGCAAATTTCTGCGCCCGAGCGGTATTGTCATGCGGCGCACCATCAGGATGAAACGGCACACCCACCACCAAAGCGTCGGGCCGCCACTCTTGGAGCAACCGCTCAATGGGCTGCCACTTGGCGTCGCCAGAGGCGGTGACGGTGGGCTGAGGCGTTGCGGTTTGGGTGAGGCGGTTACCGACCGCGATACCGGTGCGCTTTTCGCCGAAATCAAAGGCCACAAAGCTCGTCCATTGCGCCAGGCCTTGCGAGGCACTTGGGGGATGGGTTTGCACCAAATCGACCACTAGGCGTGCCCCGCCCCAGGACTCAGCATCCAAGGCTCAAGACCCAACAGGGCCATGGCTTTCAGGTAGCGCTCTTCGCTGGGTGTTTCAAAAATAATGCGGGCGTCGGCCTTGACTGTGAGCCAACTGTTTTCGCCCAGCTCTGACTCCAGTTGTCCTTGCCCCCATGACGCGTAGCCCAGCGAGATGAACACGCGCTTGGGGCCTGCCCCCTCTGAGATGGCTTGCAACACGTCTTTGGAGGTGGTCATTTCGAGTTCCTCACCCACCACCATCGCCGAAGCGTAGGCAGACTCGTCGCCATCGCCCATGCGCTCGTGCAACACGAAACCGCGCTCCGTTTGCAAAGGGCCGCCCACAAAGACCTGAGAGGCCATCAAATCTTCGCGGCCGCACGCCATATCGATGCGATCCAGCAACTCAGGCAACACCAGTTCACTGGGGCGGTTGATGACCAGTCCCAGCGCGCCCTTGTCGGTGTGCTCGCACAGGAAGACCACGCTGCCACCGAAAAAACCGTCTTCCAGCCCGGGCATGGCAATCAAAAAGTGATTGGTCAGGTCAATGGAGGCAGAATCGGTAGTCATTACCCCGATTTTAGGGCCAGAAGAGCCCACCACAACGCCATGACACCACGCCCACCCCATCATTACGCCAAAGGCTTGGTTTGGCTGCGCCGTGACCTTCGTTTGAGCGACAACGCAGCGCTCTATCACGCGCTGAAAACCTGCGAGCAGGTGTACTGCGTCTTTGTATTTGACACGGACATTTTGGCGCCACTGCCCCGCGACGATCGGCGCGTGAACTTCATCCATGCCAGCTTGCAAGAGGTGCAACAAGCACTCAGTGCCCACAATGCAGCGCAACTCTTGGTAGGCCATGGCCAAGCGGCTGACAGCATCGCGCGGCTGGCCACGCACTTGCACGTCGATGCGGTGTTCACCAACCACGACTTTGAGCCCAGCGCCAAAGCGCGCGATGCCCAAACCTTAGGCGCCCTGGCACACGCAGGCATCATGATGCACAGCTTCAAAGACCACGTGATCTTCGAACGCGACGAAGTGCTGACCCAGGCGGGGCGCCCGTTCACGGTGTTTACGCCGTACAAAAAGGCTTGGCTCAAAACCCTGACGCCGTTTTATACCCAGGCTTATCCGATCGACAAGCACGCCAGTCGGTTGGCACCAGCCCCCTCCTCTTTGCCCAGTGGGTTCAGGCTGGGGGCTCAAATGCATTCACTCGAGGATTTGGGTTTTGAAACCACGGATTTGGCTGCTTTGCACATCAAAACTGGGCCCTCGGGCGCCCAATTGCTGCTGCAAGACTTTGTCGCTCGCATCGACAAATACGACCATGCGCGTGATTTTCCAGCGATCAAAGGGCCGTCTTATTTGAGCGTGCATTTGCGATTCGGCACGGTGTCCATTCGCGAGCTGGTGCGGCTGGCTTGGCCACGCGCCGAGGCTGGGTCTGAAGGTGCGGCGACTTGGCTGTCTGAGCTCGTGTGGCGCGACTTTTATATGCAGATCCTTGAGCATTACCCCCACGTCACCGAGCACGCGTTCAAGGGTGACTACGATCGCATCCAGTGGGACCATTCGGCACATGGAAAAAAGGCATTTGCCAAGTGGTGCGCGGGCGAAACCGGCTATCCGCTGGTCGATGCCGCGATGCTGCAACTCAATCACAGCGGTTATATGCACAACCGTCTGCGCATGGTGGTGGCGAGCTTTTTAACCAAAGACTTAGGTGTCGACTGGCGCTGGGGCGAGCGCTATTTTGCAGAAAAATTGCTTGACTTTGACTTGGCGGCCAACAACGGTGGCTGGCAATGGGCCGCATCATCGGGTTGCGACGCGCAACCTTACTTTCGCATTTTTAATCCCATCACTCAGAGCCAGCGCTTTGACCCGCAAGGCAAGTTCATCAAGCGGTACTTGCCACAGCTGGCAGGCCTCAGTGATGCCTCGATCCATGCCCCTTGGCTGGCCAAGCCGATGGAGCTTGAGGCCGCTGGCATCACCTTGGGTAAGGACTACCCCTTGCCCATCGTTGACCACGCTGAGGCACGCCAGCAAACCCTCAACCGCTATGCCGTGGTGAAAAACACGCCCGCGGCTTGAGCGAGTCAGAGCGAGTCAAACGGGCCTTGCCTTCGCGCGCTTGAGCTACCCATGAAAAAAGGCTGCACACCGCAGCCTTTTTTGCGTTGTAACAGCGCTTACACCGTGAAGATGGTGCAACCCGTGGTTTTGCGAGCTTCAAGGTCTTCATGCGCTTGCTGGGCGTCCTTCAGGGCGTAGCGCTGATTGATTTCAATCGTCACTTGCCCGCTCTGTACGACCTCAAACAAGTCATTGGCCATCGCTTGGGTGGCCTCGCGACTTGAGATGTGGGTGAACAAGGTTTGGCGGGTCAAGTACAGCGAACCCTTAGGACCCAACGCACCTGGCGCAAATGGGCCGACGGGGCCCGACGCGTTGCCAAAGCTGGCCATGAGTCCAAAGGGGCGCAAGCAATTGAGGGAGCCCTCCCAAGTGTCTTTGCCCACGGAGTCGTACACCACTTTGACCCCCCGGCCTCCAGTGATTTCCTTCACCTCAGCGACGAAATCTTGGGTGTTGTAGTTGATGACGTGTGCTGCACCGTGGGCTTTGGCGAGTGCGCATTTTTCATCTGAACCGGCGGTACCGATCAACTGCAGGCCCAAGGCTTTGGCCCATTGGCAAGCGATCAAACCGACCCCGCCTGCTGCCGCGTGAAACAGCACGTGATCGCCCGGTTCAAGACCTTCAACTGGACGGGTTTTCTTAAGCAGGTACTGGGCCGTCAATCCTTTGAGCATCATGGCGGCGCCCGTCTCGAAATCAATGGCATCGGGCAGTTGGCACACGTTCATCGCGGGCATGACGCGCATTTCGGCGTAACTCCCAGGTGGGTTAGCGGCATAGGCCACACGATCACCCCGCTGAATGTGGTGAACGCCTTCGCCGACACCTTCAACCACTCCGGCGCCTTCCATGCCGATCCCACTGGGCATCTGCAAGGGATACAGCCCCATTCGGTGATACACATCGATGTAGTTCAAGCCGACTGCTTCGTGGCGAATCAAGACCTCGCCAGGACCGGGCTCACCCACTTCGACTTGGGTCCACTTCATCACATCGGCTGCCCCTTGGGCGTTGATTTGAATGGCGTTGACGGTTGGCATGGCTTGACTCCTTGAATCGGTGAATGGGGGTAGTGCAAAAATCAGCAAAACATCATGCCAGAGACCCGCAACAGATGTGAGTCACTTGCGAATAACCGCTTGATCCGAGGCAGAGGTGAGTGACTGCCGTCGCTTGTGTGGCAACAGGCCCTAAGCCCCTCAACAAATCGCGCTAAAGTGGCACCCATGAACAACCGCCTTTCGACCGCCACCGCCAGCTTGCTGCTGATTCCTCCGCTGATGTGGGCCGGCAACGCCATCGTTGGGCGTTTGATGAACAACCAGGTCCCCCCAATGACGCTCAACATGTTGCGCTGGGTCGTGGCCACCGCCTTGCTCGCGCCGATCGGATGGCGCATTTGGCACCACCGCGAGTTGGTGCGCCAAGCACTGCCCAGACTCATGCTTCTGGCGTTGACGGGCATGTTTTCGTACAACTCGTTTCAGTACTTGGCACTGAACACATCCACGCCCATCAACGTGACCTTGGTGGCGAGCATCATGCCGTTTTGGACTTTGTTGGCCGGGCGTGTGTTTTACAAAATCCCCGTGCAGCGACACAGCCTGTTTGCTGTGTTGTTCACATTGAGTGGTGTGTTTTTGGTGTTGTCGCGGGGCGACGTGAGCAAGCTCCTGAGCATTCAGTTGGTCCCGGGGGATGCCTGGATGCTGCTGGCCACCTTGGGGTGGACAGCCTACAGCTGGCTGCTGGCCAAACCAACGCCCGCGCAACGTGAGTTGAGCGTGCATTGGGCACCATTCTTGTGGATTCAGATGCTGATCGGCATCGTGTGGTCGGGCATTGCCACAGCTGTCGAGTGGTGGGTGCTGCCGCTGTTTGGCGGGGCGCCACCTCAGATGGGGTGGGACTGGGGTGTGTGGTTGGCGCTGATCTATGTGGGGATTGGTCCAGCCCTGATCGCTTACCGTTGTTGGGGCGTGGGGGTGGCCAAAGCTGGGCCCAACATCGCGGTGTTTTTTGCGAGTTTGACGCCGGTGTTCGCCGCGGTGATGTCGACTTTGGCGCTCGATGAGACCCCGCACTGGTACCACTATGTGGCGTTTGGGCTGATCTTGATTGGGATTTGGGTGTCATCTCGCCCCCGCGCTTCCAGCGCCAATTGAAACCTGCGGCACCCGAGCAAGAGGCTCAAGGTGGCGTTAGCTCATTTGACGGCTGTGACCTTGATCGTTTGACCCCGGTATGACGCCCAAGTCACGCCTGCAATGACCAAGACCGTACCTGCGCCAATCCATGCGTTGAAGGGCTCGCCCAAAATGAGAATGCCCATGGCAATTGTGCTCAGCGGGCCGACCATGCCCACCTGAGAGGCCAGCCCGGCGCCCAGGCGCTCGATGCCCAACATCACCAACAACACTGGCGCCACTGTGCACAACACCGCGTTGACACCCGCCAATGCCAAGACTTGCCAGGGCACTTGCAATGCCTCAAACGAACTCACCACCGGCAACTGCACCATGCACAGCAGACACGCCACCGAGCTGGCGAGGCCAACGAGACGGATGGAACCCAACTCTCGAATCATCTCGCCGCTGTACATCAAATAGTAGGCGTAACTGAAGGTGCTCAGCAGCACCAAGAGGCCGCCCCACGCCGTCTCCCAGCCTTCAACTTGCAACTCATGACCAAACACAACGACCACACCAAGGTAGCTGATCGCCATGCCAAGCCATTGGGCGCCATTGGCCCGCCGACCGAACCGCCACCACGTGAGCAAGACCACAATGGTCGGCGTGAGATACAAAATCAGGCGCTCCAAGCTGGCCGTGATGTGTTGCAGCCCCAAAAAGTCCAACATACTGGCCAAGTAATAGCCAGAAAAACCCAGGCTACAGACCATCAGCCACTGGCGCCGTGACAGGGGGGCCTGCCCTCGGCCAGACCACCAGGTCAACGCCAAAAAAAGCGGCAGCGCGAACGCCATTCGATAAAAAATCACCTGCACCGCATCGACCCCATAGCGGTAGGAGAGTTTGACCAAAATCGCTTTGCCACTGAAGCCAATGGCCCCTGCCATGGCAAAGATCAAGCCCCAGGCCCGAGGACTGAAGTTCATTGGCCGTCCGGGTCCAGCAGCAAATCGGTGTTGATGATGCGGTAAACGCGACCGGATTTGTCCAAGGGCTCGAGCATTCCCTCGCGCACAAACGCGTTGATGGTGCGCGAGACGGTTTCCAATTTGAGGTCGAGCATGGCCCCCATGTCTTCGCGAGAAAACAGTGTCACGACCCCTGCATCGCCGCTGGCCCGCATTTTTCTGACCAACCCCGCCACGCGCTGGCGCGCCGAGCCAAAGTTGAGATCAGCGAGCCAATCGTCTGCGTCTTGCAGGCTGTGGTGCCACTTTTGCATCAAGCGTTGGTGCAATCGCGGTGTGTTCTCGATCAGCTTTTGGATCACGGTCAAGGGAATGCGACACACCTTGACATTGGTCAGCGCGATCGCATCGTTTTCGTAGCGTCCACCGACCATGGCTTCTTGGCCGATGACGTCGCCAGTGCGCAAAACGCGGACGATGCGCTGGCGCCCATCCACCGTCCCGCGCACCAATTTGACGCTGCCTACGCGCAGCGTCATGACGCTTGGCGCTTCAGCGCCGGCAGTCTGTAAGACATCGCCGGCCGCAAATTCCATGTCGTCAATCGGCGCGTGGATGTGCTCGAAGTCTTCGGGGGTCAGGTCTGCAAACAGCACCGACTCGCGTACCCCGCAGCTGAGGCAGTCGGCCGTGCCGCGCCAAGCGTTGAAGGGTTGAATGCGAATGGTGTCTTTCATCTGGATCCGAGCAATGTGGCAACACGCTTTATTTTGCGGTTAAGTGCAAGCGCTTGTGCAAACGCCGCAAAAACCACCACATCCCCAATGCAACTATTGGTACCGACACCGCCATTGTGGCATCTGGACTCCAGGGCCAGCCCAGGGCTTGGCCACCTTTGGCTAGGTAGCCCACCAAACCCGTCATGTAGTAGGTGATGGCGGCGACCGACAAGCCCTCGACTGTGGACTGCAATTTCAGTTGCAAACCCTGGCGTTGGTTCATGGTGTTGAGCAAAGCCTGATTGCCCTCTTGCTGTTCGATCTCCACTCGGGTACGCAACAGGTTGCTGGTGCGTGAAATGCGCTCACTCAAACTTTGCTGTCGGCGCATCGCCCAGGCACACGTATTCATCGCGGGACTCAATCGTCGGTCCATGAAATCTTTGATCGACTGCATTCCTTCAAGCCGCACCTCCGACAAATCAGCGATGCGCTGACGCACCAGCTCAAAGTAGGCACTGCTGGCAGAAAAGCGCGAGTGCGTCGATGCGTAATGGCCTTCGATCTCCGCCGCCAATTGCGTGAGGCGATCGAGCAAATCACTTTCGTGCTCCACCGAAGCAGAGCGAATGGAAGAGGCCAAATCGGCCAACTCCACTTCGCCTTGACTCAAGCGCGCAGCGCTGTCTCTGGCAACAGGCAAACCCATCAAGGCTGCCATGCGGTAGGTTTCAATCTCAAGCAACCGCTGAATCAACCTGCCCAACCGACGCGGCGTCAACGATTTGACCAACACCAAGGTGTGCGTGAATCCATCGGCTTGCAGCGCAAAGTCCGCCAACACAACGGCCTGCCCATCGGCAACCGATGACCCAGACAATGACGCCTCTTGCAAGGTCGCACGCACGCCGTTGGCGATCGCGGTGGAGCCTTCATCGACTGCCGTGACGTGCATGGCGCACAAGCATTGGCCGGGCAAACGCGACAGCCAGTCTTGTGGCACGACACTGGCAGCGGTGGGCAACGAGGCGGGCCCTGTCCACTGAAAGTCTTCCAGCGAGCGCATCACCGTCAAGCTGACAAACTCGGTGTGCATCTCCCAGCGCAGTCGGTAAGCACCTAAGTCGGCTCGCACGTGTGTGGCGTGAGAGTCAACGCTGATGTGGTGGGCATCGAGCAACTGCTTCAAATGGCTTTGCACCAAGGGCCTCGATGCGTCGTCTAGCCACATGACCCAATGCGATACCGCCACCGGCACGCGCACCGGCTCAGGCGGACGGGCGTGGACTTCGTTGTGCAAGCTGGCTCTGAGAGTGTGAAATTGCATATAGACCCAAAAGGCAGTGGAATCAACCTTCACCGAGGTGGAAGAGAGGCAGCGCTTATTTTGACAGCAAGCACAAGGCTGATCGCCCCTCAGGCGGGCTCCCAGGTGCGCAGGCGCTGCACCCAATCTCCGTTCTTGAGGCCCCAATCATGCCGAATCTTGGCTGCGCGGGCATTGGCGATTGCGGCGCTGAGCTCGGGCGGCTGAGCAAACGCCATGACCACCGTGTTGCCCTCGCGGGTAGGATCAAATGCCCACAGACACTCTGGATCAAAGACATCGCTGAGCTGTCTCATGCTGTGAGGAAAACTCGAGTGTCGGCCAAACAGGTTGATCACCAAGGCACCCTCTGGCGCCAGCAGCCGACGACAAGCGCCATAAAACTCGGCGTCATCCAGTACGGGACCGGCAGCCTCGTGGTCGTACAAGTCAATGTGCAATAAATCGACCTGGCCGACCTCGTCTGTTTGACGCACCCAATCGTTGGCGTTGGCCAACACCACGTTGAGCTGCGGGCTATCGGGTGGCAACTCAAACCACTGGCGACACACCGTGACCACCTGCGGGTTGATTTCGACCGCCGTGGTCTTCATGTCCAACTTCAGGGCACAAAACTTCGACAGCGACGCAGAACCCAGCCCGAGTTGCACGGCGCGACGTCCACGCACCGTGTCAGGATCGACAAACAACAGCCATCCCATCATGCGGCGTACATACTCCAGCTCAAGCTCAAGTGGGCGCTGAATCCGCATCGCACCCTGCACCCAAGGCGAGTCCAGGTGTAAGAACCGCACGCCCCGATCTTCGGAGATGGAGACGTCGGGCAACACATCGTCTGTGCTTTCTTGAGGGGTCACATTGAGGTTCACATTTGGGCTCACGTTGGGGCTTCCATTAGGGGTTCCATGAAGGGGTCCGTTAGGGGGTTCCACTGGCGCACGCATCCATCCACGTTTTCATTCGTGGCAGGGCAAGGCAGGCATTGGCCGTGGTTTGTTGGGCCCACAACCCAGTGTCCACATCGCGCAATGCAGCGACCACTTGGGCTATGGCGGGCAATTCATCAGAAGCATTTACGCCTTGGGGGACGCCTGCATCGCGGGCCGCTTTGGTCACGTACAACCACTGCGGCGGGATATCGGGGCCATCGGTTTCCATCACGATTTGATCCGGCGGTAAATGGGTCGCCAAATGGCGCAAGCGGCGAGCAGCATCAAACGTACAGGCGCCGCCAAAGCCCAGTTTCAGGCCTTGGCGCGCCATCGCGGCAGCTTGGTCGTCGCTGCCGTTGAAGGCGTGCGCGATGCCCCTGTCAATGCCCACTTGACGCAGCCCCTTGAGCACACTGTCCACCGCGGATCGCACGTGCAACACCACCGGCAATTGAAAGCGCTTGGCCAATTGGAGTTGCGCCACAAAAAACTGCCACTGCTTGTCCCACGCCTCACCGCTGTGGGGTGGATTGACCCAACCATCCAGCCCAATCTCTCCGATGGCCACCAGTTGCGGGTCCTGTTGGTGGGCTTCTAGCTCGAGCGCCAAGGCTTCAAGATCGCTCGGATCTGCATCCGCCACACACAGTGGGTGAATTCCCAATGCATACACATCGCCGTGTTCATGGGCCCAGCCCCGAGCGTCGCGCCAAGTTGCCTTGGATACCGCCGGCACCACAGCCATGGCTACGCCGCGCGCTCGCGCCAACGCACGTCTCTGGGCAGCGACTGAGCGGAGCTCAGCGGCGTCCCAATGGCAATGGGTGTCGATCCACACGGGCATCGCCACGTTCAAGAACCGACCAGTTGTCCTTGCTCTAAGCGCAAGGTGCGATCGCACTTGGCCGCCAAAGCAGCGTCATGCGTCACGATGACGAAGGCCGTGCCAGACTCTCTGGCCAAGCGCACCATCAGCTCAAACACCTGGGTGGCGCTCTCCCGGTCGAGGTTACCAGTCGGCTCGTCCGCCAGCACGCATTGAGGCTGTCCCACCAGCGCGCGTGCCAGGGCGACGCGCTGACGCTCGCCGCCCGAGAGTTGGCTAGGCTTGTGGTCGGCGCGATCGGCCAATCCGACTTGCGCCAATACCGACTCAGCGCGCGCGCGTGAGGCGACCTGGGGCTCGCGCCTGATCCACAGCGGCATCGCCACGTTTTCCCAGGCCCGAAACTCGGCGAGCAAATGATGGAACTGATAGACAAACCCCAGGCTTTTGTTGCGCCGATCGCTTTGCTCGCTCAAGCTCCAGCGCTGGATGTTTTCGCCATCCCAAAGCACCTGCCCAGCAGCCGCCTGATCGAGCCCACCAAGCAAATGCAACAAAGTGCTTTTGCCAGATCCAGACACGCCCATGATGGCCAACACCTCGCCAGCAAAGACTTGCAAATCAACCCCGCGCAACACGTGCACCTCGCGCTCGGCGTCGCTGTATCGCTGCTCCAGCCCCACAGCCTCGATGATCGCAGAGGCCTTATTCATAACGCAATGCCTCCGCAGGTTGCGTGCGGCTCGCCCGCCAGCTGGGATACAGGGTCGCCAGCAAGGCCAGCACCAAAGAGGTCACCAGCACAGGAATGATGTCGTCGGCCTTGGGGTCACTAGGCAGGCGGCTGATGAGGTAAATGTCTTGCGGCAAAAACTGAATGTTGAACAAGCCCTCGATCCACGACACGATGGTGCCTATTTCCCAAGCCAGGCCAACACCCAAAATGCCCCCAATGAGGGTACCCAGCACACCCACAGCCGCACCTTGCACAACGAAGATCGCCAAAATGGAACGCGGCGTTGCCCCCAGCGTGCGAAGAATGGCAATGTCGGCTTGTTTGTCGGTCACAGTCATGACCAAGGTGCTCACCAAGTTGAACGCCGCCACTGCCACAATCAGCGTCAAGATGATGGACATCATGCGCTTTTCCACCTTGACGGCGGCGAACCAATTGCGGTTTTGTTGAGTCCAGTCGCTCACCCAGTAATCGCTGCCCAACCTCACATCCAGCTGACGCGCCAAGCTCGGCGCCTCATGTAAATTGGTTAACCGCAATTGAACGCCAGTGGGGCCTGATAGGCGCATGAGGCGCTGGGCGTCGCTGATGTGGGTGTAGAGCAAACTGTTGTCGTACTGAAAGTGCCCCGAATAAAAAAGCCCCACCACAGTCAGCGCCTTGAACCTAGGAATCACGCCCACGGGCGTGGCCTGCGCGCTGGGCAGCGCGAGGGTGATCTTGTCGCCCACCTGGACCCGCAATTGGCGCGCCAGCCCTTCACCTAGAACCGCACCAAACTCGCCAGCATGAAGGCTTTTTAAGGCTGCGCCGTTTTGGCCTTTGGCCAATGCGGTGACACCAATTTCTAACTCGGGATCAATGCCTCGCATGAGCACCCCGGTTGTGGCATCGCCGCGCGCGACCAAGGCTTGGGCCTGGACATAAGGCGCCGCGGCCTCAACACCGGGCTGCATCAGGGACGCCCGCATCACGGCATCGCTCGCCTTCAAGGGCTCACCGTCCATGCGCATGATTTCGACGTGAGGCAGCACGCTCAACATACGATCGCGCACTTCTGACTGGAAACCATTCATCACCGAGAGCACAACAATCAGCGCCGCGACGCCCAGCGCGATGCCAGCCATCGACACGCCAGAAATGAACGAAATAAAACCATTGCGACGCGCCGTGCGAGACGCGCGCGTGTAACGCCAGCCAATCCGAAATTCGTAGGGGATATTCATACCGTGGGTGCTTAATATGGCCTACATTGTGGCATTCTTGACGCACCGTGCAGAACACCTCCCCTACCCCCTTGTTGATCCTAGCCAACGCCGCTTGGCCCGCCGGTGCGCCGCCCTTGGTATTGCCCACGCTGCAAGCCACGCTGAGTCAATGGCACACCCAACAGCGCACGGCGAGCGCACGCCAAGACCTCCTGAGTGCTGCTGAGCGTTGGCAGGCTGAGGCCATCGGCTGGCGATTCGCCCCCCAATTGCCTGTGCCCTGGGGTGCTTGGCACGCCCACCAACAGGGCTTATCAACCCAAGGGGCATGGGCGTTGATCACCCCCTGCCATTGGGACATCAACATGACGGGCGTGCGCATGGACGATCCCGCCCAATTGCGATTGAGCAGCGAACACTCTCAGGCACTCATGGCCTCTTTGCAACCCCTGGCACAAGAGGATGGCATCCAACTGCACTGGATCAACCCAACCACTTGGCTCGCACAAGGCGACGTATTCACACACTTGATCGCGCCCAGCCCTGCACGCATGGCCAATGCTGAACTCAGTGAACACCTGCCTGACGTGCCACAAGATGCCAGCGCCACACGCTTGCTGCGCCGCCTGCAGAACGAAGCGCAAATGCTGTTCTACGACCACCCTGTGCATGACCAGCGCGCTGCCTTGCGACTGCCCGCGGTCAATTCGATTTGGTACCACGGAGCCGCGCCTTGGGTGGCACCAACGGCACCTGAACGCGCATTTGCCTACCTGGACATCTTGTCACTCAGCGATCACTTGACCGACGCGTGGCAGCAGGCAGACGCATGGCTTGGGGAACAGTTGCATCGGCACCCAGATGCTGACTTGGTGGTCTGCCAAGCCGCCAGCTCCCGCCTATTGTCGCGGCGGCCTGCGGCATGGTGGCGCCGCCTTGGACAACGCCGGGCAACGCAATGGACGGACCTGCTGCCATGAAAATCGTTACCCGCGAGCCTCGCGCAGACATTGCGCAGGCACTAGAGCAAGCCGGCACACCGCCCCTGCTAGCGCGCCTGTACGCGAGCCGAGGTGTGCAATCACCAACCGACATCGACGAAGGCTTGGGCCACTTGCTGCCACCCAGTGGTCTGCGCCACATCGACGCCGCAGCGGCTTTGCTGGCACAAGCCATCCGGGACAACACGCGCATCTGCGTGGTGGCCGATTACGACTGCGATGGCGCCAGCGCTTGTGCCGTGGCTTTGCGTGGGCTGCGCGCCTTGGGCGCAAAGTCGGTGGACTACTTGGTGCCCGATCGGGTGAAAGATGGCTACGGCCTCACCGCCGCTTTGGCGCAGCGCGTCGCTGACCAAGGTGCCCAACTCCTGATCACCGTAGACAACGGCATCGCCAGTGTCGAGGGCGTGGCGGTCGCGAAGCGCCTTGGGTTGCAGGTTTTGGTCACGGACCATCACCTGTGCGCTGTGGCAGACGGGCAGATTCAGCTGCCTGAGGCCGATGCCATCGTCAACCCCAATTTGCCCGATTGCCCATTCCCCAGTAAATCCTTGGCGGGGGTGGGCGTCATGTTTTACGTGTTGCTGCAATTGCGCAGCGTCTTGCGTGAAGCGGGGCACTTCAGTACCGACAATCAGCCGCGCCTTGATGCGCTGCTCCCACTCGTGGCACTCGGCACTGTGGCCGATGTGGTCAAGCTTGACGCCAACAACCGGCGCCTGGTGGCGCAGGGCTTGAAGCGCATCCGCGCGGGACAGTGCCCGGTGGGCATTCAGGCCTTGTTCCAGGTGGGTGGCAAAGCGCCTCAATTGGCCACCAGCCAAGACTTTGGGTTTGTGCTGGGGCCACGCATCAACGCTGCAGGCCGGCTCAGCGATATGACATTGGGCATCGAGTGCTTGGTGACAGATGACCCCAACCGGGCGTCCGCATTGGCACAACAATTGGACTCGATCAACCGAGAGCGACGGGCCATTGAAAGCGATATGCGCGAGCAAGCCCAAATGCTGGCTGAGTCGATGTTCAGTGACGACGAGTTGCCGCCGCCCGCTCTGTGCGTCTTCGACCCGGACTTTCACGAGGGCGTGGTCGGCATCGTCGCCTCACGGCTCAAAGACAAGTGGCACCGCCCCACCTTTGTGTTTGCGGCAAGCAGTGCCGATGGGCATGAAGAGGAGCTCAAGGGCTCTGGTCGCAGCATCGCGGGCTTTCATCTGCGCGATGCCCTCGATTGGATAGCCAAACAACACCCTGGCGTCTTGATCAAATTTGGGGGCCACGCCATGGCCGCAGGCTGCACGATCCACGCCGATGCGCTCGACGAATTTGAGCAGGCGTTTCAAACTGTGGCGCAAGCTTGGCTGGACCCACACGCCCTGACTCGGGAAATCGAAACCGACGGCCCCCTGCTGGTCACCGAACGCAACGTCGCTACCGCCGAACTGTTGTCTCAGCCGGTGTGGGGCCAAGGCTTTTCGGCCCCAGTCTTCAGCGATGTGCTGCCCGTGTTGTCCCAGCGGGTGGTCGGCTCGGGTCACCTGCAGCTCAAACTGGACCACCACGGCGAGGCGGTCGATGCCATTTGGTTCGGTCGAACGGCGCCCGTATCCAGCCC
>JBEAPX010000097.1:0-11951 GCA_041164205.1 Pseudomonadota bacterium
GCGCAATCTTCGGATGTGGCACCTGGGACTTTGGCGCACAAGATTTATGGTGACGTGGTCACGGAGCGCCACCGCCACCGCTATGAGGCCAACGTCAATTACTTAGATCAATTGCGCGAGGCGGGTTTGGTGATTTCAGCGCTGACCCAACGCGAGCAGTTGACCGAAATCGTGGAATTGCCCGAGTCAGTGCACCCTTGGTACATCGGGGTGCAGTTCCACCCAGAGTTCAAGTCCACCCCTTGGGATGGTCACCCCTTATTCAACGCGTTCATCCACGCGTCGATGAAGGCAAACGCGTCACATTAAGAGGCAAGCCACGATGCAACTCTGCGGATTTACCATTGGTTTAGATCAGCCATTTTTCCTGATCGCTGGTCCCTGCGTCATTGAGTCGGAACAACTGCAGATGGACACCGCGGGCGCACTGCAGGAAATCACCCGAGAGTTGGGAATCCCGTTCATCTTCAAAAGCAGCTTTGACAAAGCCAATCGCAGCAGTGGCGTGAGCTTTCGTGGACCCGGTCGCGACAAGGGGCTAGAAATTCTGGCCAAGGTGAAATCCACCCTGGGCGTTCCCGTCTTGACGGATGTCCACACAGAGGACGATATCGCCGCAGCGTCGCAAGTGGTGGATGTGTTGCAAACCCCTGCCTTTTTGTGTCGCCAAACCGATTTCATACACGCCGTCGCCCAAAGCGGTAAGCCCGTGAACATCAAAAAGGGCCAATTTCTGGCGCCGCATGACATGAAAAATGTCATCGACAAAGCCCGTGCGGCGGCGAGAGAGGCTGGCCTCCCCGAGGACAACTTCATGGCCTGCGAGCGGGGTGCAAGCTTTGGCTACAACAATTTGGTTTCAGATATGCGCTCGCTGGCAATCATGCGCGAGACGCTCGCCCCAGTGGTTTTTGATGCCACCCACAGCGTGCAGTTGCCTGGTGGCAATGGAACCAGCTCAGGCGGTATGCGAGAGATGGTGCCTGTCTTGGCGCGCGCCGCTGTCGGCGTGGGTGTGGCTGGCTTGTTCATGGAAACCCACCCCAACCCCGCCCAGGCCATGAGCGACGGCCCCAACGCCGTGCCTCTGCGTCATATGAAAGCTTTGCTCAGTACGCTTCTTGAACTTGATCGAGTGGTGAAGCGCCAGCCCTTCTTGGAAAACGATTTCCAATAACTGAAAGCCGTTGCGATGACCACTTATTTGTTCGCTAACGTCACGGTCACCGACCCGCAGCAGTACGAGGAATACAAGCGCTGGTCAACCCAAGCCATGCGGGAGCATGGGGCGCAGGTGTTGGTTCGCGGCGGTGAAACAGATGTGCTCGAGGGTGACTGGGTGCCCGATCGGGTCGTGATTTTGGCCTTCAAAGACAAGGCGTCAGCGCTGGCCTTTTATCAGTCAGAGACGTATGGAAAAGCCAAGGCTGCACGTGCAGGCGCCGCAATCATGCGCATGGTCTTGATCGAGGGCGCATGAACTATGTCATAGCCACCATCGCCATGGTGCTGCCACCCTTGCTGGTGGGCACCTTGGTGTTGATCGGCGTGCGCACCATGAATGGTGGTGCAAACAGTCCGGACGACTGGGTGGCAGTGTTTTTGGCCATGTCGGTGGGTGCGCTCACTTGGCTGGCCTGTTGGACTTGGGTTCGAATTCAATTGAGGAAAGAGGAAATCAAATGAGTGCAATCGTAGATATCGTTGGCCGTGAAGTGTTGGACTCTCGTGGCAATCCCACCGTTGAGTGTGATGTGCTGTTGGAGTCTGGCGTGATGGGGCGTGCAGCTGTGCCGTCTGGTGCATCCACCGGTTCGCGCGAAGCCATTGAACTGCGAGACGGCGACAAGAGCCGCTACTTGGGCAAAGGCGTGTTGAAGGCGGTGGAGCACATCAACACCGAGATCTCTGAAGCTGTGCTCGGCTTGGATGCCTCTGAGCAAGGATTTCTGGACCGCACCTTGATTGAGCTGGATGGCACAGAAAACAAGAGCCGTTTGGGCGCCAACGCGATGTTGGCCGTGTCTATGGCAGTGGCACGTGCCGCAGCGGAAGAGGCAGGCCTGCCCCTTTACCGATACTTTGGTGGCATGAGCGGATGCCAATTGCCCGTGCCCATGATGAACGTGGTCAACGGCGGTGCGCACGCCAACAACAACTTGGATTTGCAAGAGCTGATGATCATTCCCGTGGGCGCGCCCTCGTTTCGCGAAGCCCTGCGTTGGGGGGCTGAGACCTTCCACGCATTGAAGAAAATCATCCATGACAAGGGTATGAGCGTCGCGGTCGGAGACGAGGGTGGCTTTGCCCCCAACGTCGAAAGCCATGAGGCCGCCATCCAATTGATTTTGCAAGCCATTGAGGCAGCCGGCTACACCGCAGGTGAGCAGATTGCTCTGGGCTTAGACTGCGCCGCCAGTGAGTTCTACAAGGACGGCAAGTATGTCCTCGAGGGCGAAGGTGGATTGGCTTTGGATGCCGCCGCTTGGACCGATATGTTGGCCACTTGGGTCGACAAATACCCCATCATCAGCATTGAAGACGCCATGTCCGAAGGCGATTGGGACGGTTGGAAGCTGCTGACGGAGCGTTTGGGCAAAAAGGTGCAGTTGGTCGGAGACGACTTGTTCGTCACCAACACCAAGATTCTCAAAGAAGGCATTGATAAGCACATCGCCAACTCGATCCTGATCAAGATCAATCAAATCGGGACCTTGAGTGAAACCTTTGCCGCCATTGAAATGGCCAAAGTGGCTGGCTACACAGCGGTGATCAGCCACCGCTCCGGCGAAACCGAAGACAGCACCATCGCCGACATCGCGGTGGGCACCAACGCGGGTCAGATCAAGACTGGCTCCTTGTCTCGCAGCGACCGGATGGCGAAATACAACCAACTGCTTCGCATCGAAGAAGATCTGGGCGATGTCGCCGTCTATCCAGGTCGTGCAGCGTTCTATAACCTGCGCTAAGCGTGATGGGTTCATGACGGATTGATTGCATGCCATCCATGAGGCGCTACCTCATCCCTGCCCTTCTGACGCTATTGCTTGTGGTCTTGCAAGCTCAGCTGTGGTTTGGACGGGGTAGCTTGCCTGATGTGTGGTCGCTTGAGCGAATGTTCTCTGTGCTCAGTCAGAGCAATGAGGCGGCGACTCAACGCAATGCGCAGATTGCCAACGAAACGCGGGACCTCCAAAACGGACTAGAAGTGATCGAGGCGCAGGCGCGCAGTGAACTCGGCATGGTCAAACCGAACGAGGTTTTTATTCAGTACGCAGAGCCGCCGGCCACTGCCAAAACCGACAGCAGCGCCCCCTGACCCCGATCAAGCAAATGGCTCTCGGGATGGACTCACTCAATCCGCTGCAATCACACAGCTCGCGTGTCTATCGCATCCACGTGCTGGGCGCTGAAAGCACGGGAAAAAGCACCCTGGTTGAAACCTTGGCGCAGCTCTTGCGCAAACACCAAGGCGAAGTCATTGGCGTACCCGAAGGCTTGCGCGCTTGGGTGGCACAGCAGGGCAGAACACCCCACGCCGCCGAACAGCTTGCATTGGCTGATGCCCAAGAGCAAGCAATTGCACAAGCCTGCTTCGCACTGACGCAACACCCCAATCCAATGCGGTGGGTGCTCGCAGACACGTCGCCGTTCATGACGGCTGCCTACAGCGCGCACTACTTCAACGATGACAGCCTATGGGCTCGGGCGACAGACTTTGAATCTACAGCCGACCTGCGCCTATTGATGGGCCTGGATTTGCCTTGGCAAGCAGATGGCGCTCAACGCGATGGGCCCGCCCACCAAACCGCAGTGGACAGATTGCTGCGTGACACGCTACAGGACAAGCGCCTGCCTTTCACGGTGATATACGGACAGGGTGAAGCCAGAACCCAAGCGGCTTGGCGAGCCGTCCAAGCCATGCTGAGGGCTCGACATGGAGCCCAAACCGATGGGCGCGAGGCGACTCGCCGCACATGGCGAGCCGTATGTGATTGCTGTGCTGACCCAGCTTGCGAGCTGGCGCTCTTTACCCAGCGTTCGGCTTAAGCATCACCACCCTGGAGTCGGTGTCGGGCATCAGGGCTGGCGTTGTCAGTTGGGCTGGCCGCCGGCACCCGCGCCGTCATGGGCGTTGGGCAGAAACAATGCTGCCGCATCAATAGGATCGAACACGTATTGGGCGCCGCAAAACTCACAGCCAACTGAGACTGAGCCTTGCTCCGCGATCACCGACTCGATTTCATCGGCGCCTAAATTGCGCAACATACTCGACACCCGTTCTTTGGAGCAAGTACATGAGAAACGCGGTGTGCTGGTGCCAGTGGTCGGCACCAGTCGGGCCAGGGGCTCGTCCCAATACAAGCGATGCAACACCGTCTCGACATCCAGAGAAAGCAACTCTTCGGCGGTCATGCTGCGCGTCAACATGGCGAGCCTTTCAAAGTCCTCGCTGCCACCAATGCGGTCTTCCTCGGCACTCACCGCAGATTGACCCGCCAAATTGTCTTGGCCTGTCAAAGGCATCCGCTGAATCAGAATGCCAGCCGCCACCTCACTGTTGGCCGCCAAGACCAGGCAGGTATCCAACTGCTCACTCTGTCGCATGTAGTACTCAACCGCCTGACCGATGCGCTCAAACGGCTGATCATCGTCGTTGCTCAGTGGGACCACCCCCTGGTAGGGTTGCTGACCAGGTTGGCGGTCTTGCGGATCGAGCGTGATCGCACAACGCCCTTGCCCACGCAGATTGACCAAATCGTTCAACTTGGCATCGTTGCCCACATCACCTTGGACCTTCGCGGTAGCCCGCACCCTGAAATCTGGGTAAACCTCGGCCACGGCCAATGGCACGGGACCATCACCAGAAACCTGGAAAATCAAGGCCCCGTTGAACTTGATGTTGGATTGCATCAACAGTGCTGCAGCGCTCATCTCGCCCAGCATGTGCGAGACCGCCTCTGGGTAAGCACCCCCTTGCGCACGCACCGCCAGCATTTGTTGCCAAGCGTCGTCTAAGCGGACGATGGCACCGCGGACTGGCATTCCTTCAAACACAAATTTCTGCAGCTCTGACACGGCTGATTTCCTTGCAATTCATCCACAAAAAACGCCCTGCCGATCACCGGTCAGGGCGCCTTATTGTCGCCGATTCAGGCGTCAGTCGGGCCGGTCCACGCGCTTGAGGCCATTTTTGAAGCGCTCGGCATTGTGCGCGTAATGTTTGGCACTCATCCGCAGCCCTTCGATTTGTTCAGGGCTAAGCTGTCGCACGACCTTCGCCGGTACGCCCATGATCATCGAACCATCTGGGAAAGACTTTCCCTCTGTGACCAAAGAGCCAGCACCGACCAAACAATTCTTACCAATCACCGCACCGTTGAGGACCACAGCACCGATGCCAATCAGTGACTCATCGCCAATCTGGCAGCCATGAAGCATCACCTTGTGGCCGATCGTCACGCGATCGCCAACGATCAAGGGCAGGCCGTGATCAGCGTGCAACACGCAACCGTCTTGCACGTTGCTCTCTTCGCCAATCACAATCCGCTCGGTGTCGCCACGCAACACCGCGTTAAACCACACGCTGCTGCCCGCGGCCAGGCTGACATTTCCCATGACCTGCGCTTCCTCCGCCACCCAAGCGCTGGGGTGGACCTGAGGCACATCGTCGTCTAATTGATAAATCGCCATTCCATTCCCTTTTTTGTGATTTGACCGCAGGGCGGGCCTTGCAACGCCAAGGCCCGAGGTGGTCTCGCCATCCAGATTCGCGTAATCTTGCCACAGTCGCCGCGCGAGTGGGCTCTGCAAGAGATAGGCTGGCGCTTCCTTGTACGGGTCTCAGCCTCCCTACAATAGCGCCATGCAACTGCGATCTTTGGCTCTCGATGCCCTGTATGTGAGCGATCCTACCGACAAGGTCAGGGCGACGCAGGCCCTCTGGGAAGCGCAGTCGCACTGGGAGATCGATCCGCACGTCTGCATCCATTGGCAACCCAAGCGGTCATTGCCAGGTCGACCAGAGCGCCCCAATTTGATTCACCCCTCTCGAGTGCCCACGCGTTCACCACACACCTTGGCTGGCCGCGCGGCGCTGCTGCACGCGATTTGCCACATTGAATTCAATGCCATCAATCTGGCACTTGACGCCGTCTGGCGATTTTCAAATATGCCGCTGGATTTCTACCGAGATTGGATGCGGGTGGCCTTCGAAGAGTCGCAACACTTTCATATGCTGCGCCAGCAACTGAAGACCATGGGCGATGCTGGACAAGCATGGGATTACGGTGATTTTGATGCCCACGACGGCTTGTGGGCGATGTGCGAAAAAACCAAAGACGACATCCTTGCTCGCATGGCTTTGGTGCCGCGCACGCTCGAAGCGCGGGGGCTGGATGCCACGCCGATCATTCAGGAGAAGCTGACCAAAGTCGGCAGCCCAGACGCCGTCGCCATTTGTGGACTGCTTGACGTCATCTTGCGCGATGAGGTGGGTCACGTGGCCATTGGCAATCATTGGTATCGCTGGCTATGTGAGCGCCAACAATTGGACCCCGTTGCGCACTACCTGACCTTGGTCGACCAGTATGACGCCCCCAAATTGAAACCGCCTTTCAATCATGCGGCGCGGCGGCGGGCAGGTTTCACCGACGTGGAGATCGATTACCTGCTCGGTGCTTGAGTCTTAGCCCCGAGGGTGATGCTGGCCGTGCACTTGGCGCAATCGCTCTCGGGCCACATGGGTGTAAATGGTCGTCGTCGAGATGTCGGCATGGCCCAACAGCATTTGGACGGCGCGAAGGTCTGCCCCGTGGTTCAGCAAATGGGTCGCAAACGCATGACGCAAGGTGTGCGGTGACAAAGGCGACTTGATCCCAGCTTGGCGAGCGTATTTTTTCACCAGATTCCAGAACATCACTCGACTCATGCCGCTTCCTCTCGCGGTGACAAAGACATCATCCGACAGTTGACCCCCCAATATTTCCGCTCTGGCACCGTTGCCGTAGCGCTGCAACCATTCGCTGGCCACCTGGCCAAACGGTACCAGTCGCTCCTTGTCGCCCTTGCCAGTGATCCGCAGGACATGGTCTTGGAGGCTGACTTGAAACCATTTGAGGCTAACCAACTCACTCACTCGCAAGCCACTCGCGTACATCAACTCGAGCATTGCGCGGTCTCGCAAGCCAAGCGGCTCAGTCACATCAGGGGCCTCAAGTAGGTCTTCCACTTGGGTTTGCGTCAAGGTCTTTGGCACACGCATACTCTGTTTGGCGGCCAACAGCTTGAGCGTGGGATCGTCGTGAATCAAGCCCTCTCGCAGTGCCCATCGATAGAAGCGCTTCATCACGGTGAGGCGCCGATTGGCAGTCGTGGCTTTGGTCGCGGTGTGGCGGTGGACCATGTACCCCAATAAATCCGGCTCCGTGGCATTCAATAAAGGTCGCCCTTTGGCTTCAAGATGCGCGGCCAATGCCGTCAGGTCGCTGCGGTAGCTGCTCAGTGTGTTGCGCGACAGGCCCGCCTCAAGCCACAACCCATCGACAAACGCGTCGATGTGACCGCTTGTCTGCGATGAAAGGGCTTGGCACGCGATGTCCTTGGTCATGACTCAAATGTAAAGGGTTCGCCACATCCAGCCAAGCCAGAGTCAGGCGACTTGGCGCCGCTGTGAATGCCTCCATGACGCCGTATCCGGGCGCTCTGCGCTATGCTCCACACCTGCCCTTTCTGCCATACAGCCTGTTGCATCAGGATTGGCCGAGTTTTTTGCGCCCCACTCTCACCCACCATGAACTTCGTTGAATTGCTGCTGCCTAACTTCGCGCTGATTGCGGTGGGTTTTTTCATCAGCCGCTTCACCAAGCTCAAGCGCGATGTCTGGAATCAAATCGACGCCGTCGTCTATTACTTTTTGTTTCCGACCCTGCTTTTTTTATCGATCACAAAGACGCGGATAGATGTCGGTGCCACCTCGATGTTTATCTTGGCGGGCTTGTTGCTGGCCGCGATCACGGTCTCGATCACTTACAGCCTGCCCTATTGGCCCGGATTGGGTCGGCATCTGGATCGACGCGATCACGCCGCCAATGCGCAAATTGGCTTTCGCTTCAACTCCTTCATCGCGATTGGCGTGGTCAGCAGCGCCATGGGCGACCCTGGCATGTTATTGCTCGGCGTTCTGATTGGTGTCTGCGTGCCCATTTTCAATATGGCAGCGGTCTATCCCATGGCAAGGCACGGAGACTTGCATTTGCTTACCCAGCTGAGACGCAATCCTTTGGTGTGGGCCACCACCAGCGGCTTGGCCTTCAATTTGATGGGGTTTGAAATCCCTCAGTGGCTGATGCCAACCTTGGGTCGCATCGGGCAAGCCGGCTTGGTATTGGGTTTGATGGCGGCCGGCGCTGGCATGAAACTCATGGACTTGAGGCACTCCAAAGCCTTGGCCATCTCGGTGTTGAGTATGCGCCACGTGATCGCGCCGCTCGTTGCGACTGGCTTGGCATGGCTACTCGGATTACCCAAATTGGAGGCCAGTGTGTTGATCACGTTTGCGGCAGTGCCCACCGCATCGAGTTGCTATGTGTTGGCCGCCTCGATGGGCTACAACGGCGGGCTCGTTGCCGCCATGGTGACGCTCTCCACGTTGGCTGCCATGCTCAGCCTGCCCTGGGCTTTGGGCATCTTGCTGCCTTGGTTGGCTTAGCTGCCAGCAGGCTGAAGCCTGCTAATCCGCAGACAAGACATCAAGTCGTCGTTGAACCCGGTCAGCCTCTGCTGGCCTGCCGGCAGCCTTCAACATTTCACGCTGGATTTGCAACCAGTGCCCAAGTGCCCGAGTCCAGCCTTCTTGGGCTGCGGTATCCACTGCGATGCCCACCGCGTCCAGACTGATCCGCTGAGTCTGCCACATCACGCCCGCTGCAACCAGACGAGACCAAGCATCTGTCATGCCCAACAAAGCGCTCGCCGATTGCGCTGCTGGAACCCGGGCGGGCGTTCGCTGTGACACGGGCAGGCCGTCAATCTGAGTCGGACTCAAGGGCATCGCCGCCAAGTAATCGGCATAGGCCAGGGTCTCTGGGCTGGCGTCCACCAGCCCCGCTGCGTTCCCACACTGAGAGACCTGGGCCGCCGCAACCTGAGCCGCACATTGCATCAACCGCACCCGAGTCAACGCATCCACCGAAGCCGTGCGACGAATCTCCCGTTCAGCCCGAGCCACTGCGCTTTGAGCAACCCGGTCGTTGCCATTCAGATACGCCTCAACGGCCTGACGCATCGACGCGGCACTGGCCACTTGCCAATCGGGTGGTGGTGGCACACTGCTGCAAGCGACCAATGTCCCGGCCAGCCACACGCCCATTGCATGTTTGATGTTCATGGCAGCTTGATCTCCACGTTGCGCCTCAAGGGCCACTTGCTATTCACTTCATGAATCAACGCGTCCACCTGGCGCAAAGATGTTTCCAACTCGGCACGCAACCCCACCAAGTCGACCGTCGCCTCCTCCGTGTTGGCAGCAATCCCCACTGCGTGGGTCAAAATGCGCTCAACCTTGTCCATGTTTTGACGCAAGCCTGACAACACCCCAGTCAATTGCTCCACGCTGCGGCGGACCTCTGGCACCATGCCTGCCTCACCAAAGAACTGCTGATCGGCGTGCGTGACGATGTCTCGCGAAGAGGCCACCAGGCCATCCAAGGTGTTGATCAGTTGCGCCGACTGGGTGAGGGTTTGCGCCACCTTCTGGGCGTCGGCATCATTGCCCATGACCAGTCCAAGTGCCCCATGAGTGCCATTCAGACGGGCCGTGGTCGCGCGCAAATTGTTCAAAGTCTGTGCCAATGCCGAATCCGCATTGGTCAAACTAGACAAGTGCTCCAACAAATCCCGCGCAGCCAGTGTGATTTGAGGAATTTGCGCCGACACATCTCCGTACAACACGGGTCTTTGTGCACCATCCGGCAGCAAAGGACCTTCAAGCAAACCGGTGAAGGCCTTGAGCTTGGGCGAGCCAATGAGCCCCTTTTCAAGGGTGAATACACTGGTTTCCCGAAGCCACTTGGCTTGCTTTTGAGGCACCTCCACCTGTAAGCGGGCACGGCCGTCGTCATGCAACGTGACTTTGGTGACACGACCGATGGCAAAGCCGGCGAAGGTCATATCCATGCCAACCACCACGCCCTCTGCGTCGTCGGCGATCAAGACGACCGTTTGAGACTTTTCAAAGACGCCCCTGGCGTACATGACGTATGCAGCCGCCCCGACCAGCACCAGTGCAAGCAAAATCAATATCGCGGCCGCCTTGAGCTCCAGTGCTTTAGGTAGCCCATCATCTGTCAATGAAAATGGCTGAGGGGATTCCATCAAAAAGTCACCAATCTATTCATGTGTAACTGCCCACCAGGGACAAGGCTTCGATCAACAACAAGGCAGAGAACAGCCGAGCAAATGCACGCAGCTCGGCCACCTTGAGCTGTGCAGAAGGATTCATCACCGCGGCGCCCAGCGGCACCACCGACACCGCTAACGCAAACAAGAGCGTCTTGACCATCAAAATCACCACCACATCGGGTGCAAAGACTTCTGCCACCATCCCCGTGAAAGCGCCAAACCCCCAAGGCGACAGGCCAAACACGGTCAAATAAGAGATCAACATCGCCACACACGCACTCAACACTGCCAGGGCAAACACGGCAACCACGCCAGCGACCGCGCGCGGCAACAGCAGCCAGAGCAAGGGCCCTTGAAACCGCTGCGCAAGTTGGGCCGCCGTTTGCGAGCCAGGCATGGTCACGCGCAAGGCGACAAAGAGCGCGGCGATCAGGGGAATCAACTCCAAGACCAAGGTCCGGGTCAATACCTCCAATGCGTAACTGGATAGGCCGTAACTGAGCGCCGTCGTCCACACGATGCGCACGATCACCAGGCTCATCAAAGCAGACAACGCCAAAAACCAGGGCAAAACTGGCACGGTAGACAAGTAGATGTGTGCCAGGATGTGGCGTTTTCGCTGCCCCGCGTAGGTGGAGGGAGAGAGAGCCAACACCACCATTTGGGCACCCCAAAAAACAACGCTTGCAGTTTGCACGCCCCACACCCCAATCGCCGACGCTGAGGTCGACAACAGGCGCAGCCAACTGTTCATCCAAGTCATCTCGGCATCATATCTCTGGCGCCCCGTCCCATCGGTCTATCCGCCCCAACAGCCGATTAAAAAATACAGGTTTGCTGTGCCTTTTGCCTCGCACCCACCAGAAGGGGCTGACGACTTAAGTTGGGATGTGTTCGCTGGCGCTCAGTGCCCACCGAATGTGCTCTGCCACCATTTCTGGGCTCTGCGGCAAAGCGTCACTCAAGGCTTTCAGCATGTTCTGGCGCTCGGGCAAAGTCAGGTCGCTCTGACGCAAGGCATTGCCCATGGCGACGGCCAGATTGCGGCGCCAACGATCAAACCCAATGCGCCGAATGGCGCTGCCTTCGGTTTCGTTCAAAAACCGCGATTCGTCCCATGTCCACAGCGTCAACAATTGGGCATCTGACCAAGGGGTTCGAGCCCCAAAATCAGGCACTTGAGCGCGCTGGGCGTACTTGTTCCAGGGGCACGCCAACTGGCAATCGTCACACCCGTAGATCCGGTTGCCAATCAGCGGACGCAACGCCTCAGGAATGGCCCCGGGGTGCTCAATCGTGAGGTAGGAAATACAGCGCCGTGCATCCAGCCGATAGGGTGCAACAATCGCGCCGGTTGGACAAGCAGATATGCACGCCTGACATTGCCCGCAATGGTCAGAGACGGGCTCGGTGCGCGGCAGCGAGATGTCAACAAAAATCTCACCTAGAAAGAACATCGACCCGCCCTGACGATTCAGCACCAAAGTGTGTTTGCCGCGCCAGCCTTGTCCACTGCGACTCGCCAACTCGCACTCGAGCACGGGGGCAGA
>JBEAPX010000098.1:0-4646 GCA_041164205.1 Pseudomonadota bacterium
TCCTCGAGCGTCTCGATGGGGGCGCCCTTCTTTTTCCACGCGCTCCAGCCCCCGTCAATGTGGGCGACGTTGGTCATGCCCATGTCCTGCAGCGCCTTGGTCGCCAACGCGCTGCGCCAACCGGCACCGCAAAACAATACAAACTCTTTGTCCTCATCGGCGAACACTGGCTTGTGATATGGCGAATCCGGATCGACCCAAAACTCGAGCATCCCTCGTGGCGCATGAACGCTGTCCACAGCAGTGCCTTCAGCAGCCAGCTCTCGCACATCGCGTATATCGACCAACACCAATCGGGGATCACTCCATCGCGCAAGTACTTCGTCCACTGAATAAGTGGTCACTTGGTCCATGGCTTCTTGGACGAGTTGGCGAAATCCTTTGGTGATTGGCATAACGGCTCCTGTGCGTGTTTGGAAATGGATTTTATGAGAGGGTCATCTGGTGAGAGGGCATCGGTCATCCGACTCGTTCAGACGAGCGCTCTTTGAATGATCAGCTTCTGGATGTCACTGGTGCCTTCGTAAATTTGGCAAACGCGGACATCTCGGTAAATGCGCTCTACGGGAAAGTCACTCACGTAACCGTACCCCCCAAGTGTTTGAATGGCGGCGGAACAAACGGACTCGGCCATTTCACTGGCGAACAGTTTCGCCATGGCCGCTTCTTTCAAACAGGGCAACCCAGCGTCTCTCATGCTTGCCGCGTGCCAAATCAACTGCCGGGCCGCTTCCAGTTGTGTCGCACAGTCAGCCAAGCGAAACCCTACCGCTTGGTGCGCCATGATGGCCTGACCAAAGCTTGTGCGCTCATTGGCATAAGCAATGGCCACATCCAAAGCACTTCGAGCCATACCCACTGCTTGGGCGGCAATGCCGATGCGTCCACCCTCAAGCGCACTCAGCGCAATTTTGTAGCCTTCGCCTTCTTGCCCAATCAGATGGCTGGCTGGCACACGGCATTGTTCCAACCGGATTTGCGCCGTGTCGCTCGAGTGTTGCCCTAATTTGTTCTCTAATCGGTCGACGACATAACCTGGCGCATCGGTCGGCACCAAGAACGCACTGATGCCACGCTTGCCTGCAGCTTTGTCCGTCACGGCAATCACAATCGCTACATCCCCGTTCTTGCCGCTGGTGATGAATTGCTTGACGCCATTCAGCACGTAGGCATCGCCATCTTTTTCGGCCGTGGTCGCCAGCGCAGACGCGTCAGATCCAACCTGAGGCTCAGTCAAACAAAAGGCTCCCAACATTTGGCCCTGAGCCAATGGCCGCAACCACTGTTCTTTTTGAGCATCGCTGCCATACATCATCAAAATGGCATTGACGGGGCAGTTGGTGACGCTGATGACGGTGCTGGTACCACCATCGCCCGCGGCGATCTCTTCAATCACCAGGGCCAGAGTCAGGTAATCCAGCCCCGCACCGCCATAGGCTTCAGGCACGCAAATGCCATAACACCCCAAGTCAGCCAAACCGCGGTGAACATCGCGAGGAAAGTGGTGCGTGCGATCCCACTCGGCAGCGTGCGGCCATATTTCGGATTGGACGAATTCGCGCACCGCATCGCGCACCATGGTGTGTTCAGAACTCAATAGCATGGTCGGCGTCAGACCATTTCAAATGCCATGGCCGTGGCCTCGCCACCACCAATGCAGAGCGATGCAACGCCACGCTTGCCGCCCGAGGCCTTGAGTGCGTGCAGCAGTGTCACGATGATGCGCGCGCCGGATGCCCCGATGGGGTGCCCTAAAGCGCAAGCACCACCGTGGACATTCACTTTGTCATGGGGCAAACCCAAGTCATGCATGGCGGCCATAGGGACGACCGCAAATGCTTCATTGATCTCAAACAAGTCCACAGAATCAGCTGTCCACCCGGTTTGCTTGAACAGCTTTTGCATCGCAAACACGGGGGCGGTGGTAAACCAATTGGGCTCCTGCGCGTGCGTGGTGTGCCCAACAATGCGCGCCAAAGGCTGACAAGCCAGTCGTTTGGCGGTGGACTCGCGCATCAAGACCAATGCGGCAGCGCCGTCATTGATGGATGAACTGGAGGCTGCAGTGATCGTGCCGTCTTTTTTGAATGCGGTGCGCAGGTGCGGAATCTTATCGACATTGATTTTTCCAGGCCCCTCGTCGATCTGGATGATGGCTTCGCCTTTGCGGGTGGTGACTTTGACCGGCGCAATTTCTGTCGCAAAGTGCCCCGACGCTGTGGCCGCTTGAGCGCGCTTGACTGACGTCATCGCGAAATGGTCCTGTTGCTCCCGCGTGAAGTGGTACTTTGCAGCGCAGTCTTCACCAAATGTCCCCATTGAACGCCCTGCTTCGTATGCGTCCTCCAAGCCATCCAGCATCATGTGGTCGTAGACCTTGTCATGACCCATGCGATAACCGCCGCGGCCTTTGAGCAAAAGGTAAGGCGCATTCGTCATGCTTTCCATGCCGCCAGCAACCAAGACCTCGGCAGTCCCTGCGACCAGCAGGTCATGGGCCAGCATCGTCGCCTTCATGGCGGAACCACACATTTTCGACAAAGTCACCGCCCCAGTGGACAGCGGCAGTCCGCCTTTGAGCAAAGCTTGACGCGCAGGCGCCTGACCCTGGCCGGCCATCAGGCAGTTGCCGAAGAACACCTCCTCAACCAGCTCTGGCTTCACGCCCGCCCGTTCAACGGCGGCTTGGATCGCGACACCACCCAAATCATGGGCAGACAGACTTGCGAAATCACCCTGATACGCACCCATAGGTGTGCGCGCTGCGCCAACGATGACGATGGGGTCTGACATGGTTTTCTCCTTAAGCGTTGGGGGGAGTGGCTTGGTGACCAAAGCGCCGCTCTTGTTCGTACGGGAAGACATCGTGTACATAGCCCTGAGCAATGCGGTCTTTGTGCGACTGCCAATACTCGGCCTCTAACAAGTCGCCGTGAACGTTCATGAAATCTTCTCGCACCATAGGGTTGCCGAGTAAAAACGGGGCGAAGGTCTCTGGAAACACATCTTGGGGGCCCACGTGGTACCAGATCTCTCCAGACATTTCATCCTCTTCGTTGCGAGGAGCCGGGACCTTGCGAAAGTTGCAGTCGGTGATGTATTCGATTTCGTCGTAATCGTAAAAAACCACTTTGCCTTGATGTGTGAGGCCAAAGTTTTTCCACAACATGTCGCCCGGAAAAATATTGGCGGCCACCAAGTCTTTGATCGCGTTGCCGTACTCCACCACTGAGCGGCGCAATTGGGCACGAGCCTTGTCGTTGTTGGGGTCTGCTTGCAATGCATCAAACGCTTCTTGCAAATAGATGTTGAGAGGAATCATGCGTCGCTCGATGTACACGTGCTTGAGCACCAACTCCTCTTCGCCATCTCCGTCCACGTCGGCGATCTCCAACTGACTCGGCGCAAACTTTCTGATCTCGTCGATGAGCTCCGGTGCGAACCGCTCCAAGGGGAAAACGACGTTTGAATACTCCATGGTGTCGGCCATGCGCCCCACCCGGTCGTGCTGCTTCACCAGCAAGTACTTGCCTTTGATTTGCTCGCGGGTGGTTTCCTTTGGTGGCGGGTAGTAGTCTTTGATGACTTTGAAGACAAACGGAAAGCTCGGCAAGTCAAACACCAGCATGACCATGCCCTTGATGCCCGGCGCGATGCGAAATTGATCCGTGCTGTGGCGAAGGTGAAAAAGAAAGTCGCGGTAAAACAGCGTCTTGCCCTGCTTGGCTAGACCCAGTGCGTTGTAGTGCTCGGCTCTGGGTTTGCTGGGCATCATGGTGCGCAAAAACTGCACGTAAGCAGAAGGCACCACCATGTCGACCATGAAATACGCGCGCGCAAAGCTAAATAAAATCACCAGTTCAGCTTCGCCAAACAGAACCGCATCCACGTATAAATCACCTTGCTCATTGTGCAAAATCGCAATGGCAAAGGGCACGCTTTGGTAGCCATTGATGATTTTGCCGACGATGTAAGCGCCTTTGTTTCGGAAAAACAAACTCGACAACACTTGAAACTGAAAGTTCGGCCGCAAACGCTCTTGATCGCTGTTGTCCAACATGGCTTGGTGCACACGCGCCACGTCCGCCTCTTGGTCGGCAAAGGGGCATTGCAAATCAAAGTCATTGATCATGCTGCGCACTTGGTCGCGCATATTTTCCCGGTTGGGGTAATACGCTCGGTAGGTTGGCGGTGCACCGCTGCTGTCGCTGTCAATGTACTCCGTAGACACCGCTGGACGCACAAAGATGAAGTCGTTGTGAAAATAGCTGCGGTGAAGAATTTTTGTCGTCACTGAGTTGAAAAATGTCTCGGCCAATTCAGGCTGATAGTGATCGACGAGCAATCCAATGAAATGCAGCTTGACCTGCGCCCAAACTTCTTTGGACTGCTGACTGGCCTTGAATTCGCGCTCTAAGCGCGTCGACGCTTCGCGAACGCGGAGGTCGTAAAACTCAATGCGTTCGCGCTGCGCCCTTTGCTGCCCAGCCCAGTCTTGGGTTTCAAACCGGTGTTTTGCTCTGGCCGACTCCGCCCGGAACAATCGGTAGTGGCGGTTGAATCCATCCAAAAGCGCACGAGCCATGTTGTAGGCATTCACTGAATCTAGGCGTTGGGGGAACATCGCGTTTCCTAATCTCAATTGC
>JBEAPX010000099.1:0-4160 GCA_041164205.1 Pseudomonadota bacterium
AGCGCGTGCAAGGCGGCGTCGGGATGATCATTACCGGTGGCTACTCGCCCAACCCAGAAGGTGGCGCGGGCGCCAAATTGAGCACACCAAGCGAAGCCACACAGCACCGCATCGTGACTGACGCAGTGCACGGCGCTGATTCAGACGTGAAAATCTGTCTGCAAATCTTGCACGCCGGACCATTGGCCAGCACGCCCAACTGCGTCTCTCCATCTGGCGTGAAATCGCGCATTGCACGCTTCACCCCCGCTGCACTGGATGAAGCGGGCATAGAAAAGCAAATCGCTGACTACGTCCAGTGCGCGCAAATGGCCAAGCTGGCGGGCTATGACGGCGTTGAGATCATTGGATCTGCAGGCTATTTGGTGTCGACGTTTTTGGTGCAAAAGACCAATCAACGCACCGACCAATGGGGTGGCAGTTGGCACAACCGAATGCGCTTCCCGCTAGAAATCGTGCGGCGTGTGCGCGCGGCAGTGGGCCAAGAATTCATCATGATTTTTCGTATCTCTGCCATGGATATGCTCGAGGGCGGTTTGGCTTGGGAAGAAGTCTTGAGTCTTGCAAAGGCATTGGAGCACGCAGGTGTCAACATCATCAGCACCCATTTTTGCTGGCATGAATCCCCCGTCCCTACCATCGCCACCATGGTGCCAAGGGCGGCTTTTGCCCAAGTCACAGGTCGCCTGCGCCAACACCTCAAGGTACCTGTCATCACCAGCAACCGCATCAATATGCCCAGCGTCGCTGAGGATATATTGGCGCGCGGCGACGCGGACCTGGTGTCGCTGGCCCGCCCGATGCTGGCCGACCCCGAGTGGCTGAATAAAGCGGCGCAAGCCCGCGAAGATGAGATCAACACCTGCATCGCTTGCAATCAAGCGTGTTTAGACCACACCTTCGGTAGCCGGCAACAAGTGAGTTGTTTGGTGAACCCTCGCGCGTGCCACGAAACCCAACTCAACTACTTGCCTACCCCCCAACCCAAACGCATTGCGGTGATCGGTGCAGGACCGGCCGGCTTGGCGTTCAGCACCGTGGCAGCGCAACGCGGACACCACGTCACCCTCATCGATGCGTCATGTGAGATTGGAGGGCAATTCAATATTGCTAAGCGCATACCGGGCAAAGAAGAGTTTCATGAAACCTTGCGTTACTACCGGCGCATGATTGAAGTATTGCGAATCGACTTGCGCCTAAACACCCGAGCGGAGGCCACCGATTTGGTCGCCGAAGGATTCGATGAGGTCGTGATTGCCTCGTGCATTCGGCCGCGCACCCCCGACATCCCTGTCATTGATCACCCTTGTGTGGTGGGCTACATCGACGCAGTCATGGGCCACCAAGAGGTGGGCCAGCGTGTCGCCATCCTAGGCGCCGGAGGCATTGGGTTTGATGTGGCGGAGTTGATCAGCCATGCAGGACCATCTGCCAGCTTAGACATCGACACCTTTGCGCGCGAATGGGGCATTGATTTTGTGAACCATCCACGCGGAGGCGTCACTGGCGTGCCGATTCAAATCGAAAAGTCGGCACGCACCGTTTACCTGATGCAACGCAAAAGCGAGCCCCTTGGTAAGGCATTGGGACGCACAACTGGCTGGACACACCGGGCCACACTCAACAAACGCGGGGTACAGATGATCAGCGGCGTGCAGTATCTGCGCATTGATGACGACGGGCTGCACACCTTGGTGGACGGTGTACCACGCACTTTTGAGGTCGACACGGTGATCGTGTGCGCTGGCCAAGAGCAATTGCGTGATCTGCATGACGCTTTGCAACGCACAGGCACAGTCACGCACCTCGTGGGGGGTGCTTGCGAGGCCGCTGAGCTAGACGCCAAACGGGCGATTGATCAAGCCAGTCGGCTGGCGGCGCGCGTGTGATCACACGCAAAATCGCAGGGTGATGCCCTGACGATGGCTTAAAAACCCGTTTCTCGCACCAACACAGACAGCACTTGTCGTGCATAGCGAGCCGCTGGGCTAGACCAATCCGCATGGATAGTGACCTGCCCGCGCCAAGACAGCTCTTGCAGTTCTGTCGGCATATCCATCACCTCAAGCGCAACCCGATAAATGGCACGCTCAGGCACCAGCTGGCCGTTTTTCTCACGGGTCACCACGTGTCCGCCCAAGACGCTCGCCAACTCTCGTCGTGGCAACTGCCGTGCCGCATCCCGATCGATATCGACCACCTTGAGCTTCAACAGTTGATCAGCCGCGCCATCTGGCTAAAACGACGCACTTTGGCCAACCTTGAGTCGAGCCACTTCATCCTCGTTGAGCCAAGTTTCAACCCGCCAAGCTGTGCCACCGCGCACCAGGACGCCCAAAGGCTCTTTCTTGCCGACCCATTGGCCCAAGCTCAAGTCAGGGTCTGCCCAGTAAAAGCGCCCAGCAAAAGGCGCCACCGGCTGGAACTGGTTGCGCTCGGCCTGTAAGCCCTGCCACTCGGCCTCTGTGGTCACCAGGCTTTGCTCCGCGACTTTCCAACGCTTTCGCATATCGTCATCAAAGCCTGAGGCCCCTGCTTGCCAGCGTTGTTGTGCCATGCGCAGATTAAGGGTTTGCTCGCGACTCACGATTTCTGGGACGTGCAGCGCAATGATTTGCTGTCCCTCCTTGGCGTCAGCACCATGCGCAATGGGCAGTGCCTCGACCCTCGCACCCGCAGGCGCAAACACGGGCCAAGTCTCTTGTGGCTTGAGGACCGCACTCACCGAGATCCGCCCCGGCCAAGGGGACACCAACGCCAACACAAGCAGCATGACCAGCAGTGCCGATTTGCGGCCCTGGGACTGCTCGCGGATGCGGGGCCAAAGTTCGCGCCAAACCTTCAACTCTGAGGCCACTGGCTTGGCGATGAACCAAATGATTTCCACCAAAAATAAAAAGATACCCACCACCTTGATGAAGAAGTGGTAAACCAGCACCGCAATTCCTAAGAACAACACCAGTCGATAAAGCCACGTGGCCCACGCAAAAGCAATCAAGGCGGCCTGCTGGCCAGGCTTGAAGTGTTCAGGGGGTTCGTCTCCTAAACCAAACAGCCATTCGCGCAATTTCCAACGCGCGAGTGCAAAACTTCGGCCGTGAAGGTTGGGCATATCCAATGCATCCATCAGGATGAAATAGCCATCAAATCGCATGAAAGGGCTGGCGTTGATGGCCAGGGTGGCTACCCAACTGGTTGTCGCTAGAACAAAGGCAGCGGACTGCACACCGCCCTCGGGTAAAAAGCCCCAAGCCAAAGTGGCCCAGACCGCAATCACCAGCTCGGTCATGATGCCCGCGCTCGCCACCTGCAAACGCTGAAAACGGTTGGTGAGTCGCCACGTCTCATTGGTGTCGGTATAGGCCACTGGCCACATCACCAAAAACGCAACCCCCATGGTTGGCACCCGGCACCCGTAATGCTTGGCCGTGAACGCGTGTCCCAGCTCGTGCAAAAACTTCACACACAAAAGCGCGACGCCGTAAGCCAGCAAACCCTCAAGGTTAAAGGTGTCGACCAAAGATGCGCTGAACACATCCCAGCGGCGCGCCACCTGCGTCATGCCGGCCACCAATGCAACAACCGTGAGAATCCCAAAGCTGCGTGAGCCAAACCACCGGGCCATAGGTAGCCAGCGGTTCAGCCACGCATCAGGTTTGAGTAGGGGAATTCGAAAAAACAAATAGTGATGCAGCAACCACTTCAGCGGGGTACCCTGCAAGCGGTGCCACTGCTCGGCCATCTTGCGCGGGGCATCCGAAGTGGTCGCCTGAACCAATTGATGCTGAACTAAAAACTGCGCCACCTGCATCACATCCTCAGGACCAAGCGCCAAGGTGGTGTGCCTCGAGATGTCATCGGCAATCTGCTCTGGATCGTCCAAATCCCAACGCTGCAATATTTCCAACGTCGGCCAATCAATGCGAAAAAACTGGTTGCGTACGGGATCATGCATGGTCCAAGTGGGCTGCCCATCAGGCTGACTCGGACCTGGCAACAGGTCTAACTCTTCTCGCAAGCGCGGCAACGCCATTTGCGTCACCAACCCAAGTAGGCGCGCACTGTGGCCCAGGGCCGCCGCAACATCCAGTAAACCAACGGGACCCAACCCGCATTCACCCGAGCAGTGCCTTTGAGGCCCACACGGTGGTCCGTTTTGC
>JBEAPX010000100.1:0-10939 GCA_041164205.1 Pseudomonadota bacterium
TCGAGCAGCTTGACGTCGGTGATGGTCATGCCGCGGTCCACGGCTTTGCACATGTCATAAATGGTCAGCAAGGCCACTTGAACGGCAGTGAGGGCTTCCATTTCGACACCAGTGGGTCCAACGGTCTCGGCTCTTGCCTCGCACACCACGCATTGGTCACGCACCTCAAACTCAATGGTCACGCGAGTCAGTGCAATAGGGTGGCATAGTGGAATCAAGTCCGCCGTTTTTTTACTCGCCATGATGCCGGCCACGCGCGCGATGCCTAGGACGTCCCCCTTCTTGTGGTGCCCCGATTGAATCAATGCGAGCGTTGCCGCCTCCATTTGAATGCATCCGGTGGCACGTGCAACCCGAGCGGTCGCTGGCTTTTGGCCCACGTCTACCATGTGGGCTTGCCCTTGGGCGTCAAAGTGGGTCAGAGGAGATTGGTTTGCAGTGGTCATGGGGTCTCGCTTCATCATTTAGCGACAAACAGCGTGCATGATAGGCATCGGAGGTTCTTCATATGAAACGCATCGCCGGCTGGCTCGGGATCATTGGGGTGAGTTTAGCGCTGAACGCGCCGGCTCACAGCGCGCGCCTGCCTTCACTTGGAGAGGCTCAGGTCTGGAGCATGAGCCAAGAGCAACGATTGGGCACGAGCATCAAATCGTCGTTGTATGCGAGCGACCGGGTGTGGTCGGATCCGGTGCTCGAGGACTACGTGCGCCGCGTATGGCACACCCTGTTTACGAGCGCCCGTGCACAAGGCTTGCTGTCAGATGACTTGGTCGAGGGCTTGCCCTGGGTGCAGCTCGTCATTAAAGACGCATCAATGAATGCTTTTGCCATGCCTGGAGGCGTGGTGGGGGTGCATCTGGGCTTGTTGGCGTCGGGTGCTGAAGTGGACACTTTGGCCGCTGTGCTGGCGCACGAGATGAGCCACGTGAGCCAACGCCACATCCCCCGGCTTTTAGAGGCCCAGAGCAAATTGGCGCCTTTGGCCATGGGTGCGCTGTTGGTGGCAATATTGGTCGCAGGGCAAAGTGACAACGCGGATGCCGCACAGGCCACCATCGCCGGTAGTCAGGCCGTCATGGCGCAAGCTGGCATCAATTTCACGCGCGGCATGGAGCAAGAGGCAGACCGCATGGGGTGGCAAATCTACACCGGCGCAGGATTTTCTCCCGACGGCTTTGCGGCTTTGTTTGAGCAACTCGCGCAGGCCTCTCGCCTCAACGATGACGGCAGCAATGCCTATTTGCGCACGCACCCCCTCAGCCGAGAGCGCATTGCCGAGGTGATGGCTCGTCAGACTTTTCAGACCTCTTCCCCCCAACTGGGTCATCCTCACCTCAGCGCCCTAGCCCCTTGGATGCAGGCGCGTGCCAAGGTCGCGGCCACGACGCGGGCAGACGATTGGCGGGCGTGGATGTCTCAGGCTGGCGAATGGAAGCCGTCGATGACCGCAGATGAGCAAATCAAACTCTATTTGGCACTGAACAGCGCAGTCAGACTTGGCGACATGGATTGGGCGTGGCGAGCGATTCAACACCTCGTGCAATTGCCTCACAAGGACGCGGCTGTGGATGCATTGTTGAACGGCGATTGGCTGAGCATTGCCCGGCGTTTGTCGCCGCCATCTGTCGATGTGCCAGCGGCCCAAGCTCGGGTGGAGCGGGGGCTAAAAAGTGAGTGGCGCGGGGAATGGTTGGCCGCTGTGCAGTGGCGCATCGATCGTGGCCAAGCCGAGCAGGTGGTGGGCGCCTTGCAGTCCAAAGTGGTCACCGACCCACTGGACGCTGAGGTGTGGGCCATGCTGGCGTTGGCCCGAGAGGCCCAAGGCCAAACCCTGCGAATGCTCAGAGCCCAAGCCGAAGCCCAGTGGGCGAGAGGCAATGCGAGTGGCGCGGTGGATCGCATGGTCGCCGCACGGGAGTGGTCGGCTGCCCATCCAGCAGTGGATCCGATTGAGGCCCAAGTGGTCCTAACCCGTGAGCGGGATATGCGCCGATTCTTGGCTGAGCAGGCCGCTGCAGAAGCCTCAGGGCAATGAGGTTGTCGCGTCCACGCTATGATTGCTCGCGCCCACGTGATGTGGTCTTTTCGAATCTGAGCTAACCCTGAACGCCATGTCTGGCATCCACATCAACGACATTGAAGCCGCCATCAATTATTGGCGAGAAGCGACCCCCTCGCCCGACGGGGTCATGCTGCCCGCACCCACGCGCGCACTGGCTGAGGTGTATGCCTTGTTGGTGTTCTACCATGAGACAGAGGCGGATGCCCAAAGCATGCCAGAGGCGGCCCTGCAAGCCTGGATGCAGTGGTACGACACCACGCCGGACACACCGTGCATCGCCATTTGCTCGACCAGCCAAGGAGATGCCGTTTGCAAGGGCTGTGGCCGCACCGATCAAGAGGTCCAAAATTGGCCAGTGATGACTGCTTTTGAAAAACGTCAAACTTGGCGGCGCATCACGTTGCACGGTGATGCCTGGCGCTTCAATCGGTACGCTGAAAGAGCGGTCGAAAACAGAGGTGCTTGAGACCACGGCGCTTGAAGCCGCGCAGCTCGCCAGCGACTGACCGTTGGCTAACAGGGAGCGATCACACCCGGCGGGCCAAAGCTTCAGCCATACCGGTATATGAGCCGGGCGTCATCGCCAGCAGCCGCTGCTTGTCTTCAGCCGGAATATCGAGGCTTTGGATCAACGCGTGCAGATCCTCTTTGCGAACCGATTTGCCTCGCGTCACGGCTTTGAGCTGCTCATAAGCCCCTTGGATGCCGTAACGGCGCATGACGGTTTGGATGGGTTCAGCCAGCACTTCCCAGGCGCCGTCTAAGTCTGCTGCCAGCGCTTCGTGGTTGATTTCCAATTTTGAAAGGCCAGTCGACATGGACTGGTAAGCCAATGCCGCATACCCAAATGCCACGCCGACGTTGCGCAGCACCGTGGAGTCGGTTAAGTCGCGTTGCCAACGAGAAATCGGCAGCTTGTCTGACAAGTGGCGCAACAGTGCGTTGGCCAGGCCTAAGTTGCCTTCGGCATTCTCAAAGTCAATCGGGTTGACCTTGTGGGGCATGGTGGACGAGCCAATCTCCCCCTCTTTGAGGCGCTGTTTGAAGTAACCCAGGCTGACATAGCCCCACACATCGCGCGACCAGTCGATCAATATGGTGTTCGCTCGCGCCATGGCGTCAAATAGCTCAGCCATGTAGTCATGCGGTTCAATTTGGATGCTGTAAGGCTGGAACGACAGTCCCAGACCTTGTGGCACGTCCTTTTGCACGACGTCGCGCGCAAAGCCTTCCCAATCAACGTCTGGCCAAGCCGAGAGGTGTGCGTTGTAGTTGCCAACGGCACCGTTCATTTTTCCTTTGATGGCGATTTGGCTGATGTGCACACGCGCGTTGCTGAGGCGCACCACCACGTTGGCGATCTCTTTGCCTACCGTCGTTGGGCTGGCCGTTTGGCCATGGGTGCGCGACAACATCGGCACCGCGGCAAACCGATGGGCCATGTCTTGTAACGCGTGGATGATTTGGTTCAACGCCGGCAAAAGGACCTGATCGCGGGCCGCTTGGATCTGCAGCGCATGGCTGGTGTTGTTGATGTCTTCGCTGGTGCAAGCAAAGTGCACAAACTCAGCGGCTGCCTTGAGCTCATTGCGCACAGCTGGGTCTAAGGTGTCTCGGTCAAACGCTGCCTTGATCCAATATTCCACCGCCTTGACATCATGGTTGGTGGTCTTTTCAATGGCCTTGATGTCTGCCGTGTCGGCTTCGTTGAATGTGTCGACTAGGCTATGCAGGTACTGCCGCGCAGCTTGCGAGAGCGGCGCAAATTGCGCCAGCCCTGCATCCGACAAGGCAATGAACCACGTCACTTCGACTTGCACGCGGCGGTGCATGTAGCCGTGCTCGCTCATCAGGAGGCGCAAACTCGCCAGTTTGGGGCCATAGCGACCATCGAGTGGGGAGAGGGCGTTCAGGGGCGAGAGTGCAATGGTCATGGTCGAGGGGCTGGTGCCCGTCAATGGCCTGCCGAGGGTCGAAGGCGGATCGATGGGCGATCAATGAAGCGGCGCATTCGCGCTGAGGTCCTCTATTGTAGATGTCCCGAAATCTCCATGGTCGTTTGCCGCCGTCCGGCCATTGAAATCTGGCGTGGCTAGAATCGCCTGACTTCCACAACCAAAGAATGACCATGAAACTGATCGGCGCAGTGACCAGTCCCTATGTGCGCAAAGTGCGCGTGGTGTTGGCTGAAAAAAAGCTTGACTACACTTTTGTCACTGAAGACGTTTGGTCTGCGGACACCAGCATTCATGCCAGCAACCCGCTGGGCAAAGTACCTTGCCTGGTGCTCGACGGTGCAGAGGCCATGTTTGATTCGCGCGTGATTGTCGAGTACTTGGATGCCATGTCGCCGGTGGGCCGTTTGATTCCCAGCACCGGGCGCGAGCGGGCGGAAGTGAAAACATGGGAAGCGTTGGCGGACGGTTTACTCGACGCCAGCATTTTGGCGCGTTTGGAGGCCACTTGGCCCGGCCGCACCGAGGCGCAACGGTCACAGGCCTGGATCGATCGGCAGATGCAGAAGGTCGATTTGGCACTGGCGGCCATGGCCCGCGCTTTGGGCAACCGCACCACGTGCAATGGCAAAGGCTTCAGTCTGGCAGACATCGCAGTGGGTTGCGCCCTAGGCTATTTGGATTTTCGTTTTCCTGATTTGGATTGGCGCAGCGAGCACCCCGCCTTGGCCCAGTTTTGGGAGCAACTGCAAAAGCGCCCCAGCTTTGTCCTGTCTAGCCCAACTGCTGCCTAAGGACCTCTGGTTGCGCGGTGGTGTGAGGCTTGCGCCAAAGAGGTGTGATGCTCGGCCCCAGCTCTCAACGATCGAGTGCGGTTTCTAAAGCGCACTGCCACAAGGCTCGCACTGCATTGATGTGCCCCTGCCAATCCGCTGGATCCATGTGCGTGGCGGCTTCGTCTAGGCGGGCTTTGTGCTGCGCGAGCCGCAATGCCCGGTAGGCATTCGCCGCTTGCTCCCCCACAGGGCTGGGCAACAGTCCGCTGCGCTGAGCCTCTTGTAGCAATCCGATGTTGCCCGCGTTGCGCAACAGCTCGGGGTGCGATTGCGAGTGGAGCAGCAGCAGGGTTTGCACCGCAAACTCAATGTCAACCATGCCGCCGGGGCTGTGTTTGACATCAAAGCGTCCGGCGGGCACCTTATGAGCCGCGGCGACTTTGGCGCGCATGGCCACGATTTCATCGCGCAAGGCTTGGGCCTCTCGGGGCGCAGTCATCACGCCGGCCCGAACCGCCTCAAACCGCGTCTGTAATCGCGCTTCTCCCACGACGAGGCGGGCGCGGGTGATGGCCTGGTGCTCCCAAGTCCATGCGGTGTTGCTCCCACGCTGAAGCTGATAATCAGAAAACGCTTCAAATGGGCTCACCAAAAGACCAGCATTGCCGTTGGGACGCAGGGCCGTATCGATCTCAAACAAATCGCCTTCGGCGGTCTTCACCGTGAGCCAGCTGATCAGCTTTCGCACCCAGGCGGCATAGATTTCGGCAGCCTGTGGCGCATCGTCATCGAACACGAAAACGATGTCCAAGTCGCTGCCGTAACCCAACTCTTGGCCGCCCCATTTGCCATAGGCAATGATGCCGATTTGAGGCTGATCTCGGTGGGCTCCTTTGAAGTGCTGCCAACTCCATTCCACCGCGACTTGTAGCAGCACTTGGGCCAGCGCGGACAAGTCATCGGCAACCGCTTCGACGGTGATCCGCCCTTCGACGTCTCGGGCCAGTGTTCGAAACACCTCGGCGTGGTGCGCTCGGCGCAGCAAGTCGAGCAATCGCTCTTCGTCATCTTCGCCCGATCGCTGCAGGGCCTGCCGGCGCTGCGTCAGTTCGGCCCTCAGTTGCGCTGCGTCGAACCGCTCATCCAGCATCTCTGCGCTGGCCAGTTCATCGATCACACCAGGGTGTTGAATCAAGTACTTGGCTGGCCAGCGCGCGGCGCCCAGCAGCCTCAGCAGGCGTTGGTGGGTGGATGGTCGCTCTTGCAAAAGAGCCAAATAGCTTTGGCGCCGCAACAAAGGCTCCAACCAGTCCATCATCCGTTCAGCCGCGACCAAGCCGATACGGCCCTCTTCGAGCCATGCGCCGGTTCTGAGCAACAGCTTGCCCAGCCGGTCTTTGGCAGCATCATCCAACGCACTGACCTTGGCACCGTTGACCCACTCCAGCGCGCGCGGGCGCCAATCGGCGGGCAACTCTGCACAGGTGGCGCTTAAGTCGTCTGCCAAGGATGTGTCGCTCGCCTCAGACTGATCCTGTCCGAGCAAACGTTCGAATTCCTGCGCCACAGCCTGCCGATGGCTCTCTAAGCGCGTTTCAAAATCGTGTCTGTTCGCGCAACCCATGGTATGAGACAGCCAGTCCACATCAGCACTCTCAGTTGGCATCACTTGCGTTTGTTGGTCATCGAGGTATTGAATGCGGTGTTCGACTTCACGCAAAAACCGGTAGGCATCCGAGAGCTTTTCGGCCATCTCGGGCAACACAAGTCCTGCCTGCTGTAAACGCTCTAGCGCGCGCAATGTCCCACGGGTGCGCAGCTCTGGGAACTGACCGCCTCTGACCACTTGTAGCAGTTGGACGATGAACTCAATTTCGCGGATGCCACCGCGTCCCAGTTTGACGTCGTTGGCACGCTCTGGGCGTGCGGCGGCTTGCTGAGAGGCGTGTTGGCGAATTTGGCGGTGCAGTCGGCGCAAGCCTTCGAATACCCTGTAGTCTAGGTAGCGCCTGAACACAAATGGCAAGACCACGTTGCGCAGGGCCATCGCAGAAGCGTCTGATCGCGCTCGCTCTGGTGCCACCACTCGGCTTTTGAGCCAAGCAAAGCGCTCCCACTCGCGTCCCTGAACGACAAAATACTCTTCGAGCGCCGCCAATGAGCACGCGCTGGGTCCCGAATTGCCATTTGGACGAAGCGCCAAATCCACCCGAAAAACCTGGCCATGCTCGGTGGCTTCGCCGATATAGGCTTGCATCCGTTTGACCAGCTTACTGAAGAACTCGTGGTTGCTGATGCGCTTGGCACCTTGGGCGTTGCCTTGGGTTTGGCCCTCGTGGTCATAGATGTAGATCAAGTCGATGTCGCTGGACACGTTCAATTCGCGCGCCCCGAGCTTGCCCATGCCGACGACCCAGATCTGCGCCGCCGTCTGCGTCTCTTCCACCCACGGCGCCCCATGAATCTCCGTCAACGCCCCCCAGCTGGCTTGCAAAGCCCGGTCTAAGGCCCATTGCGCCAATTCGGTCATGACTTGCGTCACCGCTTCGAGCCCAAGGGATCGATTGCAGTCTAAGCACGCCAGTCGCTCCAGCACCAAATGGCGCAGGACGCGCAGCGCGTTTTCTGGACTCAGCCCCTGCTGCTGGAGCCTTTGGGTGACCGAATCCCAATCTGCCGGTTGAGGAACGCCTTTGGGGAACCACGCCAGCTCATCGGCATAACGGCGCCGAATGCGTTGCACGAACCGGCTGTGCTCGGCGGCGTCGTTTGAGAGGGCTTTCGCCTGATGTGTGGGGGCAGTTCCCGTCATAATTCTTCTTTATGAGTGTGACCACTGATCGAACCACAAAACGTTGGCAAGCGTTGGGCGCTTTGCTTCGCGTGGTGGCGACGGTTTTGGTGGCTTTTTGGGTGCTGATGGGATCGATCAGCGCCGCATTTCATTGGATCATAGTGCCGCGTTTGACGGCGTGGAAGCCCGATGTTGAGCGCTTGGCCAGCGATTGGACCGGGTTGAAGGTTTCCATGCAATCCCTGCGTGCGGACGCGGATGAACATGGCCCACGGATTGCCTTGCAGGGCTTGCTTGTGCAAGACGACGCGGGCACAGAACACCTGTGGGTGGGTGAGTTCGAGGGCCGTTGGAGCGCATGGTCGCTGTTGAACCTTGGGTTCTCGCAAGCGGTGGCCTCGGATTGGCGATTGCGCGTGCAGCGGGATGCGAACAGTCAATTCACTGTGGCTGGCTTGAAGTTACAAAGTGCCTCCAATCAAAGCCCGCAGTATTGGTCAAATTGGTTGTTCAAGCAGCCTTCACTCACCGCGACCCAAGGAACAATCACTTGGCACGATGGGCGTTTAGAGCGCGCGCCCGAGATGCGATTCCTGGGTGTTGGCTTTGCATTGACCAACGAGGGCGTTCACCACGATTGGCGCATTGACGCCAAGCCTCAAGGGCAAGAGGTGTCGCCTTGGACACTCCAAGGCAGAATGCAGTCCCCCCTGCTGTCGCGAGAGGCCGGCGATTGGGCGGAGTGGAGTGGGCAGCTGTACTGGGACCTGCCGGGTGTGAATTGGGACTGGCTCGAAGCCAGAATCGACGTCAGCCAAGGCCCTCTGCAGCGCTTGCGTTCCGGTCAGGGCCATTGGCGGGCTTGGGTCGAGGTGCTGAACGGCCAAGCCGTTGAGGTCACCAGCGATGTCGCGCTGCAAGACTTGGATGTGCAGCTTGACCCGGGCTTGGATGCGTTGAATGCCCGCCAAATGAAGGGTCGACTGACGTGGATGGCGCGCGGTTCGGTACAGCAACTCACGGCCTCCGATGTTGAGGTGACACTCGCGGACGGTCTGCGTTGGCGTGGCGGAGAGATTGCTTGGCAGCACACGAGCGCCCAGGGAGACGACACCGATTTTTCAGAGCTGACATTGAAGCGCATCGACTTGCCCACGGTCAGCGCTTTGGCGCTGCGACTGCCTCAAGTCAAAGCATGGCACACGCCGTTGCAATCCTGGCAGCCGCAAGGCGAGGTCGTTCGCCTCAAGGCGTCTTGGCGCGAGAGCTGGTCGCGCCCCAGCAATGCCTTCATCGAGGGAGAGATCCGCGATCTCGGTTGGCAGGCGGGCAGCCTGCCCGCTGGAGCCAAAGCCAATGCGGCTGCTCGGCCCGGCGTCAAGGGGCTGGATGTATCGTTCTCGACCACAGAGCTGGAGGGTTCGGCGCGTCTCAATATGCGTGCTGGGCAATGGACCCTGCCTGGCGTGTGGGATGAGCCCAAGGTCGCGGTTGATGAGTTGGATGCTGCCTTGAGTTGGCGCAAGCGCGGCGGTTTGTGGCGAGTGGAGGCGCCATCTTTGGCATGGCGCAATGCAGACTTGCAAACCACAGGAAGCGTGGCGTGGTCTGAAGGTGAGTATGGCGGAGACTTGGACATCCAGTTGAACGCACAGCGCGCGCGTTTGAGTCAGCTGGCCCGTTACATGCCGCGCGTCGTGTCACTCCAGGCGCGGGATTATTTGCGCCAATCGATCACCGGTGGTTTTGCGGACAACGTGAAGGTCCGCATCAAAGGCCAGGTCGATCGGTTGCCGTTTGACTCTGCCAAAGGCTCGCTGTTCCAAGTGGAAGGGGACATTGAAGGCGGCGTGTTTGAACCGGCCCCAGAGCGCTTGAGTGGTGCGCGCTGGGTGCGCCTCCAGAGGCTATCGGGTCGCTACAAACTGGATAGGCAGAGCATGTCGCTCACGCAGGTGAGGGCTGATTGGCTGGGGTTCAAAGGGCTGTCGTTGAGCGATGGCCAAGCCAACTGGGTCAACTGGGCGGAACAAGGCGGCCAGTTGACGGTCGATGCAAAGGCCCAAGGCCCGATCAACCAATGGTTGAGCGCCCTCCAGTCTGGCGGCTTCCAAAGTGTGGTGCAGGGTGGCCTGGATGGTGTCAGCGCCTCCGCTGGTGACGGCAGCTTGAGTATCGCCCTTCGGATGCCGATGGCCAAGCCCGAGAGCATGGTGGTGACTGGACAGTTTGCTGGCAAGCAGGCCACAGTTCGGGTGGCTCAAGATTTACCTCCCGTGTCAGGAGCCCGATTTGAGGTTGATTTTTCGCCACAGCGCACGCGCATTCAAGTGGCGCAGGCCAACTTGCTGGGTGCGCCGATGAGCGCCAAGTTAGACATTGATCCGACCGGCGCCTGGGTCGGTGTGGTGGATGCGCAGGCCCGCATTGCCGAGATTGAGCAATGGACGCGTTGGCCCAAAGAGTGGCGAGGCATGGTGACGGGCGAGACCTCTGTGCGAGTGAACTTGCGACGGTCCGCGGGAGGTGGCGCGGTGACCGCATCTGTCGCCAGTGACCTAGCGGGTCTCAGCATCCAAATGCCTGCGCCGCTGGCCAAACCGAGCGCCACGCGTTGGCCGCTCAAAGGAGAGTGGCGCTCCGATACACGCCGCACTCAATGGACATTGATGCCAGGCCAGGCGCCTGCCTTGGGGCTGTTGTGGGATGCGCGTTCGCCCACTCGAAAGGGAATCTTGTCTTGGGGGATGTCCATCGAAGAGGCGAGTCGGATCACGCCGCGCGCGCCCTGGCTTGTCGCGTTGCAGTTGCCCAAAGTCAATGCCGACGATTGGAGTGCCTGGTGGACCACCCGTTCATCCACTGCGGCGCCAGAGGGGCAAGCGCTGTCGTTGCCGGCCATTCAATGGACGAGCACCATCAACGACCTGACGGTGTCGGGGTGGAAGTTTCAAGATGCCCGGGTCGACGCGCTCTGGCAAAACGGGGGCTGGCAAGCGGATGTCAAAGCCAAGGAGATGTTGGGGCAAGTCTCCATGAAGGCATCCGATGCAGGGAACCCTGATGGGCAAATTTACGCCCGACTGCAGCGCTTGAGTTTGAACCCAGAAGTTTTGGACCGAGATTTGCCGGCGTCAGATCAGCGCAGAGGTATGCCTGCTCTGGATGTCCAAGTGGAGTCTTTGTCGATCAGGGACCAAGATTGGGGGCAGGTCAAGCTTGTAGCCGACAACACCTGGGTGCAACAAGGCCGCCGTTGGGTGCCCAGCTGGGAGGTTAAGCAACTCGATGTCAAATTGCCGGAAGCCGAGTTCAAGGCCACCGGCTCTTGGAAACCTCAGGCGACTGC
>JBEAPX010000101.1:0-3058 GCA_041164205.1 Pseudomonadota bacterium
GCAGACTGCGCGCCCTCTGGAATGTCGAGCGCGCCTGAGTACCAAGGCCAGATGCCGGCGAGTGTGCGCAATAAGCTTGATTTGCCGCAACCCGATGGCCCTTGAATCCACACGGTGTCACCGGGCCGAAGGGTGCGCGTGTGCGCCTGTCCTAGTGCTTGGCCCTGTGGCAGGCACACCTGCAGCTGGTTGAGCTGCCAAACCCCTGTGTTTGCGGCCACTCGGTCGCGGGCTGCGCCATTGGCTGTTGCATCCGAGCCCTGTGTCTCATGGTGATGTGACTTGGCCTCAGCCTGTCGCAGGGCATCTTCGAAATGCGTCAAGCGATCGGTGGTTGCGCGCCAGCTGGCCAAACTGGCGTAGTTGTCCACGAACCAACTCAGCGCGTCTTGCACACGCCCAAACGCGGAAGAGATTTGCATCAACTCACCGAGTTGGATGGCCCCAGAAAAAAAGCGAGGCGCGGCAACCACAAAGGGAAACACCACCGCCAGTTGCCCAAACCCAACCGTGAACCAAGTCAGGCGCTTTTGCGCGCGAATCAACGCCAAGTAGTTGGTCAACACCAAATGAAAGCGTTGCCCAAGATCGCGCACTTGCCAGCTTTGCCCTTGATCGAGCGCAATGGCGTCGCTGAACTCGCGCGTACGAATCAGCAAGTGCCGGTAGTCGGCCTCTCGACGCTGTTGCAGGTAGTTCAGCGGCATCAGTGGGCGCCCGATGTAGTGACTCAACACGCTGCCCACGGCGGCATACAAGACGGCCATCCAGACCATGAACCCCGGAATCGAGACGGAATCGCCGTTCCAAGTGAACGAAAAATCCCCAGACAGCGACCACAAAATGCCCACAAAACTCACCAGTGTGACCACTGCATTCAATAAGCCCATGCTCAGACTCACGGTGTAGCTCGTGAAGAGATTGAGGTCTTCTTGAATCCGCTGATCAGGGTTGTCTGCTGGCGTCTGGGCGGCGCTGCCAAAGCGGGCCAGTTCAAGGTGGTAGAACGCTTGATGGGTCAGCCAACGCGAGGTAAACGAGTGGGTCAGCCAGCGCCGCCAGCGCATCTCCAGCAGTTGCGTCAGGTAAAAGCGGTAGACCGCGATGATGATGTAGACGAAGGCCAGCTGTAAAAAGCGCCAGAGCTCTTTCCAAAAGACGGCTTCATTTTTGTTTTGCAACGCGTCGTAAAAAGCCCGGTTCCACTCATTGAGTAAAACGAGCATATAAACCGCACCCAAGTTCAAGGCAATGATGGCCAGCAGCAGACCGCGCCCCATCCACCGGTCATCGCCCTGAAAGTAAGGCAATGACAAAGACCATGCGCGATTCAAAAACGTGCGAAATGCGCGCCACTTCTCTGGCCACGACCGAGGGGGCGGGCTGGGCAAAGGATCAGCGGTTGCAGTCATCTTGTAGCCCTTGGCATGGTTGTTTTAAACGCCGGAAGCCACATGACCCGCTGGCACATGACCTGCAGCGGAGCGCACATGTCCGGTTTGATCGTCAAAGAAAAAGTCGGGTTCAAACTCGCGCAGGAACGGGCCTTTTTCGAGGCCGCCCAGAAAAATAGCTTCATCGATATCGACATTCCAGTCCATCAACGTGCGCACCGCGCGCTCATGTGCAGGCGCGCTGCGGGCGGTCACCAAAGCCGTTCGAATTTTGACGCGGGGGGAGGCTGCCTGCTGCATATGGTGCAGCGCGGTGAGCAATGGCTTAAATGGACCAGCCGGCAAGGGCTGCGTGGCGCGCTCAGTCTCATGCGATACGAAGGCATCCAAGCCCTGCGCCTGAAAGACTTGCTCAGCCTCATCAGAAAACAGCACAGCGTCGCCGTCAAAAGCAATCCGCAACTCATCTGGGTGTGCCAATGAAGCGTGGGCAGAATCTGGGTACACCTGAGCCGCGGGCACACCATTGGCCAGTGCCGCCCGAACGTCACTCAGGTGGGTAGATAAAAATAAGTTGGCGCGCAAAGGCTTGAGGTAGCGCCAGGGCTCGCGCCCGCGCGTGAAACTGCCTCTGGAGATCGCCAACTTGTAGTGCTTGGCCGAGCGAAACACTCGCATACCGCTGACCGGGTCGTTGCGCGACAAAATCACGACCTCAACCCGGGCTTGGTCATCGTCGTTGAATGACAAGAGTTTTTGCACCAGCGAAAACGCCACGCCAGGTTTGGCGGGCTCGTCGAGTCGATCCAGCTGAAGCTTCATGTAGCGCTGGTCATCGCCTGACTCAAAGACCCGGTTTTCCTCTTCAAAATCGAACAAGGCCCGTGACGAAATCGCCACCACCAGTTTGCCCTCGAGACTGCTTGCCATGATGTGTGCGCCAGTTGTTGAAGAGAGTTTAAAAAGTTCGGGCCTTACGCCCCAACAGCCCGTTCCCAGTGGTCAAGGACAGGTGCGCCGGCACCCTGGCCCCCCACATCGGTGGCCTCGTCTGTTACTGCGTGCTTCCAATGTCTGCATTGGCACCCTCGCCACCGGGCGCACCATCTGCACCCCAGCTCATCACTTCGACTTCGGACTGAACGCCCGGATTCATGTACTGATACGGCCTACCCCAAGGGTCCAGCGGCAGTGCGCTGAGGTAAGCGCGCCAAGCGGTGGGCACGGGCTCGGTTTGGGGCCGCTCGATCAGCGCGTTCAGCCCTTGCGCGGCGGTGGGGTAAGCCTGGTTGTCGAGTTTGTATTGTGTGAGGGCGTCCCTTAACGCTGAAATGTCTGCGCGAGCCGCACGGACCTGCGTATCGTCGGCGCGCCCAAAAATTTTGGGCACAACCAAGGCGGCGATCACGCCCAAGACTGCCAGCAAAGCCATCACCTCAATCAGGGTGAAACCACCCTTGCGTGCCATTGTTTTTGAAGTCATCACACCCGTTCCATTCAAGTCACAACACTGATCATAATCAAGCCATTCGTCCGCACCAGGGGCTTTAGCGACCGGTACATCCGGCCCGCTCCTAGACCTGCTCGCTTCAAGGCCTCAAGAAGAGTCGGTACACCGGGTTTGCGGTCTCGTCGACGTAGGGGTAGCCCAGTTCACTCAAAAA
>JBEAPX010000102.1:0-10410 GCA_041164205.1 Pseudomonadota bacterium
AAGGGGGACGGCACGGCAGCCGCCTGCTGCCCATCCACTGGGGGCAAGAGATGTTTGACCAAGCCGCCATGGTGCGCGAAGCCACCAAGTGGGAGTACGAATTGCGCTACCCCGAACAAGCTGCCGCCGTGGTGCACCGCGCCGTATCGGTGGCCACCGCCGCGCCTCCTGGACCGGTCTACCTGAGTTTGCCCAGAGAAGGACTGGCTGAGCCCGTCCAGATCGCCACGCGCCCCTTAGTCCAGAGCACACCACACGCCGCCGCACCCAACCCGATCGCTGTCCAACAAGCGGCGGACCTGTTGGCTGCGGCCAAGCGCCCAGTCGTGGTGGTGCAGCGCACCCCGGTCGGTGGCGACATCACTGACCTGGCATCCCTGGCACAAGAGGCCGCGCTCGGCGTGTGTGAGTTTTGGCCCACAGCCAATGCCATGGCGACCGACCACCCTTCACACATCGGATTTGATCCGGCTGCGGTGCTCAAAGACGCGGACGTGGTGGTCACCATTGGTGCCATGGTCCCTTGGGCACCCATGCAAGCGCTCGCCCCCACAAGTAAGGTCATTGCAATCGGACTTGACCCGCTGGAGCAGACCGTGCCGTTTCGTGGCTTTCCAGCCGATGTGCTGATGGCGGCAGACCCATCCTTGGCCATCTCAGCGCTGAGGGGCGCCTTGCAAGGTGCGACCCCCGAGGCTGTACTCAACGATCGCCGACAGTTCTTGCATGATGCGCGCGCCGCACAAGCCCAGAGCTTGGCCCAGCAGATTCAGGCGGGCGAACAAGGCCCCATGAACCACGCGTTCATCAGCCGCGTGATCTCAGACGAAGCAGGCCCTGATGCCTTGGTTTTCTCTGAGCTTGGTGCCATCGGAGGCGCCCTTGAACTGCGCGCGCCCGGCCGCTTGTTTTGGACCCCTTTGGCAGGTGGCCTCGGTTGGGGCGTGCCCGCCGCATTGGGCGCCAAGCTGGCACAACCCGATCGCACCGTGATCGCGACAGTGGGCGATGGCTCCTACTTGTTTGCCAACCCATCGGCTTGCCACCAAGTGGCGGCAGCGCACGGCTTACCCGTGCTCACCATCGTCTTCAACAACGGGCGCTGGCAAGCGGTGAAGCGGGCCACGCTATCGATGTACCCCGATGGCGATGCCGCGGCCCAAACCACCATGCCTCTGACCGATTTGGGCCCTTCGCCCGACTACTGCTCGGTGGCGCAGGCCCATGGCGCCTACGCTGAGCGGGTGGATCACCCGAGCCAGTTGAGAGACGCGATGCGCCGTGCCCTTCGAGAGTTGCGTGAAAACGGCCGCCAAGTGTTGCTCGACGTGGCCATGCCCTGAACTCAGGGCCGAGCGCTCAACCGCTCAACCTCAAGCCAGCGCTCGCCCCGTCAATTGGGCCAGCACTTGGCTGGCGTCTGAGGGCTCGGTATGGCTGCGCCACGCCACGTGCTGGTCAGGACGCACGAGGTACAGCGCGTGAGGGTGCAACTCTGAGGGCTCGATGTCCAACACCGCCAGCGGCACGCCCATCTCTTGCGCGGCACGTTCGATGGATGCCCCCGCATCGCTTTGGGTTCGCACCAGGGTGTAGTTGGGGCCGAAATGGTCATAGATAGACGACCCATCCGCCATCAAACGGTGCGCAAAGCGGCACCCAGGAACGGTCGACGGCGTGTACTGGGCCATGGAATAGGCAGGGGGCGCCTCATCGTCGTAACAGATGATGGGGCTTTGGTCGTAGTAATACCCAAAGTTCAGCCCCGCACACGCGTATTGGGGGGTGTTCAATTCACACGTTTGTTGGCCGTACCACTGCCGAGCGGCTTCGCCCTCTGGGGTGTCATCTTCAATGTTGAGGGGCACCGCTGCCCGATTCTTGATCATGGTCTCTGCGGTGCGCATCGCGTGGTGAGACACCTGATCGGTGATGGGCCAGCGCTCAGCCTCGTACGCGCGCAGCAGGTCTGGGTGCGCCCAGCCTTGCATCACCGCCGCCATCAACCAAGTCAGCCCAGCGGCATCGGCAATGCCAGCGTTCATGCCGTAACCCGCCATGGGCACCCAAAGGTGCGCGCTGTCACCGGCCAAAAACACACGGCCCTGCGCCATCTTGTCAGTCATCAAACGCCGGCCAGTCCAATCCTCGACGCGCAACACCTCGTATTCAAACTCGGGCCCAACGCCCAAAATCGCGCGCAAACAGGCGTCGCGGTCCACCGTCTCAAAGGTTTCATCGGGCTTGACGTAGTTGTGCACCAAAAACCGGTCATCGTTGTCGATGGTGTAGATCGTGCCACTGCGCTCCAAGTTGATGTTCAAAATGCCCCAGGCTTCACCACCCTTCATGCGCTGAGTCAGGCCTGGCGCACGGATATAGGTCGATTGCACGTGTTGGATCACCGCCGTGCCGTCGAGCTTGGCGCCGATGTGTTTGCGTGCCATCGAAGCCCCACCATCACAGCCTATGAGGTAAGCACCCTCGCGGGTTTGGCGCTCCCCATTGCTCATCTCGAGGTGGACTTTGACCCCCTCGGTCGAGTCTTCAATCTCGATCACATTGGCGCCAAACAGCACGGTGAGACCGGGGGTGCGCTGCGCCACCGCGTGCAGCACAGGCTCGAGAAAAATCTGATTCATCCGATGGGGTGGCTCCACCGTTGGCCACCCCACATCGGCGCCGGGGGCACCGGTTTGGCGGCCTTGGCGCCCGGGGATCAATATGCGGCCAATGTCTGGGCCTGTGGCGCGGGTGCGCACCGCGACGTCGTGCGGAAAATCATCCCGAAAGCCCGCCGCCCTCACCTCGGCCGCAAAGCCCATTCGCCGAAAAGTCTCCATCGTGCGGGAGGCAATGTGGTTGCATCGCACCGTTGTCGAGTCTGGCGTCTCGCGGCGCTCGAGCACCGTGACTGCGATTCCGCGCTGGGCAAGATCGATCGCTGCCACCAGACCAACCGGGCCAGCACCGATGACGATCACTTGGTCTTGCGCGTGGGTAGAGGGTTTTGCATTCATGTGACACCACCTTTGAGGCTAATCTCCTAACATCCTGCCCTTAAATCGACTTCCCCACTGGTTAATGTGCGACAGCACTGGAGCTAAACATGGTCAAACAGATTGAAGCGGATGTGGCAATTGCTGGCGCCGGCCCCGTGGGCCTGGGCTTGGCCATTGATTTGGCACAGCAAGGCAAGCAAGTGGTGTTGCTCGAAAAAACCCAAACACTGCACCGCATCCCTAAGGGCCAAAGCCTCACCCAGCGAACAGGCGAACACTTTCGCCGTTGGGGCGTGTCGCAAGCAGTGCGCGACATCAGCCCGATCCCGCCAAGCTTTGGCAACGCGGGCGTGATCACTTATGGCCAACTGTTGGGGCAGTACAGCTATGACTGGTTCCAGCGCTCTCGTGTGCGCCCTTATTACTTCACCGACAACGAGCGTTTGCCACAGTATTTGCTCGAGCAAGTTCTGCGCGAGCGCGCCCTGTCGCTGCCCAATATCCAGCTGCACACCGGCACCACAGTGACTGGTGTGACGCAAGACAGCGAGGGGGCCACCCTCAGTGGGGTGAATGACCAAGGTCAGGCCAGCATTGAAGTGCGGGCCTCTTATGTGGTGGGCTGCGATGGCGCGCGGTCCTTTGTGCGTGAGCAAGTTGGTATCACGCAATCGACCGATCACAAGGGCCCCAAGATGGTGTTGCTCGTGTTTCGTTCACAAGAACTCGATGCGTTGCTGCGCGAGCGGTTCCCTGGCAAGACAATTTTCAATGCCATGAACCCCGATATCGGCGGTTATTGGCAGTTCTTGGGCCGCGTTGATTTGGACAGCGGCTGGTTCTATCACGCACCTGTACCGGACGACACCACCCGCGACAACTTTGACTTCACCGCATACCTGCACCAGGTGGTGGGCCAAAGCTTCGAGGTGTCGTTTGAGCACATTGGCTTTTGGGACTTGCGCATTTCGATGGCAGACAACTACCGCCAAGGCCGCGTCTTCATTGCTGGCGATGCCGCGCACAGCCACCCCCCTTATGGCGGCTACGGCGTGAACACCGGGTTTGAAGACATCACCAACCTGAGCTGGAAGCTGGTCGCCAGCCTCGATGGCTGGGCTGGCCCTCAGCTGCTGGACAGCTACAGCGCCGAGCGCTTGCCGGTATTCAAATCGATCTCACAAGACTTCATTGGCCGCATGATCGATGACTTTGGCAGTTTCTGCGCGGCACACAACCCCCAAGTGGATTTGGCTGACTTTGAGCGCGCATGGCAAGAGCGCATCGATGCCGATGATGTCGACGTCACCGAGTTTCTGCCGCATTACTCCGGCTCACCACTGATCACCGGCGGCGCAGGCGGCACCTCTGGGGCACGTGGCAAACACGACTTCAAAGCACGCGCTGGGCACCACTTGGCGCCTCAGGCGCTGCCCGATGGCTCTGATCTGTGGGACCACTTGGGCGGCCAATTCGTACTGCTGGAATTCACGCCACAAACGGATGTGGCACAGGTGTTTTCGGCTGCCGCGCAGGACTTAGGCGTGCCGTTCAAGGTGGTTCACCAGCCCTCCGAGGCGCTGATCAAGGCCTACGGCGCAGACCGCGTGATGGTGCGTCCCGACTTGTTCGTGGCATGGACGTCCAACGATCACGCTGCGGCACCTGAAGTCTTGGCGCGCGCCATCGGCGCACCCGCGACCGTCGCGGCCTAGTCCGTCAGGCCACCCAACGGCTGCCTGGGCTGATCTAGTCCACGTAGTGCACGAAGCTGGCGTTGTCTTCGCGCACCGACTTGACGTGGTTGGCCACAAAGTCATCATCCGGGTAACCCATGGCAATGCAGATCATGATGATCTGATCGTCTGGAATGCCCGCGTGCTCGTGCACCACAGCAGACTGCATGATGCCTTGGCCGTTGATCACACAGCCTAAGCCACGCTCCCACGCGGCCATCACAATGGCGTGTGAAAACGCCCCCAAGTCAAACTGACTGATGGCCGCAGGCTCGAGGTAACGGTCGTAAGTCAGCACCAATGACACAGGCGCATCAAACTGGCGGAAACCCCGCATCACCCAATCTTGTCGGCGCGCCTTGTCATCGCGCGCAATGCCCATGGCCTCGAACAGTTGAATCGCAATGTCCACTTGGCGCTGGCGGTGTGCGCCTTCGTACTTTTCGCTCATCGGAAAATCACGCTTGGGTGGCACCCCATTGATCATGTTTTCGGTGTTGCCACGGCGGATCCGCTCCAACGGTTCGCCCGATACCACGTACACCCGCCAGGGTTGTGTGTTCATCGACGAAGGCGCCCACTTGGCCACTTCGATGATTTCCTCAATCACCTCTTTGGGCACGGGATCGGGCTTGTAACCTCGAATACTCTTGCGCGCCTTGATCAGTTCAGAAAATTCCATATCGTCTTTCGCTTCTTGAACACTTCAGCCTTGGGCCTGGGTAAGCTTTGGGGTCAGACCGACCCATCCACCATCACTTCAATCAACTTGGTCCCTGGGCGCGCAAACGCTGCCTGCAGGGTTTCAAACAGCTTGTCTCCTTCGGTGATGCGCATGGATTCGGCGCCCATCGACGCCGCCAAATCGGCATAGTGAATCGCTGGGTCTTGGAAATCCATCCCCACAAAATGTCGGCTCTTGTGAAACGCCAACAAACGCTGCTTGATGATGCGGTAGCCACCGTTGTTGATCAGCACCACATTCAAATTCAGCTTGTGATGCGCGGCAGTCCAGAGGGCTTGGATCGAGTACATCGCGCTGCCATCCCCCAAAAAGCAAACCACCGGGCGATCGGGGTTGGCCAAGCCCGTCCCCACCGCGCCCGGCAGCGCCCAACCAATTCCGCCTGAAGCCAGACCACTGAACCCAAACCGATCCCGATACGGCAACAGCGCTGGAATGTGGCGCGCCGCAGTCAACGATTCTTCAATGAAAATGGCATCGCGTGGCATCGCCTCAATCGTCTGCAAAAGCAACCAATCCGGATCAATCGGCGACTGCTCAGCTCGGCGAGAAATCTGCGCCACCAAAGCCGCACGGCGCGTCGTCCAGTTGTCTTGCGCCAAGGCCGACAGCCGCTCACTCGCCTGCTGCACCAAACCATCGCCGCCCAAGGCCTGCAGTCGTGGCGTCAACGCCAGCAAGGTCTCTCGCACATCGGCCTTGATGGCGATTTCGGTGCCGTAGTTCTTGCCCAAGTCGCCATCGACCAAGCCGATTTGAACGATCGGCATCCCTTTGGGCAAAGGCTCTACCGCGTCGTGCACCGACATCCGCAACGGGTCTGCCCCCAGCACAATCAACAAGTCGTGTGGCGCCAGCGTGTCTCTGACTTGCACTTGGTTGCGGGTCAGTGCGCCCATGAAACAGGGGTGCTCAGACAAAAAGTGCGCACCATAAGGCACCGTCTGCTGATACACCGGACAGCCCAGCGTCTGCGCAAAATCAGCGGCTTCTTGCAGGGCGTCGCTCTTGACGATTTCGTCACCGACAACGATCACCGGGTGGCGGGCAGCCAGCAGGCGCTGCGCCAATGCGGTAACGGCAGAGGCACTTGGGGCCACGCGCGCGTCCACCACCGTTCGTGTGCCCAAATCCAGCTCCACCTCTGCATTCAAGATGTCACCGGGCAATGAGATGAAGACAGGGCCACTGGGCGGCGTGCGCGCGATTTTGGCAGCCCGCCGGATGATGCGCGGCAAGTCCTCTAGACGCGTGACTTCAATGGCCCACTTCACCAATGGCTCGGCCATGCGCACCAGTGGGTCGTACAACATGGGCTCCATCAAGCCATGCCCTTGCTCTTGCTGACCGGCCGTCAAAATCATGGGCGTGCCCGTGAACTTGGCGTTGTAAAGCGCGCCCATTGCGTTGCCCAACCCCGGTGCGACGTGTACATTCGCGGCCACCAACTGCCCAGACGCCCGGCTGAAGCCATCCGCCATGGACACCACCACCCCTTCTTGCATGGCCATGACAAACTGCAGATCAGGATGCTCCTCAAGGGCATACATGATGGGCAGCTCCGTGGTGCCCGGATTGCCGAACAAGTGGGTCACCCCCTCGTCTTTCAAGAGCGCTAAAAACGCCGATCGACCTGACATCTTGGCCATTGAGATTCCTTGTTGAGAGATACACCAAAAGATGGCCATCCCGGCGACACCGAGGATGGATTGGAATGGCCTAAAGCTTAGGGCTAGGTGCGCCCTGCACCTGTCGCTTGAGCACCAATGCGCTGGCCCGGATCGCGCACCTGCAGGCGCTGACAGCCAGTCACGCACGCATCACATTGGTGCGAGCCCCAATTGAGAGATTTCTCAAATCGGGTTACCGTCTTTTTGAAACCCTTCGACCCGATTGCTTGGACGCCGCTCTTGCCCGCTCACTCTCTCTCGACCCAGTCTCCGATGTACGCGTTTGAAAAGCTGGAGACTGGCGTCATCCACCTAGATGCCAGGCACCGCGTCGTCGCCATGAACGACTATGCGCGAGCCGTGTTGCCGGTCGACAGCAAAAAACCGTTCAACCAACTTGTGACCGCGTTCCACCCCGAACCAAGCCGAGCCAAAATCGACTTTTTGATCAATCAAGCGGACACCTCTAGCATCGCTGCCGCGCACGCGGCGCCGATGACCATGATCATCAACATTCCAGAGCAAATGCTGCTCATCCGCCTGAGCCGTCTGACCAACGAGGCCCAGGAAGTGACGGGCTACGTGCTGGTGTTCCATGACGTCACGGCCCTCACCGAAGCCCACCAAGAGGCGCCACCAGAGCCACCACCACCTGGCCAAAAACCCGTGCGACAGCTGGGTCGAATCCCACTCATCAACGGGGCCAAAGTCCAGTTTGTCGACATCGACGATGTGCAGTGCATTGAGTCCAACGGGCACACCAGCCATGTCATCACCAGCAAAGGCGAGCACGTGTCGAACCTCAGCATTGGCGACCTAGAAGCCCGGCTGGATGCCAGCAAATTCATGCGTGTGCATCGACGCTATCTGGTCAATTTGCGCTGGGTTGAGGGCATCGACAAATTGGACCACCGCACCTATTTGCGCATCCCAGGTACGGACAGCCAGCGCATTGTCGTGTCCCGCAGCATCCAAGCCAAACTCAAGCAAGCCTTGGGGCTCTGACCCAACCAAAAATCTTCTAGGTGTTTTCCCTTGCCGTCCGTCGGCGGCACGAAAGCGCTTCACGAGCGCCACGCGCCATTCATGCAGGAAAACTGGTCGTTGGTGCGTTTTGTCCACCACAATTTGTCCAACCAATACCGCTTGTAGGGGTATTGCACGCAACTGGCAGTCGGCGTAATCTTTTGGTGTCCTAGACAAAACAACAGGAGACCTCTGATGATTCCACCCCGGTTCGAGTACCACGCACCCACTTCAGTTGGCGATGCCGTTCATCTGCTAAACACCCTCCAGGACGCAAAAATCCTGGCAGGCGGACACAGCTTGCTCCCCATGATGAAACTGCGATTTGCGCAGCCTGAACACCTGATTGACATCAACCGCATCCCCGAACTGCGCGGTATCCGAGAAGAAGGCGGCACCGTCGTCATCGGCGGCATGACCACCGAAAACGAACTGATTGCCTCCCCCATCATCAACGCCAAGCTGCCGCTGCTGGCCGATGCCGCCAAACTGATCGCAGACCCCCAGGTCCGCAACCGCGGCACCATTGGCGGCGACATCGCACACGGCGACCCTGGCAACGACCACCCTGCCCTGTCCCTGGCAATCGATGCCACCTTTGTGCTGCAAGGGCCCAACGGCCAGCGCACCGTGCCCGCCAGCGAGTTCTACTTTGGCACGTACATGACCGCACTGGCCGAAAACGAAATCCTTTGCGAGATCCACGCACCGGCATTCCCACAGGGCACCGGTTACGCCTACGAAAAACTCAAGCGCAAGACTGGCGACTGGGCCACTGCTGGTTGCGCTGTCGTCATGCGCAAATCAGGCAACCAAGTGTCACACCTGCGCATCACGTTGACGAACGTGGCACCCACTGCGCTGCGTGCGGACAGCGCCGAAGCGGCACTGCTCAACAAAGAATTCAGCGCAAGCCATGTCAATGCCGCCGCAGAGGCCGCAGCAGCGATCTGCGAACCCGCAGAGGACTTGCGCGGTGACGCCGAATACAAGACCGCCATGGCCGCCGAAATGGTGCGCCGGGCATTGAACGCAGCTTGGGCGCGTTGCGCTTGAAGTCAAAGGAGACTCCACATGGCTAAAAAACTGATTTCCGTCAACATCAATGGCAAAACCGAAGAGCGTGCAGTCGAGCCACGCACGCTGTTGATTCACTTTTTGCGTGAAGACCTCAACCTGACCGGTGCGCACATTGGCTGCGAAACCAGCCACTGCGGCGCTTGTACCGTCGATGTGGATGGTCAATCCGTCAAGTCTTGCACCCACCTTGCGGTGCAGTGCGATGGCTCCAGCGTCAAAACCGTCGAAGGTTTGGCACAAGCAGGCGCCCTCCATGCCGTGCAGCAGGCGTTCTACGAAGAGCACGGTCTGCAATGCGGCTTCTGCACGCCGGGGATGCTGATGCGGGCCTACCGCTTCTTGCAAGACAACCCGAACCCCAGCGAAGAAGAAATTCGTATGGGCATGAGCGGCAACCTCTGCCGTTGCACGGGCTACATGAACATCGTGAAAGCTGTGAAATCCGCGGCAAAAAAGCTGCAACAAGCTGAAACCGCCGCCGCATAAGCGACGCATCAACCGGAGACACCAACATGAATGCACCCACAGACAGCAAAGAAGCACGCGAACTCGCACTGGCCGGCATGGGTCAATCGCGCTTGCGCAAAGAAGACGCTCGATTCATCCAGGGCAAAGGCAACTACGTCGACGACATCAAGATGGCAGGGATGCTGCACATGGATATCGTGCGCTCGCCCATCGCCCACGGCCGAATCAAGTCCATCAACAAAGAAGCCGCATTGGCCATGCCCGGTGTTCACGCCGTCTTGACCGCTGACGACCTCAAGCCCCTCAAGCTCCACTGGATGCCCACCCTGGCCGGCGACGTCGCGGCGGTGTTGGCGGACGAAAAGGTCCACTTCCAAATGCAAGAGGTGGCGATCGTCATCGCTGACGACCGCTACATTGCGGCCGACGCCGTGGAAGCAGTCGAAGTCGAGTACGAAGAGCTGCCCGTGGTGATGGACCCTTATGCTGCCTTGGCACCCGATGCGCCTGTGTTGCGCGAGGACTTGGCTGGCAAGACCGAAGGCGCCCACGGTGCCCGTGAGCATCACAACCACATTTTCACCTGGGATGCAGGCGACAAGGCTGCAGCGGACGCCGCGTTTGACGCGGCGCCCATCAAGGTGTCCCAGCACATGTACTACCCCCGTGTGCACCCTTGCCCA
>JBEAPX010000103.1:0-2901 GCA_041164205.1 Pseudomonadota bacterium
CTGAGCGCCGGTGTTACCAGCAGAGAAATGCACGATGTTGTACTTGCTGTAGAACTCGGCCATCAGCTTGTTGCCGTTGCCTTGGAACATCCACGCCGTGCGCTGACGGGCGTTCATACCGAAAGGAATGGCACACCCCAAAGCAAATGCGGGGCTCTTGCCGAAGAAATAGTAGGGAGCGGTGTGGCAGCACTCAATGGTGCCGTTTTGAACAGCATCAACCACGCCAAACGCAGGCATCAGCTCACCGGCTGCGTGCACTGAAATTTGGAACTTGCCACCGGTCATCTCGCTGACTTTTTGCGCGAACACCTCAGCGCCACCGTAAATCGTGTCTAGCGCTTTGGGGAAACTGGATGCCAAGCGCCAGCGAATGGTTTCTTGCGCGTGCACAGCTGGTGCAACACCAGCGGCCAATACGCCGGCAATACCTGCGTTTTTAATGACTGAACGACGATCCATGTAGGTTCTCCTCATTGATTAATCTTACGTTGTCTTCTGAGCCAAGCTACTGAGACAGCGAACCATTTTAAGCACGGATTGAAGGCGTTTTTCACATCCTGTGCGGCAAACAAGGGGAAACCCTTATGGAAATATATTCAGGGCGCTTTGAAAAAACGTTCATGAATCGACGCCTGAATTCCCTGCGCGTTGAGGCCGATTTCTGCCATCAGCTTCGCAGGGTCACCGTGCTCGATGAAATGGTCTGGCAAGCCCAATTGCAGCACCGGGTGCGCGCAACCGCGCGCACTCAGCCACTCGGCAACAGCCGAGCCAGCGCCACCTGCACAGACACCCTCTTCCAACGTGACGAATGCGTCGTGGCCTTGGATCAATTCGCCCAACAGCACGTGATCTAGCGGTTTGACCCAACGCATATCCACGAGCGTCAAATCCAACTGTTCCGCCGCATCTTTTGCAGCGTGCAAAAGCGTTCCAAAAGCAAGCACTGCCACGCGCTGGCCAGCCCTGCGAATGATCCCTCTCCCAAACGGCAAGGTGTCTAAGTCTTTTCCAGCATCGACACCAACGCCCGCACCTCGGGGGTAACGAACCGCGACCGGATGCGACTGCTCGAACGCGGTACTCAGCAACTGCCGACACTCACGCTCATCAGAGGGGGCGGCAATACTGACGTTGGGCACACACCGCATGAACGGGATGTCGAAGGCACCGGCGTGGGTTGCCCCATCCGCGCCAACCAAGCCGGCACGATCAATAGCGAAAACCACTGGCAAATTCTGCAGCGCCACATCGTGAATCAACTGATCGTAGGCGCGCTGCAAAAAAGTCGAGTAAATCGCCACCACTGGCTTGGCCCCCTCGCACGCCATACCTGCAGCCAGTGTCACCGCGTGCTGCTCGGCAATACCCACATCAAAATAACGCGACGGATAGGCCTGCGAGAAAGCAACCATGCCAGACCCCTCTGCCATTGCGGGGGTGATCGCAACCAATCGATCATCCGCGGCCGCCATGTCGGTTAACCAATCCCCGAAAATTTTCGAGAAACTTGGCTTAGAGGCCCCTTGTGGCTTTTGAATACCCACCGCTGGATCAAACTTGCCCGGTCCGTGATAAGCAATAGGGTCGGCCTCAGCGGGCTTGTAACCCTGCCCCTTTTTCGTCACGACGTGCAAAAACTGTGGGCCCTCAAGATGCTTGATGTTTTCAAGCGTGGGGATCAAGGAGTCCAAGTCGTGGCCATCAATTGGCCCGATGTAGTTGAAGCCGAATTTTTCAAACAGCGTCGCCGGGACCACCATGCCTTTGGCGTGCTCCTCAAAACGCTTGGCCAACTCAAACAGCGGCGGCGCGTTCTTCAACACACGCTTACCCACGTCTTTCGCAGCCGCGTAAAACTGCCCACTCATCAGTTGTGCCAAGTACCGGTTCAACGCGCCGACTGGCGGAGAGATCGACATGTCGTTGTCGTTCAGTATCACCAACAATCGGCAATCTTCTACACCGCCATGATTGAGCGCCTCGAATGCCATGCCTGCGGTCATCGCCCCGTCTCCAATCACGGCCACGCAGTGCCTCTCGGATCCTTGCAATTTGGCTGCCAGCGCCATGCCCAGTGCCGCAGAAATAGAGGTCGAGGAATGGGCCGTACCAAAAGCGTCGTACTCACTCTCTGCGCGAACCGGGAAACCGCTGATCCCTCCCAGCTGGCGCAACGTATCCATGCGATCGCGACGCCCAGTGAGGATCTTGTGAGGGTAGGTTTGATGCCCAACATCCCACACGATCCGGTCCTCGGGCGTATTGAAGACGCGATGCAAAGCCACGGTTAACTCGACGGTACCCAGGTTGGAACTCAAATGCCCACCGGTGCGCGACACACTCTCCAAGACATAGGCCCTGAGTTCGTCGACCAGTTGCTGTAACTGATCTTTTGCGAGGGCTCGCACATCTGCAGGAGATTCGATGCGTTTCAACAATTCTTTGGTCATCCGACTGTCTTTCAATGGGTGCGTGCCACCACTTGCTGAGCCAAGGCTTGAAGCGCCTTGGTCTCTTTGAATTCGATTTGATTCAACGACTGGATTGCCTCGCTGTGCAAATGATTCGCATACGCGCGCGCGGCGTCTAAACCGAGCAATGCCACAAAGGTAGGCTTGTCGTTGGCCGCGTCTTTACCGGCGGTTTTGCCCAGCTGCTGGGAGTCTGCAGTGACATCGAGGATGTCATCGATCACCTGAAACGCCAGCCCAATCCGCTGGCCAAATTGATCTAGGGCTCTCAACTGCTGCTCGTTGGCGTGGGCTGCGTGCCCACCAAGCGCCAGCGCACAACGCAGCAATGCGCCTGTTTTTTTAGCGTGCATTTGCTCCAGCTGACTTTGATTCAGCGGCAGGCCCACTGACGCGATATCAATCGCTTGTCCGCCACACATCC
>JBEAPX010000104.1:0-11346 GCA_041164205.1 Pseudomonadota bacterium
ACTGCGATAACTGGGTGTCCGATGCGCTGCTGATCAATTTGCCTCGCCATGCCCACCATCACCTCAACCCATCCGATTCAGCAGACCGGCTGACACGCACCGCCGCCTCGCCACAGATGCCAACGGGCTACGCGGGCATGGTCATGCTGGCAGCGGTGTGGCCCTTGTTTCGAAAAGTGATGACGCCCCGATTGCCCGCAGAGGGCGACCTCAGCACAGCCACTATCGATCCCACCTGATGTGGTTTGCGCGGACCCAATGAGAGGTCAGTTGGCCTTGTCCAGCAAGATGGTGGCGAGGGCTTCAGGACGATTGACTGGAATCATGTGGTTGGTGTCCACCTCGTGGTAATCCCAACGCTCGGAGGCTTGGGCATGGGCTGCAGCCTTGGTGAATTGTTGGTCTGACTGTTGCGTGTGATCGTCTTCGGTTGCCCTGACATAGGTCAGGCTGAATGGATAAGACTCCAAGGCTTGGTTCAGCCGCACCGGCTGTGCAAAGGTTGCCAGGGGTTGTGCAACGCGGCGTGGGGCATGAAAGGCCGCCTGTGCGGGGTCTTCGAACTCGCGGGGGGTGGGTGGCAAAAAGGCGGGTGCACCCAATCCTGTGGGCGCCTTGCGACCGCTCACCAAATCTGAGACTGATTGGCCGTGTTGGGGCACAAACGCGTCCACGTAAACCAGGTGCGCGATGCGATCAGCGATGTGTTCCAGCGCGCCGGTCACCACCATTCCGCCGTAAGAAAAGCCCAACAGCACGATGTCCCGGAGGTCCTCGTACCAAACCAAGTTCACGACATCTTGGATGTGTGTGTCTAGGTTGACTTGCGGGCTGGCCAGGTGCGCGCGGGCACCAATGCCTGTGAGCGCTGGCGTGAAGACGTCGTGCCCCTTCGCCTGCAATAGGCGGCGCAGGTCTCGAAAGCCATGGGCGCCGGACCAAGCACCGTGCACCAGAACAAATGTGGTCATTGTGTGTTCTCCTGTGACTGGGTCACCTTGGCGCACAGGTTAGCGCTGAACCGCACAGGCCACCAACGCGAAGGGGTCGGCTTGGCGACAGGGTGCTGGGTCTGGCGGGGCGGTTCAGTCAGCGCTTGGCTGTTCGCGGCGCGCGCATCAGGGCCGCCACCCGCTCGAGCAACATCTCATCTGAACCATCGGTCAGCGACGCCATGTGAATGGCCGCGCAGTGGCGCGCTAATGGGTAACGTGCGTCCAATCCATGGGCGCCCATGGCGTGCAGCAGGTGAGGGAGTTGCCGCTGTGCGGTCTGCGTGGAGATCACCTTCGCCTGCGCACACAGGCTTTGCACCTCTGGGTCGCTCGCCGGCTGATGTTGAATGGCTCGGGTGGCTTGTTCCAGCAGCGCTTTGGCCGCGGAGGCCTCCGATTGTGCTTGTGCCAGTGCCATACGCCATGCCTGATGTTGATGCAAAGCGCGGCCGAAGGTCTGCCGGGTGTGCCCATAGTCCGTGACCGTGGCGAGTGCGGCGTCGAGCATCCCCAAGCACATCGCCGCCACGTAGGTTCGGGCACTGTTGATCTCGGCCATGATGTCCTTGAACGCCTCACCAGGTGCGACGAGCATCCGTTCATGGGGCACTTGGACGCCATCGAGTCGAATGCCGCCACTGCCGATGCTGGTTTGATCCACTGCGGATTCCAAGGCATAGGGTTCGCAGCCCGGTGCACTCAGGTCCACCAAAAAAGCAGCGATGCCATCGCGGTCCCCGACACTCGTGCACTGGGCGTACACGATGGCCCATTTGGCGTGTCGCGCGTTGATGATCCAGGTCTTTTCCCCGCTGATGACCCAGTGGTCATGGGTCCATTTGGCGTGGGTTTGGATTGCGCCAAAGTCCGATCCGGTGCCCGGCTCGGTCAAGGCTGTGCAGGCGCTGGCGTCGCCCTGAAGCAGCGCGGGCAGAACCTCAGCGCGGGTGCCTGCATCGCCAAGCATCGCGACCTTGTAGGCGACGTTGTGGGTGTTGACCAGCGACATCGAAAGACCAAAGTCCACGCCTGCCAATGCGGCACAAGCGGCCGCTCTGGTGGCAAAGTCCGCACCTACGCCTCCTGCGTTCACGGGCACTTGCACGCCGGTGAGCCCAATTTGGGCGCCGAGCTTGCGAAGCTGTCGCAGCACTGGGCCCGACGGTGTCCCAGCAGCGAATGCAGGCACCGCGTTTTGGGTCACAAAGGCGTGTACCTGTTCTAAAAATGGATTCGCCTGAGGGTTGATGTCGATCATAATTTCCTCTGGAATGCAAGTAAATTACTCACCTTATAACGTGTAAAAATTAACACTTGTACGGACTTAAATAAACAACGCCGGGGTCGCGCGATCTGCGCTCTTGTGAACGTCTGACGGCTTGCTGTCGAGTATGACGCCCACGCGAGCGGTGTGGCCTCGCCCCCAAGGATCCATCGTGCCAACTGACCCGCACGCCCATTTGCAACAAGCCTTGCTGCAGGCCGAGGCGCAGGTGCGCGAGTGCCGAGCCTTGCTCGAGACCCAAGAGCAGCACCTGAATGTGTTGATGCACGAGTTGAGGAATCCACTGTCCGTGATCCTGATCGCGCTGGATGCGGGGGCGGATAAGCCAGAACATTTGGATTTGGCACGGCGCGCCGCGTCCGAGATGCAAGCGCTGCTGGATTACACCTTGTGGGCCGATCAGGCACACACAGCCAGAGCGCAGATGCGGCGCGAACGCGTCGATGTCGTCAAGTCCCTCCAAGCGCTGTTGGTGAGCCTGCCTGGTGCGGACCGTGAGCGATTGGCGTGCAGTTCTCCTGATCACCTCGTATGCACCACTGACCCAGTGGTGGTCATGGTGGTGATGCGCAACTTGATCGAGAACGCGTGTAAATATGCACACCCCGAGCACCCCATTCATGTGTCGTTGAGCCACACACAGGCGAGTGGCACCATCACCTTGTCCGTGACCAATGTGCCTGGTCCAGCAGGGCGGCCAGACCCAGATCGGGTGTTTCAAAAATACTACCGAGCAGCCAGCACAAAAGACATACCTGGTACGGGTTTGGGATTGCACTTATCGCACTCGTTTGCCCACGCATTGGGCGGGGCGCTGGTCATGGAAAGCGACGCTGATGCCATTGCGTTCAAGCTGACACTGCCTTGCCCGAACGCATCGGAATGAGGCGGTTGTAGCCACAGCCACTGGCGCAGCTGGGGCGCCTCGTTCCTTGGACTCAACGCATGAATTGTTTGACGTAATCGGCGCCCAGTCCCACCGATTCGAAATGCTTTTTGTACTTTTCAATGCGAGTGAAGACGTCGTCATAGCCCGTGGCATTGCCTTCGGGGTCCACAAAGATCAAGGCGCCTTGCACAAAGAACAGGGTCAACATTTCGTTGCAACCTTCAGGAACCACAAGGGTATGGGTCTCTCCCGGAGGCTCAAAGACATAGCCGCCTTCTTCTGCCACCCAGTCGTGCTCGAGGTAGTGCCAACGGCCCTTCAAAGTGTGGGCGTGGACTGCACCTGAGTGGCGATGGCGCTGGATCAATCCCGCCTTGTTGACCTTGAGCAGGTGCACATAGAAGCCGGAAGTGACATTCAGGTGGATCGGTCTGGACCAACTGTTGGCACTCAGCGGTGCCCACAGGCGAGGGTCGTCGGTGAGCAAGTCATTGATCACCATGTCGGGTTGCATTCCCCACGGCTGTTGGCCTTGAAAGGGGATCAAATCAGGGTTGGTTGGCTGGTCCATGGAGGCCTCTCGCACGTCAACTGTTGAGGGCCAAATCGTAGCCACCTGGGCGCCAAGACTCAGTAGCCCATGAGACAGCTCAGGGGTTCAGGCCGAGCCATTGCGCTGCGCCAGCGCCAAGATTTCCAACACATCTTCTGGGCTGGTGATGGCCCTTGGGTTGGCCAATACCACCGGGTGCGGCGCAGCGACGGCGGCAATGGCTGCGTGGGCCGAGGGCGGCACGCCGACATCGCCCAACCCAGAGGGGAGGCCTAAGCCTCGGATGAACTCTAGGACCACCTGGTGTGCGGCTTGGTCCACCGCGCCCAGTGCCTGCGCGATGGGGACCATGCGCTCGGCCAACTGTTCGGCGTTCCACGCCATCACGGCTGGCAACAGCACACATGAGGTCTCGCCGTGCGGCACACCATACTGCGCGCCCAAGATATAGCCCAAGCCATGGCTGGCACCAAAGCGCACACGTCCCAACGCGCCCGAGATGGACCACACACCCTGAAAGCTCAGCCAACGGGCTTCGGCAGCCTCGGCGCTGTCACCCCTTTGCAAGGCGGCGTGTGCCAGTTTTAAGCCCCGAGACATCAGTCGCAGACCGTTCAAAAATTGCTCTTGAAACAGGGGAATGGCATCGGGTGACAAATACCCCTCGACGCCGTGATCCAGGGTGCGAACGGCCGCCGAGAACCACAGGCGAGGGGGTGTGTGTGCGGTCAGCGCTGGGTCAAACACGATCGCCACGGGTGCTAGGTCGGGGTGGTTGTAACCCTGCTTTTGTTTGAGCTCAGTATTGAGCGCACCACCCAATGAGGCAAATTCAGCGCCTGAGAGGGTGGTCGGTACGGCAATGCTGCGAATGGCCCCGACTCGGCTGGCGTCCAGGTTGGTTGGGCTGTTTGGCGTGGGGAGGGCGAGTGCGCGCAGTTCCTCAAGCGTTTGGACGCCGTGCGTCAAGCCGGCTTGCACGACCTTGGTCGCATCAATCGGTGTGCCACCGCCAATGCTGACGAGCACGTCCGCTTGTGCGGCGCGCGCCGCATGAATCGCAGCCAGCACATCCTCTTGGGGACCGTGGGCCCGAACACCCGTGTGAATGCCAACGCACAGGTCGCCCAATGCGCTGTTGATCTGGTCACCCAACCCCAGCGAGAGCACCGATTGCGATGCGATCACAAACACGCGCTGAGCGCCGAGGCGAGTGACTTCGGTGCGAATGGCGTCGGTGGCAGATTGGTTGGCGTACACCCGCTGGGTGCGCCCCGCATCGTAGGTCAGTGGTGGCATATGTGTTTTCTCGTTGGTGATCGGTGCAGTTGGGCTCAGACAATTCGGTTTTTGTGGTCCGCCCAGTAACGGTCTCTCAAAATGCGCTTGTAGAGTTTGCCGGTTGGCAATCGGGGCAGCGCATCGTCAAAGTCAATCGATTTGGGGCACTTGACATGGGCCAAGTGCTCTTTGCAAAAGGCCATGAGCTTTTCCGCCATGGCGGCATCTTTGGGGCGACCGGGCAACATTTGCACCACGGCTTTGACTTCTTCGCCCATTTCTTCATTGGGGACGCCAAACACCGCCGCATCCTCCACATCGGGGTGGGTGATGAGCAGGTTCTCGGCCTCTTGGGGGTAGATGTTGACCCCGCCTGAAATGATCATGAAGGTGGCGCGGTCGGTGAGGTAGAGAAAGCCGTCGTCATCGACGTAGCCCACGTCACCCACCGTGGTCATGGTGCCGTCGGGTGAGGTCGATTCACGCGTCTTCTCAGCGTCGTTGAAATAGGAAAATTCGGTCGCTGTTTTGAACCAGATTTGTCCGGGGACGCCTTTGGCGCAAGGGCGCATCTCGTCGTCCAAAATGTGCAGCTCGCCAAACAACACCTTACCCACACTGCCTCGGTGGGCCTGCCACTGCGGCGTGTCACAAGCCGTGAAGCCCAAACCTTCGGTGGCGCCGTAGTACTCGTGGATGATGGGGCCCCACCAGTCGATCATTTGCTCTTTGGTTTGCACAGGGCAGGGGGCGGCGGCATGGATGGCGATCTCTAGGCTAGTGACATCAAATTGCCGTCGTTCTTCTTCGGGGAGTTTCAGCATTCGACTGAACATGGTGGGCACCAGCTGCGTATGGCTGACGCGGTGTTGCTGAATCAGGTCCAGGTAGTGGGAGGGGTTAAATTTCTCCATGATGATGGCGGTTCCGCCCTTGCGGATGGTCAAGCCCACCGCCGCTTGTGGGGCCGAGTGGTAAAGCGGCGCCGGCGAGAGGTAAGTCATGTCTTCGCGGTAGTGCCAAAGGCCAAACAGGAACTCGTACAGCGGCAGGTGTTGCGCGGGTGGGTTCTCGGGCAAGGGGCGCAGGATGCCCTTGGGTCGGCCGGTGGTCCCAGACGAGTACAACATGGCCGTGCCCAGTGCTTCATCGGCGACCGGCGTGGTTGGCAAACCCTGCAAGGCTTGGACGTAATCTTGGACCGTGACGTGTCCGACGCTGTGGGGCTGCGCCGGTCCATCGATCACCAAACACGTGCGCAACTTGGGGCACAGGGGCAAGGCTTTGAGAGCCACGCTTTGCAGCGCGCTGGTGGTGATCAGCACTTGGGACTCGCTGTTGTCGACGATGTAGGCCATCTCCTCTGCGGTCAGAAAGGAGTTGATGCAGGTGTAGTACAGGCCCGTGCGTTCGCCTGCTGCGCAGACCTCGACAAAGCGCGCGTGGTTCTCCATGAACATCGAAAAGTGATCGAGCCGCTGCAAGCCTTGCTGACGCAGGTAGTGGGCCAATTGGTTGGACCGCGCATCGAGCTCGCGGTAAGTGATCGTCTCCCCAGTGCTTGCCATGATGACGGCAGGGCGATCGGGGTGCTGTTGCGCCTGGATTCCGGGGTACATCTTGTCTCCTGTATCGACCAACACATTGCTGTCACTCATCCTAGGTGCAGCGTGCAGGGACCCGATTGGTGTTTCCCCTGATGGGCTGTCCCTCAGGTGTCGCGCGGGTCGCTGCTCGACCCAGCGGTCGACGCCTCGCGTCCGGTTGGCGTCATCTGGCCGCGAGGTGGTTCATTAATATGACCCGCTCACGTCTGGATTGCTCTGCGCCGACGCAGGGCCAAGACGGCAACTTTCTACAGGGAGTCATCTCATGCAACTGAATGGAGTCACGGCGATCGTCACCGGCGGTGCATCTGGTCTGGGAGCAGCCACCGCGCGTTTGCTCACCGAAAGAGGGGCGCGCGTGGGCATTTTTGACATGAATGAAGCCATGGGCCAAGCGGTCGCGCGCGAACTTGGCGGCGTGTTTGCCAAAGTCAACGTCACGCAAGAGGCCGAGGTGGATGCGGGTTTTGCTGCCGTGCGATCGGTGTTGGGTCAAGAACGGATTTTGATCAACTGCGCCGGCATTGGTAATGCGTTCAAGACAGCGTGGCGGGACAAGCAAACCGGGGATATCCAGCACTTTCCTGTGGATGAATTTGAGCGAATCATCCAAGTTAACCTGATTGGCACTTTCCGCTGCATCGCCAAATCTGCCGCCGGGATGTTGACTCTGGATGCCATCGATGGTGAGCGCGGAGCCATCGTGAACACCGCATCGGTCGCCGCAGAAGATGGGCAAATGGGGCAGGCCGCCTACTCGGCTTCCAAAGGGGGTGTGATCGGGATGACCTTGCCGATTGCCCGAGATTTGGCCCGTGACTTGATTCGCGTGAACACGATCTTGCCGGGCTTATTCAATACGCCTTTGCTGCAGGCTGCGCCGCAGCACGTCAAGGACGCCTTGGCGGCGCAGGTGCCGAATCCGTCACGCCTAGGCGATCCCATTGAATACGCCGGATTGGCGGTTCATATGTGTGAAAACGGTTATTTCAATGGTGAAAAAGTGCGTTTGGATGGTGCCATCCGCATGGCACCTCGCTGACCCACCCCCTCATCACTGCCATAGGAACACACATGAGCGAAGCATTCATTCTTGACGCCTGCCGCACGCCACGCGGCATCGGCAAACAAGGCAAGGGCGCCTTGGCACATTTGCACCCCAGCTATTTGGGCTCAACGGTGTTGAAAGCCTTGGTCGAGCGCAATGGCTTGGAGACAAGCGAGGTCGATGACGTGATTTTTGGCACGTCGACTCAGGTCGATGCCCAAGGTTGCGACCTGGCGCGAATGGCTTTGCTCAATGCAGGCTTCGACGTGAAGGCGTCCGGCGTGACGCTGGATCGCTTTTGCGGCTCGGGCATCACGGCGGTCAACTTGGCGGCCGGCCAGCTGAAAGCGGGCTTTGAGGATTGCATTGTTGCGGGCGGCGCTGAAATGATGAGTTTCACCGCCACGCTCACCAAGCAACCGATTTTGGATGCCGGCAATTTGGATTTGCGCGCCATGCACCCCCAGTCACAACAAGGGGTGTGCGCCGACGCCATTGCCACGATGGAAGGCATCAGTCGCGAGGACTTGGATGCCCTCGCGCTGGAAAGCCAGCACCGGGCAGCGCGAGCCATTGCCGAGGGGCGCTTCGATCGCGCATTGATCCAAGTGCATAACCCAGACGGTTCATTGGCGCTGGAGCGCGAGGAGTTCCCGCGTCCCGAGACCACCATGGCGGTGTTGGCCGGACTCAAACCCGCGTTTGAACGCATCCGGGACTTGGTGGCCGATGTCCACACGGGTGCTACCTATGGTCAGATGATTCAACGCCGGTATCCCGAATTGACCGAGTTCAACCATGTCCACCATGCGGGCAATTCGTCGGGTGTCGTGGATGGCGCTGCGGCCGTGCTGATGGCATCCAAGGCCTATGTCGAGCGGCGTGGCCTCAAGCCTCGCGCCCGAATTGTGGCTGCGGCGAACATGGGGGGCGACCCCACGTTGATGTTGAATGCGCCGGTGCCGGCGGCCCTGAAGGTGTTGGCACAAGCGGGGATGCGCCTTGAGGACATTGACCTCTTCGAAATCAACGAAGCATTTGCCGTGGTGGCTGAAAAGTTTATCCGTGACCTCAAGCTCAACCGCGACAAGGTCAATGTCAACGGGGGCGCGATTGCGTTGGGCCACCCGATCGGCGCCACCGGTGCGATGCTGATCGGCACCATGCTCGATGAGTTGGAGCGCCAAGACAAGCGGTTTGGATTGGTGACGATGTGCGCGGCGGGCGGTCAAGCGCCAGCGGTGATCATCGAGCGTTTGCACTGATCTAGGCCGACGCACCTGTTGGCCTTGGGTGGGTTGTGATGGCGCGGGTGCCGATGTGACTGATGTGACAGGGCTCGCTCAGGCCCACAAGCGCCGATACGTGCCCTCTGGGTCGTGCTCGCGTGCTTGTTTGTCGGGGTCAAACCGGCGACCTCCGCGGGGATCCGTGCCTAGGCCTGCGATGTAGAGCCAGTTGCCGGTGTTGCTGTAGGGGTCTTCGTCGATGAGTTGCGATTCAAACCAAGCCGCACCGTTTCGCCAATCGCCACCCATATCGTTGAGCCAGTAGCTGGCAACGATTTGGCGCATCCGGTTGGACAAATACCCAGTCACCGCCAGTTCGTGCATCCCGGCGTCGATCAGAGGCTGTCCAGTTTCGCCGCGAGTCCAGCGTTCCCAATCGCTGACGCTGGCGCGCGGCAGAGGGGCGTTCTGGCTCAGTCCACGGGCATGAAACAGCCGCTGGCCATGCCCCCGTGCAAGCCAGCGAAAGTGCTCGCGCCACATACACTCAAACCACAACCAATAGCTGCTTTTCGTGCGCCCGTGTGTTGCTTCAAATTCATCCAAGCGATGCATCGCGCGCCGCACGGACAAGCTGCCCCACGCGAGATCGAGCGACAACTGGCTCGAGAAGTGATGCCCGCTCAGTTGATTGCGCGTCTCGAAGTAGCTGTGCGGCAAACCCTGGCTCAAATACGTTTGCCAGTGGCGCTGTGCACCGATTTCGCCCGCCTGGCGATCGGGCGCAATGCTGCTGCGAGGATCTCGCGAGACGGGGCGCACACTTGCCGCCACGCGTTCAGCGTGTAGGGTCAGCACAGACTCAGGAGGCACAGGCGGGATGTGGCGTGGCGCCGCGCAGGGCGGGTGGGCACGCAAACCCGCGTGCTCAATCTTTTGCCGAAACGAGGTGAAGACTTGCGGCAAGCCTGTGATGGGGAAAGGCAACTCGTCTTCGTTGAATAGGGTCGATTGCCATACAAAGGTGGCCCGGTCGCCAAAAGCCCGCGCCAACTCCTGCTGCTCGGCCTGCTCATACGGCAAGGCGATGTCTTCGGCATACAGACTAGCCATTGGCAGCGTGCGTGCCAGTTGGGCCAGCGACGCGATGTCCGGCACCCGCCACAGTTGCGAGCCCATGGCCTGCAAGGATTGAGCCAGTGCACGGTGACATTGCTCGACCCAGTCTTGCACCGCCGCCCCGCGAGGGATGCCACCTCCAAGGGCCTGCACCTCGGGCGCGAGCTCGACCACGATGGGCAGCAGGGTTGATCCGGTGCGTTGGCAATGCGCCATGGCGGCACACCAGGCGGGGTTGTCGTCCAGTCGCAAGTCGCGGCGAAACCAATACACCACACAACCCGCAGACTGTGTCGCGGTTGGGGTCGCGGCAGAAAGGGGGGATCCGGCCATCAGTCGTCCAACAGCGAACACTGTTGCATGGCGCCCAGCGCTTGTTGTCGACCGGTTGGGTCGCCGGCTGGACGACTCAGGCGGCTTGTTCGCTTGGGTTTTGCGCGGCGAGAGGCGTGTGTGGTCACGACGCCAGAGTTGGCCGCCTTCACTTCGGGTTGTTGGCGGCGGGCGTGCAGCCGCTGTTTACTGACTTTGGTGGCGGCGTCTAGGTCAACGATGGGCATGGGGATGTCTCGGCCCACCACCACACCGCATTGGGCCTGCACAGACGCTGGCATTCGCCATGGCTCAAACAGCCAGGTGTCCGGCACGCGCCGCATGGCGGGGATCCATCGGCGCACGAAGTGCCCCTGAGGATCGTGATCCTGCGCCTGTTTGATGGGGTTGTAGACGCGGGTGGTGTTGATGCCTGTCGTGCCTGACTGCATTTGCAGCTGGCTCCAGTGGATGCCCGGCTCGTAATCTAAAAATTCACGCGCCAACCACTCGCCCACTGGGCGCCAGTGCAGCCACAAAGGGTAGGCTGCGACTGAGACAAGCATGGCCCTCATGCGAAAGTTCAGCCACCCGGTTGCGTGCAACATATGGACACAGGCATCGACCAACGGCCAGCCCGTGCGTCCGGCTTGCAAGGCCTCGAAATGGGCTGGATTGAATTCCGGCTCGCGCAAGCCGTCGTAGCCGCGATGCATATTGCGCCATTCGATGGCGGGTTCACTTTCTAGTTTTTGAATGAAATGGCAATGCCAATAGAGCCGACTGGTGAAGGCGTGCAAGCCTTTGCGTTGGTGGGTATTGAGGGTGGCATCTTGCGCTTGGGCGCGGGTGCTTTGAACCACTTCTCTCATGCTCACGCAACCCATTGCAAGGTAGGGCGATAGGCGAGAGCAGGCCTCGGGCGCGGTGATTGGCGAAGAGATGCCTCCTCGATACCGACGGCTGCGGTCGTTTAAAAAATCAGCCAAGACCGCCATGGCTTCGGTGCGCCCGCCGCGTTGCCGCGA
>JBEAPX010000105.1:0-4014 GCA_041164205.1 Pseudomonadota bacterium
ATTGGTCCTGTCAGCAAGCGGCACCATATGGGTGTGGGGCTTACTCATGAGCCTTTGGTTGCCCGTGTTCAATTACGGCATGGGCTACGACACCCTCGCGCGGCAGCTCAGTCGCATCACCTCCACGCAGCAATGTGTTCACGCCTCAGGCTTGCCCCCTGCACTGTTCGCCGCGCTACAGCGTCAGAGGGTTCCAGTGCACATCCACTCGAGTCTGCCCAATGACCTCCTGAATTGCCAGCACTGGATTGTGGGCGACCGTGCCGACTTATCTGAGATCAAATTAGAACAATGGGCTGAGGTAGCGACCGTGCGACAACTCAACCGTCGAAGCGAACGCATCCGGGTCTTCAAACGTGTGGGATCTCACTGATTCGGCAATCGCACCACCTGCCCTCAAACCTCGTCTTGGTCATCAAGCCAACGCACCCGGCGCGCTGGGAAGGTGACGCTGAAGCGAGACCCCTTCCCCAGAACGCTAGAGATCCGAAGGTCTCCACCATGGCGCTGGGCAATGTGTTTCACAATCGCTAACCCCAAGCCAGTGCCCCCCGTTTCTCGTGATCGACTTTGGTCCACGCGGTAAAACCGCTCACTGAGTCGACTCAGGTGCTGAGGTGCGATGCCAACCCCTGTGTCCTGCACGTAAAACTCCGCGTCACCGTGGGGAAGTCGCCGCCAACCCATGGTGATCCGGCCGCCGACAGGCGTATAACGAACCGCATTGGTGACCAAATTGCCAATGGCACTCTGGATTTCACGACCATTGCCTGCCAGATCAAATTGCGTCTCACCCATGACCTCCAGAGTTTGGGTGTCGCTGTACAAGACTTCAACCAAGGCACGCGCGTCATTCAACGCAGTATCGATCAATGCTTGAGCAGAATGCCACTCGCTCGCGGGTGGCGGCGGCCCTCCCTCAAGCGATGACAGAGTTAACAAATCCGTCACTAAATTGTCCATGCGCTGCGCTTGCTTAGCCATCGATGCCAAATATTGCGTGCGCTGTGCTTCATCGAGAGGCAAGTCTTGCAGCGTCTCCACGACCCCACGAATCACCGTCAGCGGCGTCTTGATCTCGTGAGACACATTGGCTACGAAATCTCGGCGCATCCGCTCTGCGCGCTGAATAGCGGTGATGTCTCGGGTCAACATCAAGTGCCGCTGTCTCCCGTAGGGGAAAAGCTGCACGGCAATTTCGGCGGCTGTGCGGCCCCGACTGTGCAGCTTCACTTCGGATTCATAACGCCCTTTTTGCAGGTATTGCGTGAACACTGGGTCTCGAACGATATTGCGCACCACTTGGTGGAGGTCTTCCTCGGGATCTAAGCCCAAATGCTCAGATGCGGCCTGATTACACCAATCCATGCGTCCATCGCGATCCAGGAGCACCACGCCATTTGGCGACGCCTGGATGGCGGCTAAAAACTCGTTGAGGCGACGACGTTCATCTAAAGTTTTGCGTCTCTGATAACGCAAAGACTTGTAGACGCGCTCACCCAAATCACGCCAAAGTCCACGCATTTTGGGAGGTTTGGATTCATCTCGTCTTTGAATCCAGCGCACCAACACCGCGCGCGCCGCCATGTCCCAGCTCATCCACACGCCTGCGCCCAAAAAACAGCCCACCAGAGCCAGGGTGGCGTTGCTGTTCTTCCCTTGGGTCAGCAGCAGCCAACCCAAAAACATGGCGAGGAACAATTGAATGGTTCTTAGCATTTCAAGCCATCGATTGAATCAAAGGGACAAACACCGTCAGCGAAGCGGGTCCGCGCTGCGCCGCGCGGGGCGAACACACCCAAGCATAAGTGATTTTGAGCGCACGGGCTCGTGTTGAATGGCTAGGAACCACGATTGGCGCTGAGCTTATAACCCGCGCCGCGCACCGTTTGAACCATAAACGAACATTCGGATAACGCTTCCCGCAGCCGCTTGATGTGGACGTCAACAGTCCTCTCCTCCATACTGCCCTCATCCCGCCACACCGCAGACAAAAGCTGAGCTCGACTGTGAACGCGCTCAGGATGTTTCAGCAAATAAATCAGCAACTTAAATTCAGAGGGGCCAATTTTGACCAATTGACCTGCCACCCTGACCTCATGGGCATCAGGATCCAACTGCACCGGGCCAAGTGACAACACAGCGGCGGTCTCTATATGACGGTGACGCCTCAATAGCGCGTTGATGCGAGCCATCAACTCTTTGTTGGAGAACGGCTTGGTCACGTAATCGTCGGCACCAGCCTGCAGCCCAGCGACTTTGTCGTCCTCGGAGGACTTTGCGGTGAGCAAAATAATCGGCAAGTCCTTTGTCAGCGATTCGCAACGCCACGAGCGCAACAACGACTCTCCACTCTGCCCCGGCAACATCCAGTCAAGCAAGATCAAATCGGGCACTTGCAGCCCAACTGAACGTTTGGCCTCTTCAGCGTTGAGCGCAAATGACACTTCGTAGCCCGCGTGCCGCAAGTGCAGGCCAATCATGTCAGCGATGGAGGGCTCATCCTCAACCACCAACACGCGCGCCGATGGTCCGGCGTCTGCCATCAGCGAACGATTGAATCCAATTGCGATCGAGTCGTGTGGCGCACGTCCTCCCCTTCCACCACGTAAATGGTGGACTCAGCAATGTTCTTGGCGTGATCGCCGACACGCTCGATTGCTTTGGCGAGAAACAACAGGTTGATGCTGGGAGAAATGGTGCGAGGATCTTCCATGATGTATGTCATCAACTTGCGCAGGAAGCCGTTGTACTCGTTATCCAGAGCGTCGTCTTCTTTGATGATCGACAGTGCCATGTGAGCGTCCTGACGGGCAAACGCATCCAAAGACCGGCGCAACAACACAGAGGCCATTTCGGCCGCCGCGTGCAATTCCCCTGCAGGCAGCGAGCGCTGCAGACCACTCTCGAGAATCAGCTTGACCATGCGCGCCATTCGATGCACTTCATCGCCCGCCCGCTCTAGGTTGGATGTGATGCGCGACATCGCCATCAACAGTCGCAGGTCTCTGGCTGCCGGTTGGCGACGGCTGATCACGGATGTGATTTCGTGGTCCAACTGCACCTCAAAGTGGTTGACCTCGGCTTCACGCTCCTGCACCAAATCAGCGATCTGAACGTCCATGTTTACCAGAGCCTGCGCGGCTTGGCGCAACTGCAGTTCAACCACGCCGCCCATGTCCATCACAAGGCTGGAGATATGGTTCAAGTCGTCATCGAATTGACTAAGGGTGTGTTTTTCGGGCATGTTAACCAAACCTTCCTGTGATGTAGTCTTCGGTTTCTTTGCGCTTGGGCTTGAAGAAAATTTGCTCCGTTTCACCAAACTCTACCAATTCACCCAGGTACATATAAGCAGTGTAATCGGATACCCGCGCCGCCTGCTGCATGTTATGGGTGACGATCGCAATGGTGTACTCCTGCTTCAACTCGGCCACCAACTCCTCGACCTTCGCGGTCGAAATCGGGTCAAGCGCAGAGGTGGGCTCATCCAATAACAGAACCTTTGGCTTGACGGCAACGCTGCGTGCGATGCACAGGCGCTGCTGCTGCCCACCAGACAATGACAAGCCACTTTGATTCAGCTTGTCTTTGACCTCGTCCCAAATGGCTGCTTTATGCAATGACCACTCGACTCGGTCATCCATCTCGCTGCTGGAAAGGTTTTCATACAGACGGACTCCGAACGCAATGTTGTCGTAGATCGACATGGGAAACGGCGTCGGCTTTTGAAAAACCATTCCCACGCGCGAACGCAATAGGTTCAGGTCTTGCTTGCTATCGAGAATATTCTCGCCATCGAGCAGAATTTCCCCCTCAGCACGCTGCCCCGGGTAGAGGGAGTACATCCGATTCAACGTCCGCAATAGAGTCGACTTACCGCAGCCTGAGGGGCCAATGAACGCGGTCACCTTTCCCTCTGCGATATCTAAATTTACGTTTTTCAGCCCTTGAAAATCCCCGTAAAAGAAATTCAAATTGCGAATCCGCAGGGCTGGCGCTTCGGGCTTATCA
>JBEAPX010000106.1:0-22265 GCA_041164205.1 Pseudomonadota bacterium
TGCAAATGGCCCGAGACATCTATGCCAAGCACGGCATGTACTTCGTCGGCACGATCCAGCACGATGCCAACATCATTCACTCTAAGGTGCCCATCAATTCCTTGGCCGACATGAAAGGCAAGAAGATCCGCTTGCCCGGTGGCATGGTTTCCGAGGTCTTCCAGCAGTTTGGCGTGTCAACGGTTGCACTGCCAGGCTCTGACATCTTCCCTGCCCTCGAAAAAGGCACCATCGACGCCGCTGACTTCGTGGGTCCTGCCGTCAACTATGACTTGGGCTTCCACCAGGTGACCAAGTACATCTTGATGGGCCCCCCAGGCACGATGAGCTTGTACCAGCCTGTCGACCTGATGGACTTGACCGTCAACATGGGAGCATGGAAGCGCTTGTCCAAGAAGATGCAGGCGTTCGTCGAAGAGCAAGTCAAAGCCTATTCGTTGACTCAATACGTGGCAATCCAAAAGGCGAACGTGGACGCGATGGCCAAGTTCGAAGCCGCAGGCTCGACGGTCTCTCGCTTGAGCACTCAAGACGCCGACCAGTTCCGCAAGGCCGCGATCCCAATTTGGTTCAACTGGGCCAAGAAGGACGCAGATGCTGCCAAGGTGTTCAAACTCCACCTCGACTACATGCAAAACGGCGTCCTGGGCTACGTCAGCAAGAGCGACCTCAAAGGTCAATCTCTCTGATCCACAACTGTCGTTGTGCAACGACTTGGTCTCAAGCTTCAACGGCTTGAGACCCAGTCACTCGGAGCGGACTCTCAGGGCCGCTCATTTTTTTGGATGGTGAACTCATGATCGAAAGCGTTGGCTTTGTGATGCCCCACTGGTTTTACTGGGGCTGGTTGGCAGTCATGCCACTCATTTTTATTGCGTGGGGAACAGCCCAAAAGGTGATCCCAGAGGTTCCCTACCTCAGCGATGCAGGGCCGATTGAGCGCGCACTCGACTGGATCAGCGATCGCTCAGGACTGTTTGTGGCGCTCTGGAGCGTTAACGCCGTGCTGGCCTACACCTACGAAGTCACCGCGCGCTACCTATTCAATATGCCGACCATCTGGGTGCACGAATCGAGCTTTTTGTTGTTCGGTATGCAGTACATGCTGGGTGGTGCCTATGGTTTGCTCCATGGCAGCCATGTCCGCGTCGACGTGATCTATACACGCTTAACCCGTCGGACTCAGGCGGCCATCGACGTGTTTACCAGCGTCTTTTTCTTTATCTTTGTGATCGCCATGTGCACCACGGGCACGCGCTTTTTCCTTGAAAGCGTCGCCATGGATGAGCGATCCGTAGAGACCTGGCAGATTCAGTATTGGCCCGTCAAAGGGATGATGCTGTTGGGTGCGATTTTGATTGTTTTGGCGGGTATCGCTCGCCTCATCAAAGACATTCGCACCTTTGAAAACTCTTTGAAATCAGAGGCACAAGCATGAGCAGCACCACCTTGAGCGCCAGCGCCACTCGCACGCGCTGGCTTGTTTACGGCTTGACCTTGCTGGTGGCAGCAATCGTCGGAGTCGAGGCAGTGAACATTGGGTTCTATGACCCATATGGCGACGATTATTTTTTATTCCGGATGCAAGGCATTCTGGCCGATGTGGACATGGCAACCCTCACGTGGGTCATGTTTGGCTCGCTTTTCGTGCTGTTGATGGCAGGCCTACCTCTCGCCTTTGTTGCGGGTGGCCTAGGGGTTGTATTCCTTTATCTGCTGGGCGATGCAGCCATGCTGAACATCATCCCCAGCCGCATTTTCCCCATGATGACCAACCCAGATTTGGCTGCGATTCCGCTGTTCATCTTCATGGCCACGATGTTGGAACGCGCTGGATTGATCGAGGAAATGTTTGACGCGGTCTATCAATGGATGGGCGGCTTGCACGGTGGACTGGCCGTGGCCACCATCGTCGCGTCCACCATCCTAGCGGCCATGGTCGGCGTGGTTGGTGCAGCCATTGTCACGATGGGCATCATTGCCCTCCCCGCGATGCTCAAACGCAACTACGACCCTCAAATCGCCATCGGCTCGATCATGGCTGGCGGTACGCTGGGCGTCTTGATTCCGCCTTCGATTTTGGCCATTCTGTACGCGGTCGTGGCTCAGCAATCTGTGGGTGAGTTGTACCTGGGCTGCGTGTTGCCCGGCCTCTTGCTCTCGGGGCTCTACATCCTTTATGTGGTGGTTCGCACCACCCTGAACCCAAAGCTCGGACCCCCTGTGCCCATCGAGGAGCGCTTGAGTCTGACCCAAAAACTGGCTTTGGTGCGCGGTCTGATCGCTCCGATTGGTTTGGTCGTCCTGGTTTTGGGCCTCTTGTTTGCAGGTGTTGCAACCCCCGTGGAAGCAGCTGGACTCGGCAGCTTTGGAGCGATGGGTGTCGCACTGCTGCACAAGCGCCTGACCCTCAAGGGCTTGATTGAGGCCAGCGGCGCGACCCTGAAGGCCACCGCCATGGTGCTGTGGATCATCTTCGGCGCGTCGATTTTTGTGGGTCTATACATCCTCCAGGGTGGCCAGGCCTTTATCACCGAAACCATTTTGTCGACCGGCCTCGGCGCCTACGGCATCTTGTTCCTGATGATGGTTTTGCTGGTGATTTTGGGGATGTTCCTCGACTGGGTTGGTATTTTGTTGTTGGCCGTGCCAATCTTCGTACCCATCGTGAAATCGCTGACGTTCACTGGTCTGTTTGGCCTGCCTGGCCCAACCCCGGACAGTGTGATTTTGTGGTTCGGCGTGCTGTACCTCGTCAATATGCAGATGAGCTTCTTGAGTCCCCCATTTGGCTACGCGCTCTTCTACATCCGCGGCGTTGCGCCAGCTCATATCAGCATGGCGACGATTTTCAGGTCTTCCCTGATTTTCCTGTCGATCCAAGCCCTTGCGCTCGCCTTGGTGGTGATCGTGCCGGGGATTGCGACGTGGCTGCCCGATTTGGTTTACGGCCACTGAAGGACCTCGCCCACAAGCAATGAGGTTTTGTCTGGCAAAGGGACTTAAGCACCTCTCCAGACTTGAAAAGCCCACCCACAGGTGGGCTTTTTCATGGCTGGCCAAGCCCCTGCTGCCAAGACTGGCACCCTAAAAATGTCCATTTCGGTATAATCCTTCTTCCGCTAGCGCGACAGCAGCACCTCCGGCACGGCACGCAAACAATGCATTGCCCGGCTTCTTCAGCCCGCCAAGCTCCGCAAGGACTGCACCCCAAATGTTCGCCCATCCAGCTGGCTACTCCAAGCACTTGATTGCGTCCAATCGTGCTTGGTTTTTTCATTCCACTGAACGTTGAACCGAGGTTCGTCCATGCCCGCTAAAAAAGCCGCGTCCAAATCTGCCGCTCCTGCTGAAAAGAAAAAGTTGAGTGCTGCCACCAACCCGTCCACTGCTAAAAAAACACCCGCTAAAACGGCTGCACCTGCGGTAAAAACCACGCCCACCAAGGCGGCATCGGCCAAAGCCGTCCCAGCGAAAGGCAAGCCTGCTGTGAAAGCAGCAGCCGCCAAACCCACCGCTCCCGCCAAGGAGAAGGTGGCCTCCAAAGCGGACAAAGTCAGCAGCAAGAGCGCTGCGCAAGCAGCCGCTCAACCCCCTGCTAAAAAGACGGCTAAGGCGGCAACCAAACCCACTGCGAAGGCGCCAGCCAAAGGCAAAGGCAAGGCAGGCAAGAAAGCCGTTGACTTCGACGATGACATCAACGATTGGGACGATACCGAGTCGGACGCAGACAGTGCAGGCGAAGTAGAGGCTGTAGAAGAAGTTGCTGCGCCCGTTGAAAAGGTCAAGCCATTGCGTATGAAGATCAGCAAGTCCAAAGAGCGGGCGCTGATGAAAGAGTTTGGCTTGGACGAAACGGTGCTATCTGAGGAAGAAGCACAAAATCGCCGCTCTCACCTGAAAGCACTGATCAAACTCGGCCGCACCCGGGGCTACTTGACGAATGCAGAGATCAGTGACCACCTGCCAGACAAATTGGTCAACGAGGAAACACTGGAAGTCGTGGTGTCCTTGCTCTCAGACATGGGTGTGTCTGTTTACGAGCAAACACCAGATGCCGAAACCTTGCTCCTGAACAATGCCAGTGGAACTGCGGCCACTGAAGAGGAAGCTGAGGAAGAAGCCGAAGCTGCGATCTCCACAATGGATAGCGAATTTGGCCGCACCACGGACCCCGTTCGGATGTATATGCGCGAAATGGGCACAGTCGAATTGCTGACCCGCGAGGGAGAGATCGAAATCGCTAAGCGCATCGAAGGCGGCATGATGGACATGATGCGCGCCATTTCGGAAAGCCCCGCAATCATCGCTGAAGTATTGCGTCTGGCAGAGGAAATTCGCGAAGGCAAGGTGGTCATCTCAACCATCGTTGACGGTTTCTCAGATGCCGATGAAAACGACGACTATGTGGCCGAAGAAGACTTCGACGAAGAGCTCGACGACGACGACGGCACAAAAGCAGCCACCAAGTTACTTGAAGGCCTAAAGAATGAGGCATTGAGCCGTTTTGACGACATTGCAGCGAACTTCGAAAAGATGCACAAGGCCTACAACAAAGAAGGCTACGGCGGTGCCACCTACAACAAGCTGCAAGGCCTGATCACCGCCAAATTGATGACTATTCGCTTCACCGCCAAGAGCATCGAAGCCTTGTGCGACATGGTGCGTAACCAAGTCGAAACCATCCGCCAGCAAGAGCGCCAGCTGCGCGCCATCATCGTGGACAAGTGCGGTGTGCCTCAAGACAAGTTCATCAAGGACTTCCCCGAAAACCTGTTGAATCTGCAATGGGTAGAGAAAGAAGCCAAGACCAACAAGAACTGGTCAACCATCCTTGAGCGCAATATCCCTCCCATTCAGGAGATTCAACAGTCGCTGATCAACCTGCAGACCAGTGTCGTTGTGCCCTTGACCCACCTCAAGGACATCAACACACGCATGGTGCGCGGCGAGCGTGACTCTCGCAACGCCAAGAAGGAAATGATCGAAGCCAACTTGCGCTTGGTCATTTCGATTGCCAAGAAGTACACCAACCGTGGGCTTCAGTTCTTGGACCTGATTCAAGAGGGCAACATCGGGTTGATGAAGGCGGTCGACAAGTTTGAATACCGCCGTGGCTATAAGTTCTCCACCTATGCCACGTGGTGGATCAGACAGGCGATCACGCGTTCCATTGCAGATCAGGCGCGCACCATCCGTATCCCCGTGCACATGATCGAAACCATCAACAAGATGAATCGCATCAGCCGGCAACACTTGCAAGAGTTTGGCTTTGAACCTGATGCCAGCATCTTGGCTGAAAAGATGGAGATTCCTGAGGACAAGATCCGCAAGATCATGAAGATCGCCAAAGAGCCGATTTCCATGGAAACCCCCATCGGTGACGACGATGATTCGCACTTGGGCGACTTCATTGAGGACACCCTCAACACAGCGCCCATCGAAGCGGCGATGCAAGCTGGCTTGCAAGATGTTGTCAAAGAGATTTTGGACAGCCTGACGCCACGCGAGGCCAAAGTGCTGAGAATGCGTTTCGGCATTGAAATGTCGACCGATCACACCTTAGAAGAGGTCGGGAAACAGTTCGACGTCACCCGTGAGCGCATCCGCCAAATCGAATCCAAGGCGGTGCGCAAGCTCAAGCACCCCAGCCGCTCAGACAAACTGCGCAGCTTCATCGACAACATGTAAACACTCACTAACAAGCTGCCTGCCGAAAGGCGGGCAGCTTTTTTTTGTCCGGTACTTTCCCTGCTGCCGGCCTCTTGAAATCCGACTGACCGTCCTCATCTGCGGTCAGGAAAAGAATTTTTGATGGATCAATCATGACGGACACCCAACCAGAATCGCAATCCAACCCGGCCAATGAGCCCGTGACTCCAGCCCAGGAAGCTGGGCAAACGCCCCCTACAGAGGCCCCTGCCGAGACAACACGCACGCCTGAGGAAGAGATCGCCGGCTTGAAAGCAGCGCTTCAAGAACTCAATGACCAAGTGCTCCGCGCCACCGCTGTGGCCGAAAATGCGCGGCGGCGAGCAGATGAAGACATCGCCAAATCGCGCAAATTTGCCATCGAATCCTTTGCCGAAAGCCTCCTGCCCGTGTTGGACAGCATGGACGCCGCACTGGCGATCGAACAAGTCACGCTCGAGCAGATGAAAGAGGGAGTCCAAGCCACTCAAGCACAATTGGTCTCTGCACTCGAGCGCAACAAAGTGCTGGCCGTTGCTCCAGCCGCTGGCGAGAAGTTTGATCCAAACATCCACCAAGCCATCAGCGTGGTGCCCTCCGAGCTCGAGGCCAATGCCGTTGTCGCAACCTTGCAAAAAGGGTACGTCATCGCTGAGCGTGTGCTGCGCCCTGCCCTAGTCACGGTATCCAGTGGCTCGGCTGCCTGATCTTGGCACCTCACACTTGAATTTTTTTACTTCAGCCTTAGCTAAGTAACAACCATATTTTTAGGAGAACCCAAATGGGCAAAATCATCGGTATTGACTTGGGCACCACCAACAGCTGCGTGGCCATCATGGAAGGCAACACGACACGCGTGATCGAAAACAGCGAAGGTGCGCGCACCACACCGTCTGTCATCGCGTACCAAGAAGACGGCGAAATCTTGGTGGGTGCACCTGCCAAGCGCCAGGCAGTCACCAACCCCAAAAACACGGTCTATGCCGTGAAGCGCTTGATTGGCCGCCGTTTTGAAGAAGACGCTGTCCAAAAAGACATCGACTTGATGCCCTATAGCATCGTCAAAGCAGACAACGGCGACGCTTGGGTGAGCATCCGCGATCAAAAACTGGCCCCCCCACAGGTCAGCGCTGAAATTCTGCGCAAGATGAAGAAAACCGCCGAGGACTATCTGGGCGAAGAAGTCACCGAAGCGGTGATCACTGTGCCTGCATACTTCAATGACAGCCAGCGCCAAGCCACCAAAGATGCAGGTCGCATTGCTGGACTTGAGGTCAAGCGCATCATCAACGAGCCTACCGCTGCCGCTTTGGCCTTTGGTCTGGACAAGAGCGGTAAGGGCGATCGCAAAATTGCGGTTTATGACTTGGGAGGCGGCACTTTCGACGTATCGATCATTGAAATCGCTGATGTCGATGGTGAAAAACAATTTGAGGTGTTGTCCACCAACGGCGACACATTCCTGGGTGGTGAAGACTTTGACCAGCGCATCATCGACTTCATCATCGATGAGTTCAAAAAAGACCAAGGCGTTGATCTGACCAAAGACGTGTTGGCGCTGCAGCGCTTGAAAGAGGCCGCAGAAAAAGCCAAGATTGAGCTTTCCAACAGCGCTCAGACCGACGTCAACCTGCCCTACATCACGGCAGACGCCAGCGGTCCCAAACACTTGAACATCAAGCTGACGCGCGCAAAGCTGGAAAGCTTGGTTGATGAGTTGATCGAGCGCACCATTGCCCCTTGCCGCACAGCGATCAAAGATGCGGGCATCAGCGTGGGAGACATCAATGACGTGATCTTGGTCGGCGGCATGAGCCGGATGCCCAAGGTCCAAGAAAAGGTCAAAGAGTTCTTTGGTAAAGAACCCCGACGTGACGTCAACCCTGACGAAGCGGTGGCCGTAGGTGCCGCCGTACAAGGTCAGGTTCTGTCTGGTGACCGCTCTGACGTGTTGCTGTTGGACGTGACCCCACTGTCTTTGGGCATTGAAACCATGGGCGGTGTGATGACCAAGATGATCACCAAGAACACGACTATCCCGACCAAGTTCAGTCAGGTGTTTTCGACGGCCGATGACAATCAGCCCGCTGTGACCATCAAAGTCTTCCAAGGCGAGCGCGAAATTGCATCCGGCAACAAGATGCTGGGCGAATTCAACCTCGAGGGCATCCCGCCGGCTCCCCGTGGGACACCCCAGATCGAAGTGACCTTTGACATCGATGCCAACGGTATCCTCCACGTCAGTGCCAAAGACAAAGGCACTGGCAAGGAAAACAAGATCACCATCAAGGCAAACTCTGGCCTGTCCGAGGCGGAGATCGAACAGATGGTGAAGGATGCAGAAACCAATGCAGCCGAAGACCGCAAAAAAGTCGAACTGGTCCAAGCTCGCAACCAAGCTGAATCGATGATCAGCAGTGTGAACAAGAGCTTGGCCGAATACGGTGAGCAATTGGACGCTGCCGAAAAGGACGCCATCGAAGCGGCGGTCAAAGACCTCGAAGAGGCCCTCAAAGGTGACTCGGACAAAGATGCCCTTGAAGCCAAGACCAATGCCTTGATGACCGCCAGTCAGAAGCTAGGCGAAAAAATGTATGCAGATGCACAAGCGCAAGCCGGTGAATCTGCTGGCGCTGCCAACAGCGGCGCCAACGCCAGCGCAGACGACGACGTCGTGGACGCAGAGGTCAAAGAAGTCAAAAAAGACTGACTGGCCTCATGAGTCCGCTGCCGCGCTGGCCTGTCACAGGGCTCGCGCGGCTTTGCATTTCAATTGATGGGTGATTTTTGCCCCTACAGATGGCTTTGAACCATGGCTAAAAAAGACTTTTACGAATCCCTTGGCGTACCCAAGAACGCCAGCGATGACGAAATCAAAAAGGCTTATCGCAAGATGGCGATGAAGTACCACCCTGATCGCAATCAGGGTGACAAGGCCGCAGAGGCTGAGGCCAAGTTCAAAGAAATCAAAGAGGCTTATGAAGTCCTCTCAGACGCTGACAAGCGCGCGGCCTATGACCAATACGGCCACGCAGGCGTTGACCCCAATATGCGAGGCGCCGGCGGGCAGGGGTTTGGCAATTTCGGTGACGCATTTGGAGACATTTTCAGCGACATCTTTGGTGGTGGAGGAAGGCGAGGTGGTGGCGGCCGCCAAGTCTTCCGTGGCAATGATTTGTCCTATGCGATGGAAATCACGCTGGAAGAGGCTGCCAATGGGAAAGACTCCCAAATTCGCATCCCGTCGTGGGATAACTGCGAGACGTGCGATGGCACGGGTGCCAAACCAGGAACCCATGTCAACACCTGCCAGACCTGCCACGGCAGCGGCAGCGTACAGATGCGCCAAGGCTTTTTCAGTGTGCAGCAAACCTGCCCACACTGTCGAGGCCAAGGCAAAGTCATTTCAGACCCCTGCTCAACCTGCCACGGACAGGGCAAGATCAAGCGCAATAAAACCCTTGAAGTGAAGATTCCCGCTGGCATCGACGATGGGATGCGGATTCGCAGCGCAGGCAATGGTGAGCCAGGCCAAAACGGCGGCCCGAATGGTGATTTGTTCATTGAAATCCGCATCAAAAAGCACGACATCTTCGAGCGCGATGGCGATGATCTGCACTGCCAAGTCCCGGTTCAAGTCACTACTGCGGCGTTGGGCGGGGAAATCAATGTGCCCACCTTGACCGGAAAGGCAACCATCGAGATCCCAGAAGGCACCCAAAGCGGCAAAATTTTCCGCCTCCGCGGCCGTGGCATCAAGGGGGTTCGCTCGGCCATTGCGGGTGATTTGTATTGCCACGTCAACGTGGAGACCCCAGTGAAACTGACCGAGCACCAACGCAAGTTGCTCAAAGAATTGGATGACTCTTTCACCAAAGGTGGCACCAAACACAGCCCACACGACAAAGGTTGGTTTGAGAAGGCCAAAGCCTTTTTCTCTTAACCAATCAGGTGCTTCGGCACCTTTTTTGTGTGTCTTGTATCTCAGGTTCTCCATTTGGCTTGAGCGTGTATGGTGGTCTTCGATAAGATGCTGATATGCACCCGCTCATCAGCTTCTCCCCCAAAGCCATTCACGGCGCTCTCTTTGCCATGGCCATCGGGTGGACGTCGTCTGCCATGGCCGCTGAAGGCGATTGGCAAGCCTGCCTGCAGCGCTTAGAAAAGCCTGCCCTTGCGTCGGGCATCACCGCCACAACGTGGCGAGACTATGCCGAGCCACTGACGCCGCGCCCTGAGCTGCTGGACAACCTCAACAATCAACCTGAATTCACCATGCGGTCATGGGATTACTTGGCTGTTTTGGTTGATGAAGAGCGTGTTGCCGATGGGTTGAAGGCACTTGAATCACAATCCGAGGCTCTGCGCGTTGCCCAAGAACGATACGGTGTGGACCCGTTCACTGTGGCGGCTGTGTGGGGCGTCGAAAGCAATTATGGTCAGCGCACTGGTCGCTGGCCAGTTTTGCAATCGCTGGGCACTTTATCGTGCATGGGGCGCCGCCAGGCCTTTTTCCAGAAAGAGTTCTTTTCTGCTCTGCGAATCGTGCAGGCTGGGGACTTTAGTGCTGAAGATTTCAAAGGGTCATGGGCGGGTGCGTTTGGTCAGACCCAATTCATGCCCACCACCTTCGAAGCGCTCGCCGTCGATTTAGACGGTGACGGCAAACGCAATTTGATCCGCAACAATGCGGACGCCCTTGGATCGACTGCCCACTTCCTCAAAGACGCAGGCTGGCGCCCAGGTCTTCCCTGGGGCTTCGAAGTGAGTATCCCCGGCGATTACAAAGGGCCACGAGGCCGCCGGTCAGATCGAAGCGCCAAAGACTGGAGCGCGGATGGTTTCAAACGCATCAGTGGCAGCGGTGTGATCGCGGGCAACATTCTGAAGGACACCCCAATGTCCCTCGTCCAACCAGAACCAGGCGGCCCAGCCTTTTTGGTCACTCGCAATTTCAAAGCCATTTATCGATACAACGCATCAGAAAACTACGCATTGGCCATCGCCCACCTTGCCGACCGCCTCAGCGGCGCTGGCCCGTGGGTCACGCCTTGGCCAACCGATGATGCCGGACTGTCTCGCGCCGAGCGCCGCGAAATACAGGTATTGCTGACCATGCGTGGGCATGAGATCGGTGCCATTGACGGCGCATTGGGCGCCCGAAGCCGTGCAGCGATTCGCCTGGAACAGGAACGGCTGGGGCAAGAGGTGACTGGAAGAGCAGGACAAAAACTCCTGCACACCTTGCGTCACAGCCGCCATTCACCATAAAAAAAGACCCGCCATGGCGGGTCTTGGGCATCCCTCACATCTAAGTTCAGAGCGAAGCCAGGGCCGCGGCGTACTCCGCCTTAAAACGGGCCACCAATTCGCCTGCACTTTGGATTTTGTCCACAGCACCGATGCCCTGCCCACAGCCCCAGATGTCTTTCCAAGCCTTTTTGGCGTCACCGCCAAAATTCATTTTGCTTGGGTCACTCTCAGGCAACTGATCAGGGTCTAAGCCCGCATTGCGAATGCTTGGCGCAAGGTAATTTCCATGCACGCCGGTGAATAGGTTGCTGTAAACGATGTCATCGCTGCTGCTCTCGACAATCATTTGCTTGTATTCATCCGCAGCACGGGCCTCGTGTGTGGCGATGAAGGCCGAGCCGATGTAGGCGAAGTCTGCACCCATCGCGCGCGCCGCCAAGATCGCACCTCCATTGGCAATCGATCCACTCAAAGCCACGGGGCCGTCAAACCATTGGCGAATTTCCTGAATCAAGGCAAAGGGACTTTTCACACCCGCGTGGCCACCTGCACCGGCAGCAACGGCGATCAACCCATCGGCGCCCTTTTCAATGGCCTTGTGCGCGAACTTGTTGTTGATGATGTCATGCAGGACAACACCGCCATAACTGTGCGCGGACTGATTGACATCTTCACGGGCACCTAGGCTAGTGATGATGATCGGCACTTTGTATTTTTCGCACAGCGCCATGTCGTGCTCTAAACGGTCGTTGCTCTTGTGCACGATCTGATTGATCGCAAAGGGAGCAGAAGGGGCATCTGGATGCTTGGCATCGTAATCGGCCAAAGTCTCGGTGATTTCAGCAAGCCAATCATCGAGTTGCTCCTTCGGGCGCGCGTTCAATGCGGGCATCGAGCCAACCACCCCGGCTTGACACTGAGCGATCACCAGCTTGGGGTTGCTGATAATGAACAGCGGCGAGCCAATCACGGGAAACGGAATGCGCGCCAGCGCGCCAGGCAATTTAGACATCTGTACTCTCCAAAAAGAAAGGGGCTTGAGCGATATTGCCTGAACCCCTAAGCCCGGCCTGTCACGCGGGGGAAGTCCCCGTGATCATTCCCGGAATGAAGCTTTCAAACCAATCAAAAAGCATCGACAGCTAACGCATTAACGCTATCGGCACCCTCCACGATCGCATCGCGCAAGCCAGATGTTTTGACCAAAATGTGATCGGCGTAAAAGCGCGCCGTGGCAATTTTGTTGGTCAAGAAGGCGTCGCTGAACTCTCCGCCTTGACCCAATGCACTCTGAGCGGCCAGCAGTGCGCGGCCCATTTGCCAACCTGCCATCAAATTGCCAGCCAGCATCAAATACGGAACGCTGCCAGCATACGCAGCATTGGGATTGCTTCGGCTTTGATCAGCAATAAACTGAACGGCATCTAAGTACGCTTGGCGTGCCCTTCCTAATTGGTGAGCCATGGCTTGCGCAGCGTCCGTGCCGCTGGCCTTCAACTCAGTCTCAGTTTGAGCAATCTGCGTCGCTAAGGCCTTTGCGGCTTCGCCGCCATCTCGGGAGGTCTTCCGGCCCACCAGGTCATTGGCTTGGATCGCCGTGGTGCCCTCATAAATGGTCAGGATTTTGGCATCCCGGTAGTATTGGGCCGCGCCGGTTTCCTCAATGAAACCCATGCCGCCGTGCACCTGTACGCCCAGGCTGGTGACCTCCAAGCTCATCTCAGTGGAGTACCCTTTCACCAAGGGAACCATGAATTCGTAGAAGCGCTGATTCGCTTGGCGCGTGTCGGCGTCAGGATGATGGTGCGCGGCATCGAATGCCGCCGCCGCCGCAATGGCCAGGGCACGACACCCCTCGGTATAGGCGCGCATGGTCATCAACATCCGTTTGACATCGGGGTGATGAATGATGGGAGCAGAACCCGGCATTGAGCCATCAACCGGGCGGCTCTGCACACGGTCGCGCGCATATGTGACTGCCTTTTGATAAGCACGCTCAGCCACCGCGATGCCTTGCACACCCACAGCGTAGCGCGCAGCATTCATCATGATGAACATGTACTCGAGGCCTCGGTTTTCTTGACCCACCAAGTAACCCACTGCACCACCATGGTCACCGTATTGCAACACGGCCGTGGGACTGGCTTTGATGCCCATCTTGTGCTCGATGCTCACACAATGCACATCGTTGCGATCGCCAAGTGAGCCATCGGCATTGACCAATATTTTGGGCACGACGAATAAACTGATACCCTTCACGCCCTCAGGCGCTCCGGCAACCCGAGCCAATACCAAGTGCACGATGTTGGAAGCCATGTCGTGCTCGCCGTAGGTGATGTAGATCTTGGTACCAAAAATTTTGTAAGTGCCGTCTGCTTGAGGCTCTGCGCGTGAGCGCACCAGCGCCAAATCAGAGCCAGCTTGAGGCTCTGTGAGGTTCATGGTCCCAGTCCACTCACCCGAGACAAGCTTCTCCAGGTAGACACTCTTGAGCTCATCGCTGGCCGCAGTCATCAAAGCCTCGATGGCGCCATCGGTCAGGAGTGGGCACAGCGCGAAACTCATGTTGGCTGAATTCAACATCTCAATGCACGCTGCACCAATGGTCTTTGGCAGCCCTTGACCACCGTGCGCGACATCGTGTTGCAGACCTTGCCAGCCACCCTCGATGTACTGACGATAGGCGTCCTTGAAACCAGGACTGGTGGTCACCACACCGTCCTTCCAACTGCTGGGTGTCACATCACCTGGCCGATTGGTCGGCGCGATCACCTCTGAATTGAAACGAGCGCACTCTTCGAGCACTGCGGCAGCAGTGTCGAATCCAGCATCTTCAAATGCAGGAATTTGAGTCAGCGCATCAATATTCGCAACGTGGCGCATATTGAACAACATGTCTTGAACGGGAGCTTGGTAGGGCATAACAGTCACCTCATCATCAAAAAAGGCGCCGCGTTTTATCAGCGGCGCCTCTTGTGGACTTCACATCAAAGAGATCGAGTGAGCTCGGGAACGGCATCAAACAAATCTGCCTCCAGCCCATAATCAGCCACGCTGAATATCGGAGCCTCAGGATCTTTATTGATCGCCACGATGACTTTCGAGTCCTTCATGCCAGCCAAATGCTGAATTGCGCCACTGATCCCACAAGCGACATAGAGTTGAGGTGCCACGATTTTGCCAGTCTGGCCGACTTGCAAGTCGTTGCCCGCATAACCCGCATCGACGGCGGCACGCGATGCCCCCACTGCAGCACCCAGTTTGTCAGCCAAAGGCACAATGACCTCATCAAATTTTTCGCTTGAACCCAACGCACGTCCACCCGACACGATGATCTTGGCTGCCGTCAACTCAGGGCGATCGCTCTTTGCCAATTCGGAACCCACGTACTGAGACAGAGCGCCCGGCGCAACCGCATCGATCACTTTGACTTCCGCACTGCCGCCAGTAGAGGCTGCTGCATCGAAGCCCGTAGCGCGCACGGTGATCACCTTGATCGCGTCGATGCTTTGCACTGTCGCAATGGCGTTGCCTGCGTAGATTGGGCGCTCGAATGTGTCAGCAGCGATCACTTGCGTGATTTCACTGATTTGAGCCACGTCCAATGCTGCAGCCACTCGAGGCGCGATGTTTTTGCCCGAGGCAGTGGCTGGAAACAAAATGTGGCTGTAGCTAGATGCAACAGATTGCACCTGGGCCGCCACGTTTTCGGCGAGACCGTTGGCCAAGGCCTCACCATCCGCGTGCAACACCACACTGACACCTGCGATTTGAGCTGCCGCTGCAGCTGCAGCACTGGCGTTGTGTCCTGCCACCAAAACGTGTACGTCACCACCACAAGCCAATGCAGCGGTCACTGTGTTGAGAGTTGCGCCCTTGATCGAGGCGTGATCGTGTTCAGCAATGACGAGAGTTGTCATGAGGATTCTCCGGTTTGGTCTTCGTCAATCAGATGACTTTTGCTTCGTTCTTGAGTTTGTCAACCAGCGTGGCCACATCCGCCACTTTGATGCCCGCACCGCGCACTGGGGGTTCAGCCACCTTGAGGGTTTTGAGGCGTGGCGTCACGTCAACACCTAAATCCGATGGACTGAGCGTGTCGAGTTGCTTTTTCTTTGCCTTCATGATGTTGGGCAACGTGACGTAACGTGGCTCATTCAAGCGCAGATCAGTGGTGATCACTGCTGGCAGTTGAACGTTCACAGTTTCCAAGCCGCCGTCAATCTCTCGCTTCACGGTGGCTTGGCCATCGGCCACGGTCACTTCGCTGGCAAAAGTGGCCTGAGACCAACCTGCCAAGGCCGCCAACATTTGACCCGTTTGGTTCGCGTCATCATCGATCGCCTGTTTGCCCATGATGACCATCTGCGGTTGTTCTTTGTCCGCGACGGCCTTCAAGAGTTTGGCCACTGCCAACGGCTGCAATTCCTCTGATGTTTCAATCAAAATCGCGCGGTCTGCACCAATCGCCATCGCCGTGCGCAGCGTTTCCTGGCATTGAGTGACGCCGGCAGAGACGGCCACGATCTCTGTCACAACGCCCTTCTCTTTGAGGCGCACCGCCTCTTCGACTGCAATTTCGTCAAAGGGGTTCATGCTCATTTTGACGTTGGCAATATCAACGCCCGTCCCGTCCGATTTGACTCGCACTTTGACGTTGTAATCCACGACCCGCTTAACGGGGACCAATACTTTCATTGCAGTCACTCCTGTGATGAATTGAGATGGCGGCTGGTCGATTTCGGCTTCACCTGAGCCTCATCTAGTTGACGTTTACGTAAACGTCAATTGTATTCAAAGGCCATGGGTTTGCAACAAAATCGAACGATCGTTCTTTTTTGATTATACGGTCAGTTAAATGACCCTTCCACCTTCACCCGGATCGGTGGCACCAGGCGCCCAACGCAAGACACGCTGTGGGTATGGAATATCGATGTGGTGAGCCTTCAGAGATTTCAAAATGGACAGGTTGACGGCCGACGTCACGCTGCCTCGACCGTTTTCAAGGTCTTCAATCCAAAAGCCCAAGAGGAAATCAAGGCCATCTACCCCAAAGCTGCGCAATGTCGCGCGAGGCCCGGGGTCGCTCAAAACGCGGTCTTGCTCCGCGGCGGCTTGCTCCAACAGGGTGATCACCAAATCAGGGTCACTGTCATAGCCCACTGTGACGTTGGTTGAGAGCCATACCCGAGGGTCTGCCAGAGACAAGTTCTCAACCCGCGCGGTGATCAACACCTCATTGGGAACGATCGATTCAACGCCTGTCGGCGCCCGAATCACCGTGTAACGCCCACGGATATCAACCACCGCTCCTTCAAAGCCATCCACGCGCACCATATCGCCGATTCGGACGCTGCGCTCACCAAGGATCACAAACCCACTGACGTAATTGGCAGCCAGTTTTTGTAACCCGAAGCCAATCCCCACACCCACTGCACCGCCCAACACCGATAAAGCGGTCAGATCAATTCCCACAGTATTCAAGGACACCATCAGACCGATAAATACCAAGAGGACGCGCAAACTGTTTGACAACATTTTGCGCAGCGACAGGTCATCGCCACCGGCATCTTTGAGCAAATAGGCCTCCAGCGCCGACGAAGCCCAAAGCGCCAATATCAGTACCAGGCCAGTGGTGAACACGCCCTCCAGCGTGCTGCGCAGCGTCCATTGCGCCCCGCCAAGGTGCCAAGTGACTTCATCCAGCTCCTGCTGAATCAGCGGCAAAAATCCTGCGCCCCAAAGTACCCAGATCGCGACCGAAATCCAAATCCATGCCATCGCCATGGGCCGCATCCAGCCGCCGTCGCCATGGCTCACTCCCAGCACGCGCACGACCCCCGTGCCCAGCGCCCATACGCTGGCCAGGTACATCGCCGCCGACAGCACCGCCTTTTCACCATCTGTGCGCCAAAACAGTCCAAGCGTCCAAAGGGCCACCACCATCAGCAAAGGCGTCAGTAGGCCATCCCAGCCCTGGCGCCCGAGCCAGACGGGGTGAACGCGAGGTTGGGTCCGCCGTTGCACAGCCCGACCGATCAGGCCTGCCAGCACCAGCGCCGCAAACACCCCCAACCAAGTCGTGAAGTCGGTGTGAGACAACGCCACGCCAAGCGGTGCATCTGTCCAGCGCCAATCGCCCCAAACCATTGAAGTTGTTTTCATAGCTGCCCGTCCCTCAGTTCCAATTCGGCTTGCGTTTGTTCACGAAGGCTTGGGCTCCTTCTTGTGCAACGGGATGCATCATGTTGACGGCCATGGTGTGTGCTGCCATTTGATATGCCGCACCGATGGGCGCTTCGCGCTGCTGATAGACCAGTGCCTTTCCCATCGCAATCGCTTCTTTGGGTTTGGAGAGCAAGCGCTGAAGCAATTGCTCCACCTCGTTATCCAACTCAGACGCACTGCACACGCGATTCACAAGCCCGCGCACTTTGGCCTGATCAGCCGAGAGAAAGTCGCCTGTCATCAGCATTTCCATGGCGGCCTTGATGCCAACATTTCGTGTCAGTGCGACACTTGGCGTGGCACAAAACAGCCCGATGTCAATGCCATTGACGCCAAACTGCGCCGACTCAGCGGCAACGGCAAGATCTGCCTGGGCCACCAATTGACAACCCGCGGCGGTAGCGATGGCTTGCACCTTGGCAATCACTGGTACAGGCAATTTCATCAACCCAAGCATCATGCGCGAGCACTTGGCAAACAAGGCCTGATGGCCTGCGATGTCGACCTCATTCGCCATTGCCTTGAGGTCGTGTCCTGCACAAAAAGCCCGCCCCTGCGCTCCGATGACCACCGCCCTGGCTTGGGTGTCGTTGGCGACTGCCTGCGTGGCAGCAAGCATTTGGTCGAGCATAGTGTCACTCAATACGTTGTAACGAGCGGGGTCGTTCAGCGTCCAGAAGTGCACGCCTCTGTCATCTACTTCGTGCAACAACACATCTGCATTCAAGGTATTCATGGCCATTCCTTCGTTGGCTTTATAGAGCGAGCTCTTTGACGTGAGCAGCCACGCTGCGTCCGAGCGCTGACAAATGGTACCCGCCCTCCAAACAACTCACGATTCGCGATGCCTGGCCGGCCCGTGTCAGCGTTTTCAGATGGTGGGTGATCCAGGCGTAATCCGCCTCCACCAGCCCCAGCTGTGCCATGTCGTCCTCGCGATGCGCATCAAACCCAGCGCTGATCAGGATCAAGTCTGGGTCGTGAGCCATCAAGCGTGGCCACCATGCTTGCTCGATCAATTCGCGCACCTCGTTGCCAGATGTGTAGGCCGCAACCGGAATGTTGCACAGATGCGCCTTGTCCGCAAACTGAGCGCCGCCAACGGGATAGTAGGGGTGCTGGTAAAACCCCAACATCAGCACTTCAGCGTGGGACGCCAAAATATCTTCGGTTCCATTTCCGTGGTGCACGTCAAAGTCAATGACGGCGACACGCTGGGCACCTTTGCCGAGCGCGTAGAGCGCAGCGATGGCCACATGATTGAGCAAACAAAATCCCATCGCTTGATCACGGGTGGCGTGGTGCCCAGGTGGTCGAATCGCGCAAAAAGCATTTTGTGACTGACCGTCCATCACAGCGTCCACCGCTGCGACTGCAGCGCCTGCCGCACGCAGTGCAGCGGTCCAACTGTGTGGACCCATCACCGTATCTTCATCCAGCCGCACGGCGCCCTGCAGCTGAGCTTGGGCATCAGCGCGTTGCAACTGTTCTAGGTAGTCATCGGTATGAGCGAGTCGCGCCAACTCAAGGGGCAGCAGCGGTGCGCTTCTGCGATCCAACCAATCGGTGAGGCCGGACATCAATAGCTGGTCTTCAATCGCAGAAAGCCGAAGAGGGCTTTCTGGGTGGTCTGGCCCCATGTCGTGTAGGCGGCAGTCTGGATGAGTGAAATATGCCAATTGATGCATGGCGCCAGCTTAGCACCAGCGTGACAAATTGTGCGAGCTGGAATGGGCTAAAGTGGCTGCCGATGATGAGTTTTTTTGATGCCACTCGAGCAGCGCCAAGATCCATGATGTGTCACCGCTACATCAGGCGCATATGCTGGGCGTTGGTGACGTGTAGCCTGGCCTGTGCCGCAGTGGCTCGTGCGGAATCGCGTTTCAAGCCCTACGGGAACGACCCTCGAATCGCCGCGTTCGCTGACCAATGGGCCAAACAAAATCAAGCCAACCCGACCACGATCACCCAACTGCTGCAAGGTGCGAAGCGGCGAAATGATGTCTTGTCATTGATGACGCCGAAGGGGCAAAGTCAATCTAAAAATTGGCTGCTGTATCGAAATCGTTTTGTGACTCAACAACGCGTGGCATCCGGTGTGAAATTTTGGAACAAACACCGCAAAACGCTGGCGCGCGCCCAGCGCCAATTCGGCGTAGACGTCCACATCATCCTAGGTATTTTGGGGGTCGAAACCCAATTCGGACGCAACAAGGGCCGTGTCCCAACGCTAGATGCATTGGTCACTCTGGCTTTTGATTTTCCCCAAGTCCACCCCAGAGCTGAGCAGCGTTCGGCATATTTCAAACAAGAATTAAGTGCATTGTTGAAGTTGAGCCAGGACCAAAACCAAGACGTCACCACTTGGAGAGGGAGTTACGCAGGGGCATTGGGGTATCCGCAATTCATGCCAAGTAGCTGGCAAAAGTGGGGCATTGATTTCGATGGCGACCATCAAGTCGACTTGATGAACAGCCCAGCGGATGCGATTGGCTCAGTGGCTCACTACTTACAAGTACACGGGTGGGTCACATCCATCCCGACCCACTGGCGCGCGGACACCTCGGAGGTCACCGGGGATTTAGAGCCTTTGCTTGAGCAAGACATCTTGCCCAATTTACAAGCGCATCAATTGCGTGACGCCGGCGTGAAGGGATTACCCAAGCATCCACCCCAAGAGCACGCTCTGGCACTGGTCGAGCTATTGAACGGCAGTCAGCCGCCGAGCTACGTGATCGGCACACCCAATTTCTATGCCATCACGCGCTACAACCAAAGCAGCTATTACGCGTTGGCGGTGATTGAGTTGGGCGAGGCAATCTGGCGTGCACATCGTGCCCCACAACAACCGCGTGCCCAGCGCCACCAGACGAGCGGACCTCGCCCTTAAGTGGCTCACACCTCCACGATGGAAACCGAAGCGCTCATGGTCTCATGCCCCCCACCTTGGCGTACACCCCTGACGGGTGGGCACTGAGCGTAGTCGACCCCTACCGCAATCCGAACGTGCCTTTCATCGGTGAGGCACTCATGGGTGACATCCACACTGACCCAACGCGCATGAGGAACGCTGACACACACATCGACCCAAGCGTGGGACGCGAGCTCGGGTGCTTGGGGGTCATAGAAGTATCCGCTCACATAACGGGCCGGCCAGCCCAAACCCCGGCATACAACTGCCATCACGTGCGCTTGGTCTTGACAGACACCGGCCCCCCAATCGAAAGCCTCTAGCGCCGAAGTCTCCACCACGGTTTTACCGGTTTTGTATTTGACTTTGCCGGCAACGGCCTTGGCCAATCCAAGCACCGACTCAGGCGTCGCTGGACAACCCCCGACACATCCTTTAGCCCACTGTGTCATTCTGGATTCGCGCTTGGTGTAAAGACCTTCGCGCAAAAAATAGCTGGGGTGCATTCCGTTGGGCTCTTCGAGCACCGAGGTGTTTTGTGTATGCACGGTGCCAGAAGCCACAATCTCTGAGCGCAAGCCCAGTCGATGATGGCTATACGTGTGTATCAAATTACCTAAGCCATCTCGCCAAAAAGAAACCGGTCCTTGGGTATCAATCCGCCAATCCAATACGATTTGACTCGGCCCAGATTGCGGAGCCAAGTGCAAAGACTGGATCGCATATTCGAGCGGTTCGGTGTATTGATATTCGGTCGCGTGGGTGATGCTCAGCTTCATACCGGTCAATCCACCGCAACCGGCATCAAGAACTCTCGGCCAATCTGGGCTCCAATGGCGCTGACCCGCTCTAGGCATTGGGTGAGGTAGGCGTGCAGCCCCGTCTCCAAAATTTCATCGACTCGGGCATACATCAGCTCGGCTTGCAATTTGCCCGCCAAACGCAAGGCCTCGGATTCGCGATCTAGCGATAAGGCACTGAGATTTTCAACGACCCCGTTGATGCTGGCACGCAGGCTGCGCGGCATATCAGGCCGCAATATCAACAACTCAGCAACGCGTTCTGGTTTGATCACGTCGCTGTAGGCTTTGCGATAAATTTCAAAAGCAGACACGCTGCGCAAAATGGCACTCCAGTGGTAGAAATCATATTCTTGGTCCAAATCACTCGCCGCACCATAAAAATCGCTTTGCACCGCGTGAAATTTCACATCCAGCAGGCGAGCGGTGTTGTCAGCGCGCTCAAGAAAAGTACCCAAGCGTAGGAAGTGAAACGACTCATCTTGCAACATGGTACCGATAGCGACCCCGCGACTCAGGTGCGATCGAAACTTGACCCACTCGAAAAAGACAGAAGGGTCACGCTCATACTGGCGTCGTTCAAGCAGCTTCCTCAGCTCGAGCCAAGTTTGGTTTTGCGTTTCCCAGAACTCTGTGGTCAAGGTGCCCCGAACGGCCCTCGCATTTTCGCGCGCCGCCCGTAAACAAGCAGCAATGCTTGACGGATTGTCTTGATCGGTGACCATGAACTGCAGTACTTTCTCTGGCTCAATCAACCCGTGCTTGCTGGCGTACATCGGCAGCAATTCGCTGATCGATAACATCCCCTCCCACCCGACTTGCGACACGGCCGCTGACTGGGGCAACAGCGCCGACTCTACGTTGACGTCCAACATACGGGCGGTATTTTCGGCGCGCTCGGTATAGCGTGACATCCAATACAAATGATCTGCAGTTCTAGACAACATGGACTGGCCCTCAATCTTCCAATACCCAGGTGTCTTTGGTGCCCCCACCTTGCGATGAGTTCACAACCAAAGAACCTTCTTTTAGTGCGACCCGCGTCAACCCGCCAGCGACGATGTTCACGCCTTGCGCACCGCTTAGGACAAATGGACGCAAATCAATGTGTCTAGGCGCCAACCCTTCGTTGACCCAAGTGGGGCAAGTGGATAGCGACAGCGTGGGCTGACCGATGTAGCGCTCGGGGTGCTTCGATAGCAACGCTTTGAAACACTCGATTTCAGCGCGACTGGCCTTGGGTCCAATCAACATGCCATATCCGCCGGCACCGTGGACCTCTTTGATCACCAAATCTTGGATGTGGTCCAACATGTACTTGAGGTCTTCAGGCTGTCGACCGATCCAGGTCGGCACGTTAGACAGGAGGGGCTTCTCGCCCA
>JBEAPX010000107.1:0-15714 GCA_041164205.1 Pseudomonadota bacterium
GGCACTGCGACGGGAAGCTTACCTACTCGAGACATGTTTTTTCTCCTTCAGTTCAGCTATTAGGCGACGTAGCACAGCACTTCACCGCCGACACCGGCAGCGCGCGCTTTGCGATCAGTCATGACACCACGAGGCGTCGTCACGATGGCAACACCCAAGCCGTTCATCACCTGGGGGATGGACTTGGTGCCACGGTAGACGCGCAAACCTGGACGACTGACACGCTCGATGCGCTCAATCACAGGGCGACCTGCGTAGTACTTCAAAGAAATTTCCAACGTGGCTTTGCCGCCTTCGCTGGTCACTCGGAAATCGTCGATGTAACCCTCATCCTTCAACACTTGGGCAATGGCTTGCTTGAGTTTTGAAGCAGGCAATGCAACGGTCGCTTTTTCAACCATTTGCGCATTGCGAATGCGGGTCAACATATCAGCGATAGGATCACTCATACTCATGTTTGTTCTCCTACGCCTTACCAGCTAGCCTTGGTGACACCAGGGATGTCGCCACTGAAAGCCAGCTCGCGAATCTTGCTGCGGCCCAGACCAAAGAGGCGGAATGTACCGCGGGGACGCCCGGTGATCGCACAGCGCGCACGCTGACGCGTGGGGTTGGCGTTGCGGGGCAACTTTTGGAGCTCGAGGCGGGCCACCATGCGCTCGTCGTCAGAGCGCTTGGCATCGTTGGCCACAGCCTTGAGTTCGGTGTACTTATTGGCGAACTTTTGTGCCAGCTTGGCACGCTTGAGTTCACGCTGGAGCAATGCTTGTTTAGCCACGCGTCACCTCAGTTCTTAAAGGGAAAACGGAATGCAGACAACAAGGCTTTTGCCTCTTCGTCAGACTTGGCCGTCGTCGTGATGCTCACGTTCAGGCCACGCAATGCATCGACTTTGTCGTATTCGATCTCTGGGAAGATGATCTGCTCTTTGACGCCGACGTTGTAGTTGCCGCGGCCATCGAACGAACGACCAGAGATACCACGGAAGTCACGAACACGGGGCAGTGCCACGGTAACGAAACGATCCAGGAATTCGTACATGCGATCACCACGCAGAGTGACCATGCAACCGATGGGCTGACCTTCACGAATCTTGAAACCTGCAATCGCCTTGCGAGACACAGTCACGACAGGCTTTTGCCCGGCAATCTTGGTCAAATCTGCCACGGCGTTATCCATGACTTTCTTGTCAGCAACCGCTTCACCGACACCCATATTGAGAGTGATTTTGGTGATGCGAGGCACTTCCATGACTGACTTGTAACCGAACTGCTCCATCAGAGCGGGGGCCACTTTGTCTTTGTAAATTTGTGCAAAACGTGTCATGTTTAAGCCACCTTGATTTCTTCACCGCTGGACTTAAAGACGCGCACTTTTTTGCCGTCTTCCAGCGTCTTGATGCCAACGCGGTCAGCCTTGCCAGAGGTGGCGTTATAAATCGCCACATTGGATTGGTGAATAGCAGCCGTTTTCTCAACGATGCCACCTTGTACGCCAGCCATTGGATTTGGCTTAACGTGCTTCTTCACCAGGTTGACACCCTCAACCAAGAGACGTGAATCGTCCACGCGAGACAACACCTTGCCGCGCTTGCCCTTGTCACGTCCTGCAATCACGATGACTTCGTCACCAGAGCGAATTTTGTTCATATCGTCCGCCTCTTACAGAACTTCAGGCGCCAAAGACACGATCTTCATGAACTTCTCGTTGCGCAATTCACGCGTAACGGGGCCGAAGATGCGAGTGCCGATTGGCTCCAGCTTGGCATTGAGCAATACTGCAGCGTTGCCATCGAACTTAATCAATGCACCGTCTGGACGACGAATGCCCTTTGCCGTGCGCACCACAACAGCGCTGTAAACCTCGCCTTTTTTGACGCGGCCACGGGGAGCAGCTTCTTTGATGCTCACTTTGATAATGTCGCCAACAGACGCATAGCGGCGCTTAGAGCCACCAAGCACCTTGATGCACATCACGGACTTAGCACCCGTGTTGTCAGCAACATCGAGTCGAGATTGCGTTTGAATCATTTGTTGTTTCCCAACTTGAACAATCCCCCTCACCATGAAGAGGACTAATCAGTCTTGGGCCCGTCGTCGCCTGTTGCGCCGCTGCTGCAGCGCCGCCAGACTTCGGTGGGCGGTAGATTTGATTTCTTCGTCTGCTTTGAGCTAAAACGACCTGTCAAAGGCCTGCCCAAGCAAAGCGAAGCCGCGTATTCTAGCCCAGATCAAATTCAAGCGTCAAGCCGAATGTGTCTTTTTTTCGTTGTCGCAAGAAAAAGACAGCTTTTAGGGAAGCTCGGCGCAGTCTGGCGCCATACTTTTGCCTCACTGAATGAGCAACACAGACAGAAAGGCAGTCATATGAGCACCCACGACACGCAATTGGCATTCATCGGCGGGGGAAACATGGCGAGCGCGATCATCGGCGGCTGCGTGCGAAACGGCATCGCAGGGGAGCGCATCCTGGTGATTGACCCCAACCCAACAAATATCCAGGCCTTGACGTCAACGTGGGGCGTGCGCGGCGTGACGGATGCAGGCGATGCCGCCCAAGGCCTAAAGGCGGCCAACGTCGTTGTGTGGGCTGTCAAACCACAGATATTCAAAGAGGTGGCTTTGGCTGACCAAGCGTTTTTTAGCCCACAGGCGCTTCACTTGAGTGTGGCGGCGGGGGTCACTTGCGCCAGTATTCGTCATTGGCTCCAGAGCGACAAGATCGTCCGCGCCATGCCCAATACACCCGCACTCGTCGGTGCCGGCGCAACGGCTTTGTACGCCATGCCCTCCGTTTCTGAAGGGGACAAGGCTCTGGTGAGCAGCATATTGGAAGCCACTGGCCTCGTGCTGTGGGTGGAGAGTGAACAGTTGCTGGAAGCCGTCACGGCAGTCTCTGGCTCTGGTCCCGCCTACGTTTTTTATTGGTTAGAGGCCATGGTTCAAGCGGGGACCGAACTGGGCCTTGATCCTGACACCGCGAAGCGCTTGGCCACCGCCACGTTCAAGGGCGCCGCCTTGCTGGCGGATCAAAGCGAAGACACGCCGGGCGTGCTGCGCGAGCGCGTCACCTCTAAAGGAGGCACGACGTTTGAAGCTCTGGAGGTGATGAGGGCGGGTGATGTTGGCCCAACGATCGAAAAGGCCATGGCGGCGTGCGCGCGGCGTGCGAGGGAAATGGGTGACGCTTTCGGCGCGTGAGTGTGCAAGAGGCGGTCCGCCAGCGCTCCAAGGTCGAACGGTCGCAGGGGGATGCACCAGGGCCGCCGTCCACTGCTCAGCGAACCCATCACCAATAGGTCAAGTCAAACGCCAATCCCACGGGTCAACACCACGCCGACAAAAATCGTGAATCCCAACCAGTGGTTCAACCGGAAAGCTTGAAAGCATTTCAAGCGATCTCTGTGCCTAATCAGTCGAAAGTGCCAGAGGACTTGGGCAGCGGCTGCGAGCATCACCCAAGCCCAAACCGGCTGGTGCCAGATTTGCAACACCCAGGCCCATCCAGTCAAATGGATCACATAGAAAGCCATGACCATCGCGACATCCCACCGGCCCAGTGTGATGGCCGATGTTTGTATCCCTAAGTGGATGTCATCGTCTCTGTCCACCATCGCGTACTCGGTGTCGTAAGCCAGCACCCAAAACAAGTTCACGAGCAACATCACCCACGCCACGGGTGGCACCGAGTGCCACCAAAAAGACCACCCTTGCCATGGCTGCCCTGCCGCATTGACCGCCGCAAACGCCATCGGAATACCAAAGGAAAACGCCACACCCAGCACCGCCTGCGGCATCGCAAACCAGCGCTTGGCAAACGGGTAAATAATGGCCACGCCAAGAGCCACGAATGACCACACCACTGCCACCCAATTGGTGCTGAGCACAAGCATGAACGCCAACAAGGCCAGAATGCCCCCAAATTGAAGGGCTTGACTGGGCGTCACTGCTCCTATCGTCACGGGACGATTCGCCGTGCGCTTGACATGTTTATCGAAATCTCGATCCGCGACATCATTGACGCAACAACCTGCACTGCGCATCAACACAGTGCCTGCCACGAACACGCACAGCAAGTGCCAACCAGGAAACCCATCGGCTGCTACCCAAAGCGCAGAGAGCGAAGGCCACAGCAAAAGCAACCAACCTGCCGGGCGATCCCATCGGATCAAGTCCAAATACAAGCGCCAGCGGTTTCGATCCATGGAGCGGCTCAAGAGTGACATTTGTGGACTCCCTCCAACTGGCAGTCCATGACCGCTTGATGCAACGCGTCAATGGCTTCGGTGCGAGTGAAGCTCTTGCGCCAAGCCAACACCACCCGCCTAGACGGCTCCTCGCCTTCGAAGGGCAGGTAGCGCACGTACTGCCAGTGGGACAAGGCGGGGTCCATCGCGGGCGCGGCCTGGCTAGGTGGCGCGCCGACACTGGATGGGGGCACAGACAAACGGGGCACCAGCGTGACCCCCATACCAGCGGCCACCATGTGTTTGATTGTTTCTAATGAGGACCCCTCAAAGCCCCGACTGATGCCCTCACTGCCTGCTGCAAAGCGACCAAACTCCGGACAGACCTCCAGCACGTGATCGCGAAAGCAATGGCCATTGGCAAGCAGCAGCATCGTCTCCTTTTTCAAGAGGTCGGCGTGCACGGTACTGTGCTTGGCGAGCGTGTGCTGAGCCGGAACAGCAGCCCAAAACGGTTCGTCATACAACGGCACTGTCGCCAGCTGATGGGAGGGAAAGGGCTCGGCCAAAATCGCGCAATCAATCTCTCCCAGCCGCAACTGCTCCAACAACCGAACCGTGAAGTTCTCCTGCAACATCAAAGGCATTTGCGGCGTGCGCTCGATCACTTTGCGCACAAGGTCTGGCAATAAGTAGGGTGCGATGGTGTAAATCACGCCAAGGCGCAGCGGGCCAGCCAAGGGGTCTTGCCCGCGCTTGGCAATTTCTTTGATGCCCTGGGCTTGCTCCAGCACGACCTGAGCTTGGCGAATGATCTCGTCGCCAAGCGGTGTCACCGTCAGATCGCTGGCCTGGCGCTCAAACAGCATGACCCCCAACTCATCCTCTAGCTTTTTGATCGCGACCGACAACGTCGGCTGTGACACATGGCAACTCTCTGCCGCCTTGCCAAAATGGCGCTCGCGGGCCACGGCCACGATGTATTTCAGTTCAGTCAAAGTCATCGAATCACGCTTTCAAGAAGTCCGATTTTGACCCCATCCACAAATCAATGTGCGCTTGCGCCATTTCGGGCCAATGGGTCCAAATGACTGGGGCCTCCTCGCGGGCCCAATCAATCAAGGCTTCGTCTTCTTGAATGTCTGCAAACCTCAGCAGTGCAGCGCCCGACTGACGTGCCCCGAGAAATTCACCAGGGCCACGCAATGCCAAATCAATGCGAGCCAATTCAAATCCATCATTGCTTTGAACCATGGCCTGCAATCGCTGTTTTGCAATCGGCCCCAACGGGCCGCCGTACAACAACACACACGCTGATGCCTGTGTGCCACGCCCGACTCTTCCTCGCAATTGGTGCAACTGACTCAATCCAAATCGCTCAGCGTGCTCAATCACCATCAGTGAGGCATTCGGTACATCTACACCGACTTCGATGACGGTCGTGCTAACCAATACGCCAATCTGACCCGCAACAAAGGCCGCCATGATGGCCTTCTTCTCAGCCCCAGAGAGCCGGGCATGGAGCAACGCGGCCATAGGCGGCTTCTCGGCGCTCAAAACCGAGTCACACGGCGGCTGCCCCAAAGCCTGACAAACCTGCGCGTAAGCCTCCGTTGCGCTTTGCAAATCCAACGCTTCACTGTCCTCGATCAAGGGGCACACCCAATAGGCTTGGCGACCCGACTCCACTTGCTTGACGATGCGTTGCATCACCTCCTCGCGGCGGCTATTGGCGATGGCACGCGTCACCACAGGCGTGCGTCCCGGCGGCAATTCATCCAATACCGAGACATCTAAATCAGCGTACAAAGTCATCGCGAGGGTGCGTGGAATGGGGGTGGCCGTCATCATCAACATGTGCGGCTCCTGCGCCTGAACCTCCCCCGCTTTTTTCTGGCTCAATTTGCGTCGCAATGTCAGGCGCTGCTCCACACCAAACCGATGCTGCTCGTCCACAATGACCAACGCCAGACGTTGAAACGCCACACTGTCTTGAATCAGCGCGTGGGTCCCCACCACCAAAGCCGCCTCGCCACTCGCCACGGCCGCCAACATGGCTTCGCGCTCCTTCTTTTTTTGGGCCCCCACCAACCACGCAACCCGAAGGCCTCTGCTTTGCAAAACGGGGGCAAGCCATTGCAACATTTTCTGAAAGTGTTGCTCCGCCAGTATTTCGGTCGGCGCCATCAGCGCGCATTGCCAACCGGCCTCAATGCAAATACAAGCGGCTAGGGCTGCCACAATGGTTTTGCCTGCGCCCACATCGCCTTGGAGGAGCCGATTCATCGGAATCGCCAAGGCAATGTCATCCGCAATTTCGCGAACGACTCTCTGCTGAGCCTGGGTGAGCGAGAACGGCAATTGTTCGAGCAACGCCTGGCTCAAGGCTCCCTGTGGCGCCTTCAATCGAGGGGAAGTTTGAGCATCGCGCTGTTGACGGGCTCGCCACTGGGCAAGCTGCTGTGCCAGCAGCTCCTCCGCCTTGAGACGCTGCCAAGCGGGGTGAGATCGGTCTTCGATTTCCGCGACGCGGCTGTCAGGTGGTGGTTGGTGCAAATACTGCAACGAACGGTCCAAGCTCCATTCCTCGCCCACACCCAAACGCGCCCAACACTCAGAGGGCACGGTGCGCGGCCATTGGCAGCGGTTCAGTCCGCTAAGTATGGCTTTGCGCAAATACGCCTGAGGCAATCCGGCAGTGGTTGGATAAACGGGAGTGAGCGCTTGTGGCACGGGCTCTGTAGCTGGCTTGACCGTGGGGTGGACCATTTCCAAGCCGAAGAAACTGCCCTTGAGGTCGCCTCGGATGCGCAAGGCGCTGCCCACAGCCATCATTTTTTGCTGGTTGCCGTAGAAATTGAAAAACCGCAGCAAACACTTGTGTTCACCATCCTGAACCGTCACCTGCAATTGCCGGCGTGGGCGAAATCCGACTTCACATCGCATCACCACGCCGATGAATTGAATCGCTTGTCCTGAGAGTTCAGGTGCCAATCGTTGCACCTGCGTTTCGTCCTCATAGCGAAAAGGGATGTGCAATGCCAGATCCACTGGGCGACGCAGGCCCATGCGATCCATCGCCAACTTGGCGGGGCTGGCGCGCTTGGTGGCGCTCTCGGAGGGTTGAAGGGCCGACTTGGGCATGGCGATGATTGTGAACGAAATTCAGCACCGGCTTGAGAGACAATTCAATCCAAACAGACTCCAGCGCTTATGTCTCAGATCCACTACCAACTCAGCGACTTTGACTTCCAACTCGACCCGGACTTGATTGCCCAGCACCCTGCCCCGCAGCGCACGGCCTCTCGGCTGCTCAATGGCGAAGGCGACCACCCAGAAGACCTGCACTTTCGAGATTTACCCAAGCTCCTGCGCGCTGGAGACCTGCTCGTATTCAACGACACCAAAGTCATCAAAGCGCGCCTGTTCGGGCAAAAGCCCAGCGGCGGCCAAGTCGAAATCTTGGTAGAACGGGTGCTCAGCGCCTCTCCTGGGGAGTCCGCTCGAGACGTGGTCGGTCATATCAAAGTCAGCCGCAAGCCAGCCCCAGGAAGCCTCATTGCCATGGCAGGCTATGAGGCGGCCCATCCAGAGCGTGGTTTTGTCGCCGAGGTGGTGGGTCGCTGGCCAGATGAACAAGGTCGACTGTTCCAGTTTCGATTCAGTTCGGACGCCTACCAACTCATGGACCAGTACGGGCACGTTCCGCTTCCCCCCTACATCACCCACGGGGACGAGGAAGAGGATATTCAGCGCTACCAGACGGTGTTCGCCAAACACCCAGGCGCCGTGGCCGCACCCACCGCAGCTTTGCATTTTGATGAGGCCCTATTGGCGCAGATCCAAGGCCAAGGTGTGGCGATTGCCAATGTCACCCTGCACGTGGGCGCGGGCACATTTGCGCCAGTCAAGGGCGAGTCACTGGATGACCACCATATGCACTCCGAGTGGTACCACGTGCCAGAGTCAACGGCGCAAGCCATTGCCGATTGCAAAGCACGGGGTGGGCGCGTGATCGCGGTGGGCACGACGACTGTTCGCACACTGGAGTCGTGGGCCACCTCAGGGCGCACTGAAGGCGACACGCAAATTTTCATCAAGCCTGGCTACCGGTTTCATCACATCGACGCTCTGATCACAAACTTTCACTTGCCCAAGTCCACCCTGCTGATGCTCGTGAGCGCGTTCACCGGGCATTCGCATATGCACCGCCTGTATGCCCACGCCATCGCCAGTCGCTATCGCTTCTTCAGCTACGGCGATGCCATGTGGCTCACCCGAAAGACCGGAGGGTGATCAACGAGCAGACGCCGATTCAACGACAATCCATCCATGCTGACATTCAACATCCTCCAAACCGATCCACCGAGAGACGATCCTGCTGGCTCGTATCTAGGCTCGCACGCTCGCCGCGGCGAGCTCACGCTGAACCACGGTGTGGTTCAAACACCGATATTCATGCCGGTCGGCACGTATGGCACAGTCAAGGGCGTGATGCCGCGCAGTCTGCACGACATGAATGCGCAAATCATTCTGGGCAACACGTTTCATCTGTGGCTGCGGCCCGGCTTGGAGGTGATCCGGGAGTTCAAGGGCCTGCATGGTTTTGAGCAATGGCATAAACCCATCCTGACCGACTCGGGTGGCTTTCAAGTCTGGTCTCTAGGTGATATGCGCAAGATCACCGAAGAGGGGGTGCACTTCGCCTCCCCCATCAACGGCGACAAGCTGTTCCTGAGCCCTGAAATCAGTATGCAAATCCAAACCGTCCTGAATTCAGACATCGTGATGCAGTTGGACGAGTGCACACCATACCTGTCGGTCGAAAAGAAGACCAAGGGGCAACTGACGACCGAAGCGCAAGCGCGCGCCTCCATGGAAATGAGCCTTCGGTGGGCCAAGCGCAGCCAGGATGAGTTCCTGCGGTTGAACAATCCCAATGCGCTTTTCGGCATCGTTCAGGGTGGTATGTTCGAGCATTTGCGAGAGGAGTCTCTGGCTGGACTGAATGAGCTTGATACCCCTGGCCTCGCCGTCGGCGGTGTCAGCGTAGGCGAGCCGAAAGAGGACATGTTGCGCGTGCTGCGCCACATCGGCCCCAAACTGCCCAGCCACAAACCTCGCTACTTGATGGGGGTCGGCACCCCGGAAGACTTGGTGGAAGGCGTCCTGAGCGGCATTGATATGTTCGATTGCGTGATGCCCACTCGCAACGCGCGAAACGGCCATATGTTCACGCGGTTTGGTGACTTGAAGATTCGCAATGCCAAGCACAAGCTAGACGAGCGTCCGATCGATGAGACTTGCACCTGCTACGCGTGTCAAGGCGAAACGCGCGCTGACGGCACAGTGGTCGGTGGCTTTTCTCGAGCCTATCTGCACCACTTAGACCGCTGCGGTGAAATGCTGGGCCCGATGTTGGCCAGCATTCACAATTTGCATTACTACCTCAACCTGATGCAAGAGGTTCGAGATGCGCTCGATGCGGGAACCTTGGGCACGTTTGTGCGTACTTTTTACGCCAATCGCTCGCGCGGTGTTTGACTCACGTCACTCTGAGTTGCTGATTCAGCATAGCGCTTGACGCGCCCGGTGCGCTGCATCCCGCAGCAGCGCACCGAGTGCCCAATGGCTTCAGTGGCCTGATCGAGCACGTTGGTTCGATTCAGGGAGCAAGCCGCGCGGCCTGAAACGCAGCGTGACCAATAAAATCAGACCCATCGTGATCAAGCGCATATGTGCCGCGCTGTCCAACAACTGCTCGCGCCACGGGTGGTTAGGGTCCATCCCCGAGGTGACGGTGCTGAGCAACCAATGGCCAATCGGCTCCGCTTCGACCCAGAAAAACCAAATCAAAAAGCCACCCAATATGGAGCCTAAGTTATTGCCCGAGCCTCCGACAATCACCATCACCCAAATCAAAAACGTGAATCGCAACGGGTTGTATGAGGTCGGCGTGAACTGACCATCCATGGTCGTCATCATGGCGCCCGCCAGTCCAACAATCGCAGAGCCCAAGACGAATACTTGCAGATGGCGACCTGTGACGTGCTTGCCCATGGCTTCAGCGGCGGCTTCGTTGTCACGTATCGCCCGCATCATGCGTCCCCATGGAGAGCGCAGCGCCGTCTGCGCCAGCCACATCAACAACGCCAAAATAGCGATCGCCATACCGGCGTACAACAGCTTGACGTATATGGATGAAAAGTCTTGCACCGACACCCCCAACCGGGCCGCCCACTCTTGCACCCAGACCGCAGCCTGCAAGTCCACTTCATAAGGGACTGGGCGTGGCAGACCGTTGACGTTCTTCACCCCCCGGGTCAGCCACTCTTCGTTTTTCAAGACGGCAATGATGATTTCGGAAATACCTAAGGTGGCAATCGCCAAATAATCAGACCGCAGGCCGAGTGTGATTTTCCCGATCACCCACGCCACAGCGGCCGCCAGCATTCCGCCCACCACCCAGGCCAGCACAATCGGCAAGCCCAAGCCACCCAGAAAACCGGTCTGTGCAGGGTTCACAGATTCAATGGCTTCCACTGCGGGATCGAACACCGCTCGGAACGTGAAGAACCCCACCACAATGATGGCGATCATGGCGTTGCGTCGCATCGCACCTTTCGCCAAGCGCCGATGGGCCAACACAGCAGCGACGACAGTGACCACGAGCACCAGCAGCGCCAGTCCAATGCCAGCGCCACCAGCCGACCAAGCGGGCGCGACAGGCTTCATGGACACCAGTACGCCAGCAATGCCTCCCAGCGCGGCAAAGCCCATCAAGCCGACGTTGAACAAACCGGCGTAACCCCACTGCACGTTGAGTCCCAAGGACATGATCGCGGCAATCAAACAGTAATTCAGGATGGTCAAAGCCAAAGACCAACTTTGGATCATTCCCACAGCGATCAATGCAGACGCAATCACGCCAAACAGCCAGACGGCTTGGATAGTAGTACGTTGGGTCATACCGATTTCCCCGCAAAAATACCGGTGGGTCGCAACAGCAGCACCAAAACCAAAATCACAAACGACACCGCAAATTTATAGTCGGTTGACAGCAATTGGACCAAGCCGTCGGGGGCCCAAGCTTCTGGCACCCAGTAGGTGAGGAATTTTTTGTAGGCGTAAGTGACCGTGACTTCAGAGAAGGCGATCACGAAGCCGCCTGCAATGGCCCCCAAGGGGTTGCCTAAACCACCGACGATCGCGGAGGCAAATATGGGCAACAACAACTGCATATATGTGAACGGCTTGAATCCTTTGTCCAACCCGTAAAGCACGCCAGCGATGGTGGCCAACGTGGCCGAGATCATCCAAGTGATCATCACGACCCGCTCGGGGTTGATGCCGGATAGCAGCGCCAAGTCCTCGTTGTCAGAGAAGGCTCGCATGGATTTGCCGGCCCGAGTGCGCTCCAAGAACCAGAACAAGGCCACCACGACAATCACCGCCGTGACGATCGTCAGCGCCTGGGATGTTTTGAAAGCCAGCCCTTCTGCCAAACCCGTCATTTGCCTGAATTCCAACGCACCAACGATGAAGCGCGTGCCATCACCGAAACGCTGGTCACCCGTGCCAATGATGAATCGCACCAAGCCGTTCATGATGAACATGACGCCGATCGAGGAAATCAAAAACACGACAGGCGGCGCCCTCATCTTGCGGTGATATTGGTAGACCCACTTATCGGTGACCCACACCAATGCCATGGTTGCCACCACAGCAAAAGGCAAGGCCAGCAAAGCCGTGGGCAAGACGCCGAAACTCACCCCTTTGGACTGCAGCCACCAAGTCACCAAAATCGTGACCATCGTGCCAAACGCCATGGTGTCGCCGTGGGCGAAGTTCGAAAATCGCAAAATCCCATAAACCAAGGTCACACCCAGCGCACCCAATGCCAGTTGGCTCCCGTAGGCCGTGGCGGGGATGATGACAAAGTTCATCAACAAAATGAAGCTGTTGAGGATGTCTTCCATTTCAGCCTCCCAAGAATGTGCGTCGGACTTCCGGGTCTGCCATCAAGGCAGCTCCGGTGTCGGTGAATCGGTTGGCACCCTGTACCAAAACATAGCCTTTGTCAGCGATGTTGAGGGCTTGTTTGGCGTTTTGCTCCACCATCAAAATCGCAATGCCTGTACGGGCGATCTCGATGATGCGATCAAATAATTCATCCATCACAATGGGCGACACGCCCGCCGTTGGCTCATCCAGCATCAATACTTTGGGTTGAGTCATCAGGGCACGTCCCACCGCGACTTGCTGGCGCTGGCCGCCTGAGAGTTGTCCCGCGGGCTGCTTGCGCTTTTCTTTCAAGATCGGGAACAGCTCATAAACCTGCTCCATCGTGTCCTTGAAATCATCCTGCCGAATGAAGGCCCCCATCTCCAGGTTCTCTTCGACCGACATCGAAGTAAACACATTGTGGGTTTGCGGCACGAAACCCATACCTTTTTTCACCCGATCTTGCGGCGACAAACGAGTGATGTCCTCGCCGTCCATGCGCACACTCCCTTGACGCACGTTCAGCATTCCAAAGATGGCCTTCATGGCAGTGGACTTGCCAGCGCCATTGGGCCCAACGATGACGGCAATCTCGCCTTTTTCTACTGCGATGGTGCAGCCGTGCAAAATATCTGCACCGCCGTAACCACCGGTCATGTTTTCGCCAATTAAAAAGCTCATTTGGCGCCCCCTATTTGTTCTTCAGGCCTCGGCCCAAATAGGCCTCGATGACTTGTTCGTTGGCCATCACTTCTTGTGCAGAGCCTTCGGCTAGCACGTGCCCCTCGGCCATGACGATGACAGGGTCGCACAAACGCCCGATGAAATCCATGTCGTGTTCCACCATGCAGAAGGTGTAGCCCCGCTCTTGATTGAGTCGGATGATGGCATCGCCCAAAGTGTTGAGCAAAGTCCGGTTGACCCCAGCCCCCACCTCATCCAAAAAGACAATCTTGGCGTCGGTCATCATCGTGCGACCCAATTCCAAAAGTTTTTTCTGGCCACCCGATAAATTGCCCGCCAACTCATCAGCCACGTGACCAATTTCAAGAAACTCAATCACATCGTTGGCTTTGGCGCGCACCTCTTCTTCTTCGGCCTTCACGCGCGTCGGCTGCAGCCAGGCACCCAATAAAGACTCACCGGTTTGACGCGGGGGCACCATCATCAAATTTTCGCGCACCGTGAGCGTCGAAAATTCATGGGCAATTTGGAAGGTTCGCAGCATCCCCTTGGCGAACAATTCGTGTGGAGGCAAGCCCGTGATGTCCTCTCCGTCGAGAAGAACTTGGCCCGAGGTCGGTTTGTAATGCCCGGCAATGACATTGAACAAGGTCGATTTGCCAGCACCGTTGGGGCCGATCAAACCGGTAATGCGCCCCGTTTGAATCGTCACAGACACATCATCGACAGCATGGATGCCACCGAAATACATCTTGAGGTTTTTGACTTCAATCATGATGTGTAGCACTAGGCGACTGTGCGCCATCGTGAAAATAAGAAACGGCCCTGGCTTCTGGCAAGGGCCGTTGTGGGTAAAACTCTGGGCAAGTCAGGGGTGTCCTGACCTGCCTCAGTTCACACAGGAAAGTGCGGGCAATCAACGATAGCCGGTGGTCTCGAACTTGCCGCCCTTGACTTGCACGGTGCGGTAGTTACCAGCGCTTTCGCCGGGACCAATCAACTCCACTGCAGTCGCGCCGACGTAATCGATGTCTTTGCCTTCAGCCAGCAGCTTCAGGCCCTTGGCCAATTCGCCTGGGTAGATCTTTACGCCTGGGGCATTGGCCACGTCACGCACTTTCATCTTGACTTTGTTGCTGTCAGTTGACTTGGCGGCTTGCATGGCCAAGAGGGTCAGCGCTGCCGCGTCATAGGACTCAGGAGAATAAGGACCGTTCTTGAAACCGGCCTTTTTGGTCAGCTCGTCGTACTTGGCAGCACCTGGGCTGTCGGTCCCTGGGACAACACCGTAGGAGCCGTTCAGGCCTGCACCAATCGCAGCGGTCAGGCTCTCACCGATCATGGCGTCAGGCAAGAAGAACGTCGAGAAAGCACCGGTGTCCAAAGAGCTGCGGATGATGCCGCGTCCGCCTTGGTCCAAATAACCCACAACGATCAGGATGTCACCACCAGCAGACGCCAGCGCGCCGACTTCAGCGGTGTAGTCACCTTTGCCATCTTCGTGCGATGCGTAGATGGTGACCTTGCCACCCTTGGCTTCAAAGTTGGTCTTGATGGAGTCAGCCAAACCCTTGCCGTAGTCGTTGTTGGTGTAGGTCAGCGCGGCTTTTTTGACGCCTTTTTCCATCAACATGTCGGCAATGATTTGACCTTGACGTGCGTCAGATGGAGATGCACGGAAGAAGAACTCATTGTCAGGAATCGTGGTCAACGCAGGCGAGGTCGCAGAGGGGCTGAACAGCAGCACGCCTTTGGGCAATGCCACGTTTTTCAGCATTGCAGTGGTTGCACCTGAGCACAGGCCGCCGATGATGGCCTTGACCTTCTCGGAGGACACCAAGCGCTCGGCAGTCGCTGTGGCAGCGGCAGCGTCAATACAGGTCGAGTCACCGCGCACGGGGACCACTTTGGTGCCACCCAACAACGCGCCGGAATCACTGACTTCTTTCATTGCCAATTCAGCGCCAGCAGCCATGGCTGGGGCCAATGATTCCGCAGGACCGGTGAAGCCCAGCGCCACACCCACTTTGATGGTCTCGGCGGCGTGCGCGCCGACAACCAAAGATGCTGCCAGTGCAGCGATCGTCAAACTCTTCTTCATTGCGTTCTCCGTTTAAATTTAGTCTTAGGTAGCTCAACCAGCGAGCTTGGGCGATATCGTAGCACTCCAGAAGGCGACACATCAGTCTAGGGAAAACACCGACGGCGCCAGATGCGTCCCTTTTAGCTCGCCTTGGGGCTGCGTTTGGACCCTGCTTTGGGGCTGGCGGCTGCGGTTCTTTTGCGCGCCTTGGGCTTTGGATCTGGCGCCTTGTCGCGGGCCGTGTGCAAGTGCTCCTGCGCTTTGGCGGCGTGTTGTTGCCAATCCTTCGCTGCGGTTTGCGCGATTTCCTGGAACTGTTGACTCACCGCATCCCACCACTGCAAAGGTTCGGAGCCATTGCTCCCGGCTGATCCGGCCTTTGCCCTGGCGCGACCGGCCTTTTTAGGCGCGTTTGACGCCCTCCCATGAGCTGGCTCCTCAGCACCAACACCTGGGGCATCGGGGGCGACCGATTGAGACCAATGGTTCATGAAATCTTCGGGCTTCACTTTCATGGCTTGCGCCAACTCGTCGACATGAACATTCATGGTCTTCAAGGTCGACAAGGTCATTTTTTGGACCTCGAGCGCCTGAATGGTCGCACTCAGCATCCGTGCGTTTTGCTCCAGCCAGTACTGAACAGCCTTGAGCTCTTGAATCCGTTTGTCCAAATCTTCCACGTTCAATGTCGGCGCGACCCATCCCGCTGCGCCCGCTGTATGAGCGGGCATCCCCTTGCCCAAATTTTGCAAAAAAT
>JBEAPX010000108.1:0-7464 GCA_041164205.1 Pseudomonadota bacterium
AGTGGCGTCTGGTGGTGAGCTGTCACGCATCGCACTGGCCGTCGCGGTATGCACCAGCCGATTAGGCGCCGCGGGTACGCTGATTTTTGACGAGGTCGATGCAGGCATCGGCGGCAAAGTTTCCCACACCGTAGGGCAACTCATGCGCCAACTTGGCGCGGACCGTCAGGTGCTCGCCATCACCCACTTGGCGCCTGTCGCGGCTACCGCACACCACCACTTCAAGGTTGAAAAGGGCACGCTCGATGGCGTGACGACCAGCCGCATCGCAGCACTTTCGGATCATGATCGTGTGGTTGAAATCGCCCGAATGCTGGGGGGCGATTCAAACTCTCCAACCGTCATGGCCCACGCCAAAGAAATGTTGGCCGCATGACCCAGTCCATGACACACATTGAGCTGATACTGATTACCGGGATCTCTGGCTCGGGCAAATCAGTCGCGGTCGCTGCTTTGGAAGATGCGGGTTATTTTTGCGTCGACAACTTGCCGCCCGAGCTGTTGCAGTCGCTGGTTGAGCTTCAAGCCCGGAACAACGTGGACCGCATTGCTGTGGCCATCGATGTGAGAAGCTCGAAGTCTCTGCCTGCCTTGCCCGATCAATTGATGAAACTGCGCACTTTGGGTGTGCAATGCCGTGTCGTCTATCTCGAATCCCTGAACGAAGTACTGATCAGACGCTTTTCCGAGACAAGGCGACAGCACCCCCTCTCTCGCAAAAGCGGCTCAAATGACGCGCGCAAGGCGCTGATTGAAGCCATCCGCGATGAACGTGAATTGCTCGCCCCATTGAGGGATGAAGCTTTGGTGATTGACACCAGCCATCTCAAACCTGCGGAATTGCATAGTCAAATCAACGCCCTATTGACCATTCGATTGGATCAACTGACTTTGGTCTTTGAATCGTTTGCGTTCAAACGCGGCTTACCGATGGACGCCGATTTTGTCTTTGATGCCAGGATGCTGCCTAACCCGCATTACGAGCCTGAGCTGCGCGCCCTCACGGGCCGCGATCAACCGGTGATCGCGTTTTTTAAAATGCAGCCGCCGATGGCTGAGATGCTGGGACACATCACGTCGTTTTTAGATCACTGGTTGCCCCAGATGCGTGAAAACCATCGCAGCTACGTCACAGTGGCCATCGGGTGCACGGGCGGGCAACACCGGTCTGTGTATCTGGTGGAGCGCTTGGCCTCACATTACAAATTGAAGTGGCCGACACACATTCGCCACAGAATGTTGGGCATCAACGAGACACCTGACGCCACAACTTGACGATCGGCGCCGGCATCCCCAATGCCGCTGCGTCGTCCGGCGCAAGCCACTCAACAGCACCCAAGGGTGGACAGGCTTTGGGTTTCAGTTGCGCAACCACCGGATAGAGGAATAGATCCCTGTGCGTCAGCACGTGTTTCACCATGGGCCAGTGGTCACAATCGCGCGCATATTGCGCGAGCCAATCTCGCAGGACTGCTTCCTCTTCAAAAATGAGAGGCGTGTGCAAGCCAGACCAAATGCCACGCGCTGGGCGCTGGCCCCACGCCCACTCACCCTGCTGGTTGCAGACAAATGCAAGCCACCACCGCTGAGTTTGGCGCTTCACCCTGCTGCGCTTCACGGGCAACTCGAGTTGCCTTCCCGTCGCCAGCGCCCTGCAATTGCTCATCATCGGACAGCGATCGCATTCCGGCTGCTTGGGCTTACACACAGTCGCCCCTAAATCCATCAGTCCCTGAGTGAACACCGGCATATCTCGTTGGCTACCTACGCTGTCAGCCAATTGCTGCGCCACGTTTGCGAGCCACCGCACACTGGCGGCATCTCCGATGTCCGCATCCAAACCCAACCACCTGGCCAACACCCGCTTGACGTTGCCATCCAAAATCGCCACGCGTTCTTCAAAACAGGTCGATGCGATCGCCGCCGCAGTGGATGGACCGATACCGCTCAGAGTTTCCAACTCTTTGGCCGTTCTGGGGAATTCTCCTTGCCAGTCCGACATGACCTGCTGCGCACATTTATGCAAGTTGCGCGCTCGGCTGTAGTAGCCCAAGCCAGCCCACAGTGCCATGACTTGCTCTGAGGGCGCATTGGCGAGTGCCTCCACTGTCGGAAGTTGGCTCAAAAAGCGCTGGTAATAGTCTTTGACCGTGACCACTTGCGTCTGTTGCAACATGATTTCAGACAACCACACGCGATAAGCGTCCTTGCTCTGCTGCCAAGGCAAATCATGGCGTCCACATTTCTTTTGCCACGCGACAAGTGCTTGGGAAAATGCAGCCAGTTCGGCGTCACTCGGTGGGTCGGGGAATGGCGTAGTGGAGGGAGTGGTCACGTTTGGCATTGCTTGCAGTAATACGTGGCCCGCTGACCTTGAACGATTCGCTTGATGGGCTCATCACACACGAAACATGGCAACCCATTGCGGTCGTAGACCCGAGTCTCAAGTTGGAAGTAGCCCAACTCACCATCCGCGTGCCGAAAGTCCTTCAGGCTGCTGCCACCGGCCGCAATGGCCCGTGTGAGCACGCCTTTGATGGCCTCCACCAAGCGGTCCACTCGGGCACGCGAAATCCGGTTTGCCGCGCGCATTGGATGAATGCCTGCCCTGAAGAGGGCCTCACTCGCATAGATGTTACCGACCCCAACGACCAGCTCGCCGCTCAACAGGACTTGCTTGATGGACGCCTTTTTATGCCTAAGACTGGCATGAAAATCCGAGCCATTGAAGGCCTCTGTCAGGGGCTCAACGCCCAAATGCTGCAACAGTTTGGTCGCCTCAGCGGCTGACTCGCTCACGGCATAAACCACCGCCCCAAATCGCCTTGGGTCGTGCAAACGCAAAGTCACCGTCTCGCACTGCAAGTCAAAATGGTCATGCGGACCACGTGGCTCAGGTGTGTTGAGTATCTGAATGCTGCCCGACATGCCCAAGTGCCAAAGCAGGACTCCTCGGTCCAAATCCATGAGCACGTACTTACCGCGCCGGCGCAGCCCGAGAATTCGCTGCCCCGTCAATACGCCCACATCAGCACCTAACGGCCAGCGCAGCGGCTTACCTTGGGCCGCGCTGCGAATGTGCTGCCCCACCACGGCACGCTCCATGCCAATGCGGGTGACTTCGACTTCGGGTAATTCAGGCATGGTGAACAGGCATTCGAACGGCAGGGATAGACGGCAAGCATTATCATGCGGCATACATGGAAACACCCAATCACTTCTTCTCGACCCGCAGGTTGCTGGGGCCATTGCTGCTGGCATTGAGTGCTTGCAGCAGCGTGGCTGGACCACCTCAATCGAAAGCGGAACCTGCCGTGATGAATTCAACCATGGATGCGCCGCTGATGTACCGCATCTTGGTGGGGGAGATCGCCGCATCCAGTGGCGTCTACGACTTGGCGTTCGGAATGATGTTGAAAGGGGCTCAAACCGCACAGGAGCCCGCCCTCTATGAGCGTGCCGCGCAAATCGCGCTCCAAGCGCGCTCAGGTGCATCGGCTCTGCAGGCCTTAGACGAGTGGCAAAAAGACTTTCCTGGGTCCAAAGAAGCGGTTCAGCAAAAATTCGGTTTGGAGTTGATGCTTCAGAAGACAGACGAAGCATCTGACACACTGGCTCGTCTCGTCAAGCTCTTGTCTCCTAGCGAGCTGACCGAGTTGGGCGCCACTCTGCCCCGCTTGCTCGACCGCGTGCGTGACCCTCAGTCTCGGGCGCCGATTGTGACCCAGGCCATGGAGCCCCTCCTGAAGGATCCCGTTCGAGCCGCATCGGCCAGCGCGATCTTGGGGGCTACGGCGCTTCAATACGGCGATCACGCCACAGCTTTAAAGCGTGCGCGCTCTGCCCTGCAACTCGACCCCAACAACTTGCTCGGATTGACCTTGGCAGTTGCGCTGTTGGACACAGGTGAATGGTCGCTTCAACCCAACATCGAAGCCTATTTGCGTGCACCCGATGCGGACTTGCGTGTGCGCTATTACTTCGCCCGCGCGCTCACGCAAATCAATCAAAACCAGCAAGCCTTAGATGCGTTGGAAGCCGTTGAATCAAGCCCTCAGTTAGACAGCACGGCGTTGTTGCTCATGGCCACGCTCAACGTCGAACAAAGGCGATGGTCCAAAGCCGAGGCCCAGGCACAACGCGTCGTTGACCTCACCGAGTCCGATGCGGGCAGCCCCAATGCTGCGGCACAAAAAGACCGGAACACAGCGGTTTTGTTGCTTGCCGAGATAGCACAGAAGCAAAAAAAATGGGCCGACGCCGAGGCATGGCTTGCCCGAGCCGATGAAGATGCAGATCCCCTGATACTGGCTTTCCGCCGAGCCAGCATCCTCGCGTCACAAGGCCAATGGGCTGAAGTCAATCGAATCATGACCAGCCAAATCACCTCTGACCTGCGCGCGGAAAAGCGTTTGATGTGGATGCGGGTTCAACTGCTTAAAGATCACGACAGATGGGAGCAAGCTTATAACTTGCTTGGCGACGCCAGCCTCAAGTACCCTGATGACGCCGATTGGGTCTATTCACAAGGCATGGTCGCTGAGCGACTCCAGCGTTACGCAGAGATGGAGCGCTTGATGAGACAACACATGGTGCTGGCGCCCGAAGATCACCAAGCTCGAAATGCGCTCGGGTATTCATTCGCTGACCGTGGCGTTCGACTGGATGAAGCCAAGGCACTGATTCAAGAAGCTTTGCGCATGGTGCCCAACGATCCATTTGTGATGGACAGCTGGGGGTGGGTGCTTTTTAGACTGGGCAACCATGCCGAGGCCGAAAAAGTATTGACGCAAGCTTGGCTGTCTCGGGCTGATGCCGAAATCGCGGCCCACCTTGGCGAGGTCCAGTGGGCGCTTGGTCGCAAAGACTTGGCTCAGGCAACGTGGCGCCAAGGCCTAGCACTAGATGCTGAAAACGAAACCCTTCGGACCACCATGAATCGCTTCAACGTCGACCACTGATCATGCGTTGGCCGATGCACCCTACCACCGACAGACGCCTAAATCTAGGACTGCCCTTTCAGCGGGTGTGTCTGGCCATTTTGTTTGCGGCATTGGTCGGCTGCGCTCAGATCAATCCTGCAAATCGTTTGGCCGGTAAAGCCTACGAGGGTCGCTTGGCGTTAACGGTACATCAAGCCAGCTCAGAAACATGGCAGGCTCGGTTCCATTTAGAGGGCTCAGATGCGGTAGGACGACTGACCCTGATCAGCCCTTTGGGGACCACTTTGGCCCAAGCCTCATGGTCCGAGGGATCTGCCCGCATTCAACGAGGCAGCGACATCAAAGACTATGCCAGCGCGAATGCGATGCTCAATGCATTGATTGGCTCGGGGATTCGGATGGAGCAACTGTGGCGTTGGGTCGAAAACAAGCCTGGCACGATCGACTCCTGGGAAGTAGAGCAGCTGATCCGCGACGACCAAACCCGATTGGTCACGGCCAAGCGTGCGATGCCCAAGCCCCCTTTGACGCTCAAGATTTTGATCCAGCCTTGAGCCATTGAGCCACCCACGATGAGCCCCCCCTACCCTCCACCAAGCCAAGGCGCAGCAAGTCTCGTTGGCCTGCCAGCACCTGCCAAAATCAATGTATTTCTGCACGTGATCGGGCGCCGAAGCGATGGCTACCATCTTTTGCAATCGGTTTTTGCACTCGTCGATTGGTTTGACGAGATCAATCTGCACATTCGACCCAACGGCGTGTCACGGACCGATGTCAATGCCCAGGTGAAGCTGCCCAACGACGACCTGATGGTTCGAGCCGCACGGGCACTGCAACAGGTCACTGGCTGCACCCGCGGGGTTCACATCGAATTGAAAAAGCGCATACCCATGCAAGCAGGCTTGGGCGGCGGATCCTCTGATGCGGCCACGTGTTTGATAGCCCTCAATCGCCTTTGGGGATTGAATTTAACTCGCGCCCAACTGATTGGCGTTGCCGCCCAATTGGGTGCAGACGTCCCCTTTTTTGTCGGCGGGTACAACGCCTGGGTCGAAGGAATCGGGGAACAACTGACCCCCCTAGATTTACCGGCGTCCGGAATCACCATCGTCAAGCCTCCAGCAGGCGTGTCCACCGCCGAAATTTTTAGCTCTCCGCTCTTAACCAGAGACACAAATCCTGCTACAATGTTGGACTTTGCAGAGCACCGGGTTGCTGGTCAGATTGAATGGCAGCCCTATTCGTTCGGTCGAAACGATTTGCAAGAGCCCGCCGCCGCCGTTTGTCCTGACATTCAAGCAGCGATCCACTGGCTCCAACAAAAAAACTTGACCGCGCGAATGACAGGTTCAGGCAGTGCGGTGTTTTCCGTGCACGCTGGGGCTGTTGATGTATCAGATGCGCGCGCAGACTGGGTCATCCACCAGGGCCGCGTGCTCGATGTGCATCCGCTGGCGCACTGGGTTTCGTAAAACTCGGTCAAACAGAGGATACAATCTGCGACGATTTTTGAGTATTAGCCTGCGGCTAATACTCTGTGTAGGGGAGTCGCCAAGTTGGTTAAGGCACCGGATTTTGATTCCGGCATGCGAGGGTTCGAGTCCTTCCTCCCCTGCCAAATTAACCTCGCCACCGCCTCAAACGGTGGCGCGTTTGTTTTGACAACTACCGGCTGAGTGCACCATGGCGAGCCTTTCACAAGATTTCATGCTATTCACGGGCAACGCCAATCCGGTACTTGCCCAAGAGATCGCCGAGCACTTGAACACCTCTTTGGGTGGCATCAACGTCGGTCGGTTCTCTGACGGTGAAGTCACCGTTGAAATCACTCAAAACGTCCGTGCGCGCAACGCGTTCATCATTCAGCCGACGTGCGCTCCCACCAATGAGAACCTCATGGAACTCATCATCATGGTGGACGCGCTCAAACGGGCATCGACAACCAGCGTATCGGCAGTGATCCCCTACTTTGGGTATGCTCGCCAAGATCGCCGTCCCCGCTCCAGCCGAGTGCCGATCAGCGCCAAAGTGGTGGCCAACATGTTGCAAGCCGTAGGCGTGTCGCGTGTGCTGACCATGGACTTGCACGCGGACCAGATTCAGGGCTTTTTCGATATCCCTGTCGACAACATTTACGCGTCGCCTGCCCTGCTGGGTGATCTGCGTCAGAAAAACTACGAAGACCTGTTGGTCGTGTCTCCTGATGTTGGTGGCGTGGTGCGCGCGCGCGCTCTGGCCAAACAACTGGGTTGCGATATGGCCATCATTGATAAGCGCCGTCCGCGCGCCAATGTCTCTGAAGTGATGCACGTGATCGGCGACATCGATGGCCGCAACTGCGTCATCATGGACGACATGATCGATACCGCCGGCACGTTGGTCAAAGCGGCCGAAGTACTGAAAGAGCGTGGTGCCAAAAACGTCTACGCCTACTGTACTCACCCGATTTTCTCAGGCCCAGCCATCGACCGCATCAACAAAGGTGAAGCCTTGGACGAAGTCGTGGTCACGAACACCATTC
>JBEAPX010000109.1:0-5035 GCA_041164205.1 Pseudomonadota bacterium
CTGACTCAGCCCTGGCCAAGCATCGTGGCTGCCAGGGCGCAAAGTGACACGTCACTGCCTCTCGGGCCAATCCACGATAGCCCCAGTGGCGCCCCATTGCGCTGACCCAGAGGCAAACTCAACTGAGGCAACCCTGCCAAACCCGCCACGCACAGCAGTCGAATCGCTCGGTTGCGATAGTCCTCGAGGTTGCTCTCAGGCTCTGCGCAAAGCGGAGCGATATCAGGCATGGTGGGGACCACCAGCACGCCATCTCGCCCAAGCAAAGCGTCGAGTTCGGCTCGCAATTTGTCTCTCATTAACAACGCCCCATGGTAGTCATCTGCGCGCACCGTTTTAGCCCATTGAAAGCGCTCGGCCACGTTGGGCGCAAGTGGCGGCTGGGCTTTCTCCATGAAATCGCCCCAATGCTGCCAAGCCTCGAACCCTTGAATGCGGCGAAAAGCCCAATACAGCGACTCATCGTCTGCGCTGCGCCAGTCGACCGGCAACGCCTGGGCCTGAACGTGCCCGTTCGACACCAACGCTTGCCAGGCCGCGTCGTGGTGAGGCCGAGCGACATCGGCGCTCAGGCGCCACATCGATTCAGGCACCAACCACTTCACTTGAGATGGCTCGCTCGGCAATGGGCTCTCATCTGCCCCCATCAGTGTCTGACTAACCTGCCACCCGATGTGGGCATCCCGCGCGAACCACCCCACCGTGTCTAGGCTATCGGATTGCGGCAATACCCCTTGGGTACTCACGCGTGCGTGCGTTGGGCGCAGGCCCCACAAACCGCAATGGTTGGCGGGCGCACGCACGGACCCACCCGTGTCCGTTCCTAAAGCGATGTCAGCCAGACCATGGGATACCGCTGCCGCAGAACCCGAAGACGATCCTCCAGCGATGCGGTGCGGGTCTGCACCGTTGATGGGTGCGCCGTAGTGCAAGTTTTGCCCAGTCATCGAGAGCGCCATCTCATCGCTGACGGTTTTTCCTGCAAAGGCTGCACCCGCTGCCAACAGCGTCGACACCACTTGAGCGTGGTGGTGTTGTACACCCAGGGCAGCGGCCAACCAAGGCTGCCCCATGCTCGTCGGATAACCGGCGACATGAAAGACATCCTTGACCGCGAGCCTCAGGCCATGCAACGGGCCGCTCGGTGCGTGGGCGACTGGCACATCGGGGTAAGGCATGTAAGCGCGAGCCGAATCAACCCGTCCGGATATCGTTTGGTGAACTGCGTGAAATTTCATGCGCCAAAGTGTAATGACGCCGCGTTGATGCCGCGTCTCGTGGGTGTCATGCACAGATTGAGTGAATACAAAAAGGCGAATCGCACCACAACAGGGAGCGTTGGCAAACCCTTCGCTGTCGCCGGCGATACGAGGGGTTTCCCGAGGTGCCCAAACATGCAAGATTGTGTACAGTTCACCGTGTTTCAAACCTCACAGGAGTATCCCTATGGATCGATCGAGCATCGGCACGCCAGAGCAACTGCGTGATCCGGAATTCACCCCACCTCTCGCACAAGCGATTCCCCTGGGAATCCAGCACGTGCTGGCTATGTTCGTCTCCAACGTCACTCCCGCGATCATCGTGGCTGGTGCGGCTGGTTTTGGCTTTGGCTCCAACTCACCTGACTTCGGCAGCATGATCTACATGATTCAGATGTCGATGCTCTTTGCCGGTATTGCCACGCTGTTTCAGACCATTGGCTTTGGCCCGGTCGGCGCACGCTTGCCAGTGGTCCAGGGCACCAGCTTTGCCTTTTTGCCAGTCATGATTCCAGCCGTCGCTGGCGCTGGCGTAGCGGGAATGCCTGGCCTGATGACGGGCGTGTTCATTGGCGGTATCTTCCACTTCTTCCTGGGCACCTTTGTCGGTCGCATCCGCCACTTGTTGCCCCCCTTGGTGACGGGCCTGATTGTCGTGATGATCGGTTTGGCATTGGTCAAAGTCGGCATCGAGTACGCCGCAGGCGGCGTCCCCCTCAAAGGCAAACCCGGCTTTGGTGGTGCAAACCACTGGTTCGTTGCTGGCGTGGTGATTGTTGTGACCTTGTTCCTGCAGTTCTTCACCCGCGGCATGTTGTCTGTGGCAGCGGTCTTGCTCGGTTTGATCGCCGGCTACGTGGTCGCCATCATGATGGGCATGGTCAACTTCGGCAACGTTGGCCGTGCGGCATGGTTCACGCCCCCAAGCTTGATGAAATGGGGTTGGGAAGTCAACTGGGCGATCGTCATCGGAATGTGTTTCATGGCCATCGTGTCTGCCGTGGAAACCGTGGGTGATATCTCCGGTATCACCAAGGGTGGCGCGGGTCGTGAAGCCACCAACCGCGAGATTTCAGGCGGCACGTTCGCAGACGGCTTAGGCACAGCAGTGGCGGGCTTGTTCGGTGCTTTGCCCAATACGTCATTCAGCCAAAACGTCGGCTTGGTTGCCATGACCGGCGTGATGAGCCGCCGCATCGTGACTTACGGAGCTGTGTTCTTGATCTTCTGCGGTCTGATCCCCAAGATTGGTGCGCTGATCTCCACAATGCCTATCAGCGTGTTGGGCGGTGGCGTGGTCGTCATGTTCGGTATGGTCGTCGCCTCTGGTGTTCGGATGTTGTCTGAAGTCCAGTGGAACCATCGCAACATGTTGATTTTTGCAGTGAGCCTGTCACTCGGTTTGGGCTTGCAGCAAGTGCCTGAAGCGCTGCAACACCTCGGCCCCACGGCCAAGATTTTGCTGTCCAGCGGCTTGCTCCCTGCAGCTTTCTTGTCCATCGTGCTGAACGCTGTCCTGCCCGGTCGCGACGCGACCGATCGCGCAGCCAGCTGATCGATCAAACCGATCTGGCTCGTTCGCACGAGCTCAAACGCCCCTCCTTCGAGGGGCGTTTTTTTGCCCTCTGTGCGCGCGTTAACCATTGCATCCATGGGCCAATCGCCCCATCGGCGGTATGCAAGTGAGGCCTGATGCGTCGTTGCGTGCGAGCGCCGCGTTTGGCGAACCCACCAGGCTCACGCGTTTTAAAGACCTAGGGTGAATGGGAAACCATCGCAGCCCGAGTACACGGGCAGGTGATACACAGGGCAGAGCACAAGGCAGAGATCAGCCAACAGCCTAGGCACACCCTCAATCGCGCAACCAGGGCTTCAAACCCGCCACAAAGACATGGGATGACCCCCGCGCGCAGCGACAGGGCCACCAAGGACCTCACGAGTCACCAGGGCCGCTTGACGGCCTACCCATCACGGCGTTCTGGCGCCCTCTTTGAACCAACGTGCCACCAAAGCGCGCTCGTCGTCGGTGATGCCTGTCGCATTGTTCATTGGCATTTGACGCGTCACGACCACTTGCTGGTAGATGTTTTGCGCGTGTTTGCTCACAAGCTCAGCGCTGTCTAAACGCACATTTTTAAACTGCACAGCGGCACCGTGACACGACACGCAGCGTTGGTCTAACACCGCGCGCATTTGCGCATAAGAGACTGGCGCGCTAGGCGCCTGCGCGCCCTCAGGCGCAGGCGATGGACGCAGCCAGACAATCAGTGCCAGCAGCATCAGCACGCCGACCACTGCAAACGGCATGGGGTTCTTGGCACGCCCCAAGTGATACCCATGGCGTTGCACGAAAAACTGGCGAATCAAGGCGCCTGCCAACATCATTCCAAACAAAATCACCCAACGCTGCTCGTGCGTGTACAAGAAGCTGTAGTGATTCGACAGCATGGCAAAGATCACGGGGAGAGTGAAATAGGTGTTGTGCACGCTGCGCTGCTTGCCGCGTTTGCCGTGGATCGCCAGCGCCGAGGCGTCGTATTTTTCGCCTGAAGTCATGGCCGCCACGACTTTGCGCTGCCCCGGAATGATCCAGAAGAACACATTGGCGCTCATGGCCGTGGCGATCATGGCCCCGACCAGCAAAAAGGCCGCGCGCCCGGCAAAGAGCTCGTTGGCCAGCCAAGAGGCCGCCGCCACCGTCACGATCATTAAGGCTGCAACGATCAACTCGCCATTTTTCTTGAACCCAAAGACTCGGCAAACCGTGTCGTAAACCAACCAGAATGCAACCAAAAACCCAATCGCGGCGCTTCCAGCGGCCACAGGACTCCAGTCGAATAAAGATTTATCGACTAGAAAACTACCCGCATTCCAGAGGTAAAGCACGGTGAATAGCGCAAATCCACTGAGCCAAGTCGAGTAGCTTTCCCAGTAGAACCAATGCAACTTGGTGTGTATTTTCTTGGGCGCCACCATGTACTTTTGGGGGTTGTAGAAGCCACCACCATGCACGGCCCACATGGCACCGTCGACGCCTTTTTCTAAGAGATCGGGGGAATTGGGCTTGAGCAGGTTGTTGTCTAAAAAGACAAAGTAAAAAGAGGAGCCAATCCAAGCAATGGCGGTGATCACGTGGACCCACCGCAAGAGCAGGTTGGCCCAGTCGAGCAAATAAGCTTCCATCAGGGTCTCCAACCTGCTCACCACCGCGGGCCTGTAAGCAGTCTGCACGCCGCGGATGGACACACCATCATGCCTTGAGACAAGGCACCGCTACGACGCAATCGTCAAAGTGTATACAGTTTTTTTAAAAGACTCAACGCCCCCAAGCGAAAGTTTTGACGCGCCAGTTGGGCACCTGGCTTAGGCCGATGTGCGCAACTGTATGAGCAACTGAGCCACCGTAGATGCCGCTACGACTTCGGGCTCTTTGCCCGTGATTTCCGGCAATCCAATCGGGCAAGTCACTTGGCCCAATGCGTCAGATGGCCACCCGAGAGCCTCTAGTCGATGGCGAAAAGTAGCCCATTTGGTCTTGCTGCCGATGAGGCCGATGTACGGCAGATCAGCGTGGCTGCGTTGGCGCTCGAGGCAGGCATCCACGATGTCTAAGTCCTCAGCGTGACTGAAACTCATGATCAGTACCGCACTGCCAGGTGCCAATTCAGTCACTGCGGCTTGCACAGGATCACTGTGCTCGCAATACACGTTGGACGGCACATCAGGTGGAAAAATCTCATCCCGACTGTCAATCCATCTCACTTCAAACGCGAGAG
>JBEAPX010000110.1:0-3337 GCA_041164205.1 Pseudomonadota bacterium
CAGGCCATTTTGCCCCTGCGCGGCAAAATCCTGAACGTCGAAAAAGCCCGCTATGAAAAACTGTTGGCGTCCAACGAGATTTTGACGCTGATCACGGCCCTAGGCACAGGCATTGGCAAAACCGCCAGCTTTGACGGTAAGTCAGGTGTGGACGATTTCAATGTCGACAAGCTGCGCTACCACCGCATCATCATCATGACCGATGCGGACGTCGACGGCGCCCACATCCGCACCTTGTTGTTGACTTTCTTCTATCGACAAATGCCAGAGTTGGTCGAGCGCGGCTATATCTACATTGCCCAGCCCCCACTCTACAAAGTCAAATCCGGTAAAGACGAGCAATACCTGAAAGACGCGCGCGCACTCGATGACTACTTGCTGCACGTGGCTTTGAAGGATGCCGAGATTCACACCGGCGGTGCTCAATCTCGCACCCTCAGTGGCGACGCCTTAAGCGAGCTGGCCTTGCAACAGCAAGGCGTTCAACTCACGATCGAGCGGCTTTCGATGTTCATGGATGTCGAAGCGTTGCACGCCATTTCCAACGGCGTAGACCTTGACCTATCGAGTATGGAAACAGCGGCCAGCAGCGCCACCGCGCTACAAGCGGCATTGACCGATGCAACGGTCGAGGCCAAGTTTGATGAGCGGACCGACAAACCCCTGCTGCGCATCGCCCGCCAACACCACGGCAACGAGCGCGCCAGTGTCATCACCCAAGATTTTGTGCTCGGCGCCGACTACGCCAAACTCGCCAAATCAGGCGCGAGCCTGCGCCATTTGCTTGGCGACGGTGCAACTGTCTCACGGGGTACGGGTGACAAGAGCAAATCAGCCAAAGTCTCTGACTTCCGCGAAGCCATGGCATGGCTGCTCAGCCAAGCCGAGTCTGCTGTCAGCCGTCAGCGTTACAAGGGTCTGGGGGAAATGAACCCCGAGCAACTGTGGGAGACCACGATGGACCCAGAGGTGCGTCGCTTGCTGCAAGTGCGCATCGAAGATGCCATCGAAGCCGACAAGGTGTTCACCATGCTGATGGGCGATGAAGTCGAACCCCGTCGCCACTTCATTGAAACCAACGCGCTGCGCGCAGCCAACATCGACGCCTAAGCGGTACGACAACGCCACCCGCCGCTGCGCTTCGTTGAGCACAGCGGTGCGTCGTCTTTAGGCCTCGAGGCCTTTCAGCGCTCTCCCAAAGCTTGGTCGATGGTTTTGGTCACAGGTTTGGTCAAGTAAGAAAACACCGAGCGCTCCCGGGCCTTGATCGACACCGATGCCGTCATGCCCGGTCGAATTTGTATGTTCTCGGTATTGCGACTCTTGAATTCTGCATCTTTGATCAACACCAGCGTGCGGTAGTAAGGCTGTTTGCCGTGCGCGGTGTCTTCTTGCAGCGTGTCAGGGCTGATGTAGGATACCTCGCCATTCATCGCCCCAAATATCGATGAGTCGTAGGCATCCAAGTTGACCTTGGCGCTTTGACCCAGTTTCACATAGGCGATGTCTTTGGTGCTGACCTTGGCTTCCACGATCAGGTCACTCGCCGTGGGCACCAGTTCGAGCATGGTTTCACCTTGGCGAATGACGCCGCCTACTGTCGTGATGAAAATGGCCTTGACCAATCCGTCAGTGGGCGCAGTGAGTTCCGTGTGCTCCAACATTTGTGTGCGGTCCCGAAGCGTCTCCACCTCGGTGTTCAATTGCTCTTGCGCGCGGGTCATTTCAGTCTGAGAGTCTTGAAAGTATTTGTTGCGGTTGTTCGAGATCTGCGCCTCAATGTCGGCGACGGTTCGACGCAGCCTCAAGATATCGGTCTGGCTGACATCTCCCGTGGCTTCTAGCGCACTGTTCATTTTTAATTCGGTTTGGGCGAGCGCGAGCATTTTTTGAAGAGATGAGATGTCCTCCTCAATGGCCTTGCGCCGCTTTTGATACAGCGCCCGCTGATTGCGAACAAAGTCTTCATACTTCATCAATGAGCTGTCGATCTCCATCGGTTTTCCATAGACCTCGGCCTCCAACCTTGCCAGGGTGATCTGAAGCGCGGCCACTTTGGCGCTCGCTTCATCAACAGCCGCTTTCGCGCGCGCTGTTTCGAGTTGAACGAGGGTGTCGCCCTTGCGAACCATCTCGCCCTCTTTGACGTAGATCGCTTTGACGACCCCGCCGTCTGGGGCCTGAATCACTTGCGTGCGGGCCGCAGCGATCACCTGGCCCGGTGCGCGGGTGGTTTGATCGATCTGAGCGACCATAGACCAACCGATCAGCAGGACCAGACCCAGTGCAATGCTGCGCAACACCCACCGCGATTGGCCAGCGCGTTGCGCTTGGCTCAATACTTCGAATGCATTTTCATCTTCGTGTGCGGTCATGCAACAACTCCTTCGTGAACTGGCGCGCTTGGCGCAGCGGGGTTGCGGGGCACTTGCACTTCACCCTTCGCCAACTTTTCTAAAACCGATTGCTTTGAGTCGTCCATCACAATCTGCCCACCGACGATCACAATGATGCGATCCACCAAGGGCAAGACCGACGGCTTATGGGTGACGATCACCACCGTCTTGTCTCGAGTGGCTTCAGTCAGCGCCTTCAAACACAGCGTCTCTTGTGCGCCGTCCATCGACGCAGTGGGTTCATCGAGCAACCACACATCGGGCTGGCACAACAGCAATCGGGTGAAGGCAACCAGTTGCTTTTGGCCACCGGACAAGCCTTTGCCACCTTCATGGATGGGCAAGTCAAGGCCTCTGGGATGGGCAATCACCATGCCAATCATTCCGCTTTTTTCCAAAGCCGCCTTGATCGCGTCATCACCTGGGTCCGTCATGCCGACCAGCAGGTTCTCTCTTAGGGTGCCTTGAAAGAGCCTGTGCTCTTGCTGCAAGTAGCCCATGTGATTGGCCAATACGGTGCGATCGATTTGCTTAAGATCCATGTTGTCCAGCGTGATCTGACCCATCTGAGCGCGATACAGCCCTGACAACAATCGCAACAACGTTGACTTTCCAGAGCCAATGGGACCCAACACGCCAATTCGCTCCCCCGGCCGGATTTGGAGAGCGGGTATCTGCAAGGCAGCCTCACCACCTGGATATCCGAAGCCCAAGTCTTTGATTGAAAAATGACCCTGGATTCTGCTCGGCAACAACGGCCTAGGGACCCCATGGTGGTCCGTCTCTAATTGGTACACTTTTTCTAATCCCTCCAACGCGGCAATCGAGTTGGCGTGCTGGCTCAGGATGGTGGGGATTTGCATCACCGGCTGCAAGACCCGGCCACTCAGAATCGAGCAGGCGATCAGGCTTCCCATCGTCATCTCGCCTTGAACCACCAT
>JBEAPX010000111.1:0-3416 GCA_041164205.1 Pseudomonadota bacterium
TCTTGCCCCGTGGCGGCGCCTGGGCTGGGCCAGCGCCACGCCACGCCCATCGCTTTGAGCATGGCCACGGCGCGCGCATTCAGCGCCAGGCTTTGCGGCGCAGAGTGTGGGGCTGACGAGGGCTCGGTCATGGATTATTTTGGAGTCAGTGTCAGTGGGAAGTGTCTGGGGCTTGGGGAGACAGACTGGGGCGACTCACCTCAGGGAGCTCCCAGCGCATCACCAGGGCGTCTTCTCTGTGGTTGTGCTTGAGTGGATAGTAACCTTTGCGCACGCTGATGTGCTCGAAACCCATGGCTTCGTACAACGCCCGGGCTGGCTGATTGCTCTCGCGCACTTCTAGCCATACCCGTGGGCGCTGCAAGTGCAACGACCAGCGCAGCACGTCAGTCATCATGCGTCGGGCCCAGCCCTCACGCCGAAAATTGCGCGCGACCGTGATGTTCAGCAGATGGGTTTCTTCAAAGCCCGGCATGACCACCCAGTGTCCCACCACTGCCAGGTCACCAGTGGGGCCAGCGATGCGTTGCGGCGCGTCTATTGGCCTGTCGATCGGGGTGGTGTAAATCGCGGCGCCAAAGCCGCTGTTCATGCTGTCTTGGAAGTTGCCCCGAGTCCAAGGGTGGGCGTGGGCGCTTTGCTCAACCCAAATCACCGACTCTAGGTCACTCGATTGCATCGCGCGACAGCCAGTGGTGTATCCGGGTGCCCCGAAATCACAGGCCTCAAGATCCCCTGCCATGGCTCAGCTCGCTTGGCTCTGGCTGGCTCGCAAGGCGTCGCGCTCTGCCGTGGTCAGCGCGACTTGATCGCGCACGTACACCGGTAGGGCTTCATCGGCGGGCGTCGCCGCCCCCGTCGCCCACAGGGCTGGCAACAAATGCAACATCGCGCGCGCAGTGGGCGCCACAGGCCACACCGTGGCCGATGCCAGCAAGTCCGACAACGCATCGGCATAAACAGCCATCGCGTTGCCTGCCAGTGCGGGGGCGTCCGTCTGCCACGCCCCGACGGCTGCGGCGGCTTGCTCAGGCCGAACCAAGGCCGCGGCACTGCACACCTCTGGGACAGATGCGGGGAACAGGGCAGAGTCGAACCGGTACGTGCCGGCATAGATCTCGTTCATCCGCGCATCCATCAGGGCACTGATCGAACCGGCGGGGGCCCCGCATAGCCGGGCCTCTTGCGCCACAGCCATCAGGGTATCGACCCCCAGCACCGGGCGGTCATTGGCACCAAACGCCATGCCTTGCACGGCAGCACACGCGGTGCGCAAACCAGTGAAAGCGCCTGGGCCCCGGCCATAGACAATCACGCTCAAGTCGGTGGGCTTGAGCCCCGCCTGGTCCAGCAGCCGCATGGCCTCAGGCACCAGTGAGGTGGACGCCTTGGCGCTGCCCTCACCCTCATAGGTCAAGCAGGCGCAGGCGCCCCAGCTGCCGGCCCCAGGCAGGGGCAGTTGACCCACCGCCAATGCCAGAGACAAGCGGTCGGTGCTGCAATCGATGGCCAACGCGTGGACCAGGGGAGAGGCGCTCATTCCGCCATTATCCCAGCGTGAGCAGCCAAAAAAATACGCACCTCGCACAGCGCACACCAGCGAACCTGAGCACAATGCGAGCTATGCCATCAACCCAGACCCGCCTCATTCGATCCGCCACATTGTGGGTGCTCGCCATGGGCATGGGGTGTGCGGCACACGCTGCTGAACTGACGCGTCTGCCACAAGCAGTGCGCCAAGCACTGGCACAAGCGCACATCCCCTTGGAGTCCGTCAGTGCCCTTGTGGTGCCAGTCGGCGCGTCCACGCCGGTGCTTCGCTACCGCGCCACAAAGGCGATGAATCCGGGGTCTGTCATCAAGTTGGTGACCACCGCGGCGGCCGTGGACCAACTGGGCCCGGACTTTCAATGGCAGACCCGCTTTTACGTCGATGGCCCTATTCGCAATGGCGAGTTACAAGGCAACCTCTACGTCCAAGGGGGGGGTGACCCTAAGCTGGTGCTCGAGCGCATTCTCGAGGCCTACGCCCAAGTGCAGTCGCTTGGTGTGCGCACCATTCGCGGGGACTGGGTGTTGGACCACGCCGCGTTTGAACTGCCCACCAAAGACCCCGCTGATTTCGATGGCGAGCTCTTGCGTCCCTACAACGTGCAACCCGATGCCTTGTTGGTGAACTTCAAGTCTGTGATTTTGAAGTTTCAGCCCGATCTTGCCAAAGGCCGCGTGGACGTGGTCGCAGAGCCTCCGTTGGCCGGGTTGCGCGTACCCCCAACGGTGCCGTTGAGGCGTGGGCGTTGCGGCGATTGGCGCAGCCAACTCAAGGCCACCGTGGACAACCCGTCGCGCTTCAGCTTTGGGGGAAGCTACGCCAGCGGCTGCGGCCAACTTGAGTGGCCTGTGGCCTACATCGAGCCCGAGCGTTACGCGCAAAAAGCGCTGCTGGGCTTGTGGCAAAGCATCGGTGGTGAACTGAAAGGCAAGATGCGTGAAGGCCGCGTGCCTGCCCATGCCAGGCTGCTGTGGTCGGCCCCGTCATTGCCCCTGCACCAGATCATTGCCGATGTGAACAAGTTCTCGAACAATGTCATGGCGCAACAGGTTTTTTTGACGTTGGGGCACCAGCCGCCGCGCCCCGCGACGTTTGAGCAGTCTCGCGAAGCCGTGGCGCAGTGGTGGCGTCAATCTGTCAGCGCGCAGCTTGCGCCGCCAACGGTTGACAATGGCAGTGGCCTCTCGCGCGTCACACGCATCAGTGCAGAGCAGTTGGGGGTGTTGTTGCAGCACGCCGCTCAGCAGCCTCACGCGCAAACCTTCATCGATTCACTCTCGATTGCCGGCGTGGATGGCACGGTGCAGTCATTGGGTCGCGACGGGCGCTCCCCTAGGTCGGTTGGCAATGCACGCCTCAAATCCGGCACCCTCAAAGACGTCCGGGCCTTGGCCGGCTACGTCAACACCCGCTCAGGTCAAGCCCAAGTGGTGGTGATCATGATCAACCATGAACGCGCCAAGGATGCCAGGCGCGCCACGCACGCCTTGATCGAGTGGGCGGCCAGTCGCCGTTGATGCCGTGCAACGAGTCCCCACAACGGGCTCCAGAACGGGCGCCAGAACGGCCCCACACACCTAACCCAGCGGACCAGCGCCCTTTAAGCTGCGGCGCGTTGCAAGCGATCGTTCACGCCGGCCCAGCTGGCGGTGAAGGGCGGCTGTTGGACCCAAATGTGAGCGACTTCGGGCCGATCGAGTGCGCGCAACACGGCAAACAACTCGTGCGCACAAGCCTCTGCCTCAAGGGGCATATCGTGCGACCAGACCACGCCCTGTAAGCCGCTGGCCTCAGGGGCGTAGACAGCCGTGTGGGCGCGTTCGGTGGCGCTCAGCTCGGCCCACGCGGTCCGCAGCGACGGTGC
>JBEAPX010000112.1:0-9760 GCA_041164205.1 Pseudomonadota bacterium
ATTGTGATTCTGGTCGTCGTGGGTTCGAGTCCCATCAGCCACCCCACTCTTTAGAAAAAGCCCGGTTTACCGGGCTTTTTTGTTTTCTTGCTCTCGGATATCACGCATTTCTTTGGATTCAGCGAGGCGTGTAACTGGGGGAGACCAACGAGCGCAGTTCCTTGAAGCGGGCATAGCGCTTGTGCAACGTCGCCTGATGCTGGGTACGCGGTGCATAGGTTTTCGCTACTTCAGGTACAGAGCAAACAGCATCCACGTGGCCACCCGCGGCCAGATAACCCAGACGGGCCGCTCCCAACGCGGCACCGGTTTCTGCGCCCGCATGGATATTCAATGAAACGTTGAAGATGTCGGCGAGCAATTGCGCCCACCAATCACTGCGCGCCCCTCCGCCCACCAAAGACAATGCCTGGAGCGATGTGCTGTTGTGAAGCGTTTGCATCCCTTCTAGCAAGCCAAATCCAACGCCCTCGGCAACCGCATAGGCCATGTGAGAGCGTTCGTGCTGGGACGTCAGTCCTTGCCAAGAGCCGGTTGCCCAGGGATTGTTCAAAGGCGACCGCTCGCCACTCAGATAGGGTAAAAACAGCGGGGCCTCTGCTTGCCCTGAGCCATCGACCGATGATGCCGCAGACATCAAGTCACTTTCATGTTCAAAGCCCATCACCCGAGTGGCCCAAGTCACCGCGCTGGCGGCGCTGAGCATCACTGACATTTGGTGCCACCCACCTGGCAGCGCATGGCAAAACGCGTGTACTGCTTGTGCTGGGTTGGGGGCAAAGGCGTCGTCGCAGACGAAAACCACACCTGAAGTCCCTAAAGACACAAAACCAGTGTCGGGTTTGATCAAACCCATTCCGATGGCGCTGGCCGCGTTGTCTCCGGCACCGCCAGCGATGGGAACGCCCTTGGGTAAGCCCCAACGTTCGCTCCATTCCGGGAGCAAATAGCCAGATACTTCAGACCCCTCGACCAAGCGAGGCATATGCGTTTCGTTCAACCCACAGGCGTGCAACATAGTCGGTGACCAAGCCCGCCGTCCGGTGTCCAGCCACAATGTGCCCGCAGCGTCAGACATCTCGCTCACGGCCTCCCCGCTGAGCATTAGCCTCAGCCAATCTTTCGGTAGCAACACCAGGCGAGTTTGCTCAAAACAATGAGGTTCGTGATTTCGAACCCACAAAAGCTTGGGTGCTGTGAATCCGGGCATGGCCAAATTGCCGGTGATTGCACCCAAATCGGAGACCGTGGTCTGCAGGGTCTTGCATTCCTCAGCGCTGCGACCGTCGTTCCACAAAATGGCTGGGCGAAGCACTTGGTGATCACCGTCGAGGAGAACGGCACCGTGCATCTGACCCGACAAGCCAATCCCGGCCAAGCGTTGCAACGCCTGTGGGCACTGATGCGACAACTGATCCATGACAGTTTCAAGCGCGGCCCACCAAGCATGAGGCGACTGCTCGGACCAAAGCGGATGTGGACGCTGAACACTGAGCTTCGCGCCAGCAGATGCAATGGTTCTTTGCTCTGCGTCGATCAACAAAGCTTTGAGCTCTGATGTCCCTAAATCCAAGCCTAAAAAAGTCGAGTCAGTGAGTGCGGACATTTGGGTGAAAAGAACATCAATGGGTAAAGACCACGCACCTCAGTGCGGTCCAATTAGGCAGCGCCACGAAAGCGGTTTTGGGCTTGCTTGCGGAATTCAGTGGGGGTCATTCCCTTGATTTCCAGAAATCGCCGATTGAAATTGGCAACGTTGTTGAAGCCAACGTCGTAGCAAATCTGTGTCACCAATTGCTCTGATTCCATCAGCAACTGGCAAGCCCGATTGATGCGCACGCGGTTCACAAAATCCGTGAATGTATTGCCCGTGGCTTTGCGGAAAAACCGTGAGAAACGGCTTTCGCTCATGCCCAATTCTGAGGCCAAATCAGCGGCCGATAAGGGGGCTGCCAAGTCAGCAGTGATTCGATTGACCAAAGAGTTGATCGAATCAGTTTCATCGCTGTCGTCACTTTGCAGCTGGACATTGGACAGGAGGCGGTAGTCTGTGCAGTCCGCCAGCTCACTTAAAAATTCGCAAAAAGCTGAAAAGCGTGCCACCCCTTTGGCGGCCTTTACTTTGTGCCAAGCGGCAGGACCCTTTTGCTCTAAGCCAAAAAACTCAATGCCGTGCTTCGCTCGATCTAGCAGTGGCAAGATCGATTCCAGCTCAGGGATCGCTTGAGCAGCATTTGCTAACGGCGCGTGAGGAAACTGGATCACCAAATCACGCAAAGGCACACCGCCTTCGGGTAAGTCCATCGACACCCAGTTGTGCGGCAGACGGGGGCCAGTCAGCACAATTTGCCCGGGTTGAAATTGACCAATCCAATCGCCCACAAAAACCTTGCCTGACGTCGCCGTGATCAGGTGAAGTTCGTACTCATCATGAAAATGCCATCTGGCCAAAGGGGTAGGGAAACCGTGAGACAGGCAGCGGATGATGCCAGCCTCTTCGGGCGCTTCATACCCCAACTCCGGGGAGCGCGCGTACTCGTGCTCAAGCTCAGGTTTGAGTTGGCGAGGCTGAAGGCGTGGGGAATGAGGCATATCGCTGGATGCAAATGATGGACTTTTAGCGGAAGTTTCTCATAAAGTCATGTGATCAAACGGCTGTCGCAGAACTGCGCTCAGCGACAAACATTTGCACGCGTTCGCAAGCATTTCGTATCGCTGAAATCAGCCTTGGGTCGCCCGCGAGATCGCCCCACATCGGGATGTCAGAGCAGAAGGTGGCCACAGGGTCAGCAGAATCGCACATGGCGTGTGCCACTTGGGGGTCCATGGCTTGATCTTGATAAGCGTAGGGGATTTGACCCTGGTGCCAGCGCTGCAGATATGTCAAAAACAGGGCAGGCAACATCGACACTGCAGCGATCGACTCACCACGCGCCAAACGCTCCCGAATGGTGGGCGCAATAAAGCCAGGAATCTTACTGAAGCCATCCATTGCTACGCGCTGGTTGGTGTCCTGAATGGCTGCATTGCTGAAGCGGTCTAGCACCACATCTCGGTAGCGTGCCAGGTCGATTGGGCAGGGATTTTCAGGTGTATCAAGGACGGGAATCGTGTCTTCTGTGACGTAGTCAAAAGCCATCTTTCGAATCACGGGATCGAGTGTGCCTTCGTGGATGTAGAGGTAGCCGATGAGCGTGCCAGCCCAAGCGATACAAGAGTGTGTCGCATTGAGCAAGCGAATCTTGGCCTCTTCGTAGGCGTCCACAGACGTCACCATTTCTGCGCCGACCTGCTCCCAAGCGGGACGCCCGGCGATGAATCGATCTTCGATCACCCATTGGATGAATGTTTCACCCATGAGTGCGGCGGCGTCATCTGCGCCCGTCGCCGCCTTGACCCGCTCGCGCACGTCAGGGGTGGGTCGTGGGGTGATTCGATCCACCATGGCATTGGGGCTGCTGGTGTGGATTTCAACCCAATGCAACAAGTCCTCGTCGCCCACGCGCTCGATGAACTCCAACAGACCCGCTCTGGAGCGGTCACCGTTGTGGCGCAGGTTATCGCAGTTCATGAGCGTGACCGGCCCAGCCCCGGACAACATACGTGCTCTCAATATGGCGGTCAATGCACCGTAAATAGTCGAGCCGGGTTTGCCTTGTTTGGCCGCCTCCAAATCCGCTCGCAAGTCAGCGAAAGTGGCGATATCGAGGCGATTGTTGGCATCTAGGTAATAGCCAGCTTCTGTGACGGTGAAGGAAATGATCTTGGTGTTTGCATCAGCGCCCTGGTGAATCAAGTCTTGTAAATCTGGGGTGTATGGAATCACCTTTGTGATCGATGTGATGCGTTCATAGCGATGTTCGCCAGCGGGTGAAATGGTTTCCAGGGTATAGGCGCCTTGTTGTGCCACGAGTGCCGCTACAGTGTCAGCCATGTCGCCGCGGATATTGCCACCGGCAAGTGCCCAACGGGTGTCGCCAGACTCGCGCAGTGCGTGCAGGTAGACGGCCTGGTGTGCCCGATGAAATGATCCAAGTCCAATGTGAAGGATGAAGTTCATAAAGAGGGAGGAGGAGGAGTTGTTTTGATTGTGTAAAGCTCAGAGGTCAAATTGAGTGGGCATCATCACCACGTCACGGATCGTCATGCCTCGTGGACGGGTCAACATGAAGACCACCACGTCACCCACTTCAGCGGCGTCTAGCAGGCTTCCAGCGGCTTTCGCCTCGGCGAGCTTGTCTGCTGGCCAATCGGCCAAGAGGGCAGTGATCACCGGACCCGGGGAGATCGATCCAACCCGAATGTTGTGTTTGAATACCTGACGCCGGGTGGTTTGAACAAAGCAGTCGATTGCCCACTTGGAGCTGGCGTAGACCGGCTCCCAAGGCGTGGGAAAATGGGCGGCAAGCGAGCTGGTGACAATGATGTCTCCGCCAGCCGTCTCGATCATGTGTTGTACAGCATCGCGCACATTCTTCATCACCACGCTCACGTTGAGCTGTAGCATTCGGTCGATGTCATCGTGACTTGCATCGACCAAATCCCCGCCGACATACAGGCCTGCGTTGGCGTGAAAGATATCTACCTTGCGGACGCGCTTCAGAATCTCGGGAAAGAGCTGGCTGCACTCTGCCGTGTTCAATAGATCCACTTGCAAAGTCGTGATTTGATCTTGGTGAGTTGATTGGAGACGCGCCAAAGCTTGGGCATCTCGGTCGACGACCACGACGTGAACGCCCTGTGCCATCAACGCCTGGGCGCTCGCCAATCCAATGCCAGAGGCACCACCAGTCACGACCGCTGTTTTGCCTTGAAGAGATAAGGGCATGGTGATTGATTGAACAGTTGAAAATCAGGCGGCTTGAACGACTCGACCTTTGGCGTCAAACCAATGTGCCTGGGTGGCATCGATGGATACGCTGACCGCGTCACCCATGCGCAGTGATGTGCGCTCCGCTTGGCGAGACACCAACTGGGCACCTTCGTGTGTGGTCACATAAATCAGCGTCTCGGCACCCAAAGCCTCGATCAATTCAACTTGACCGGCGGCTTCAGATGTGACGTCGCTCACGCGCACGTTTTCAGGTCGAAGTCCGATTGAGCCGTCCTGTGCCAAAGCGGGCGCCGCTTGACGAACCGAAAGAGGCAATCGATCCAAGCTGACCACATTCATTTGAGGTGTGCCGATGAATTGAGCGACGAATTGGTTCGCAGGGCGGTCGTAGAGCTCCAACGGCGTGCCGACTTGTTCAATGACTCCGTCGCGCAGGACCACAACGCGATCAGCCAGCGTCATGGCCTCTACTTGATCGTGGGTCACATAAATCGTTGTCGCACCCAAGTCGCGATGCAATTTGGCGATTTCGACTCGAGTCTGCCCGCGCAAAGCAGCATCTAGATTAGACAATGGTTCGTCGAACAAAAACACTTTGGGTGCGCGGACGATGGCGCGCCCAATGGCAACCCGTTGCCGTTGCCCACCAGACAGCTCTTTGGGTGTGCGTTGCAGATACGGGGTCAGATTCAAGACCTCTGCTGCGCGTGTCACTTTGTCTTTGATCTCTGACGGGGGCACATTGGCTAGCTTGAGGGCAAAGCTCATGTTGTCGTAAACACTCATGTGTGGATACAGCGCATAGCTTTGAAAGACCATGGCCAAGTCACGTTTACTCGAGGGTTCGTGTGTGATGTCCCGACCGTCTAGGGACAACTGGCCGCCGTCAATGTGTTCGAGGCCTGCAATCAGGCGCAATAGAGTGGATTTTCCACAACCAGAAGGGCCGACAAAGACAATGAACTCGCCTTGTTCGATAGACAGGTCAATGCCCTTGATGGCGCGCAAATCGCCAAAATATTTTTCGATGCCTTGAAGATTGAGGTATGACATAAATTTGAATCCGATGGATGTAGCGATCGCGGGGTGCTGCTTATTTCACAGCGCCGAAAGTGAGACCTTGAACCAATTGCTTCTGGCTGAACCAACCAAACACCACAATGGGAGCAATGGCCATGAATGAGGCAGCTGATAGCTTCGACCAGAAAAGGCCTTCAGGGCTCGAGTAGCTCGCAATCAACGCCGCCAAGGTGCCGGCTTTCGCGGCCGACAGGTTGAGCGCCCAAAAAGCCTCATTCCATGCCAGCACCAAACACAGCAACCCGGTTGAGGCAATGGTTCCCATGCCCAAGGGCAGCAGCACTTGGCGAAACTCTTGCCAAAGAGTTGCGCCATCCATGCGAGCGGCTTCCAAAATCTCATGAGGGATTTCCTTTAAGCCGGAATAAAGCATCCACACCATGATCGGCAAATTGGACAGCGTGAAGATGATGATCAGCCCTAACTGCGTATCGAGCAAACCGGTTCTCTGTGCCAAGACATAAATCGGTACCAGCGCCCCAACGGCAGGCATCATCTTGGTCGAAAGCATCCACATCAACATATCCTTGGTGTGCTTGGACTTGAAAAATGCCATCGAGTAGGCCGCGGGAAACGCAATAGCCAAGCCCAGCACGGTGGAGCCCACGCTCGTGACCAAGGAGTTCTTGGCGTAGAGGAGGTAGTCACTGCGCTCTTGGACTTCGATGAAGTTCTCCAAGGTTGGGGTGAACGACCACAGCGGAGGAACTGCAATGGCTTGGAGCTCTGTTTTGAAGGCTGTCAATACCAACCAACCCAGTGGGAAAAAAAGGAGCAGACTGATGGCCCATGATGCGATCGTGCGCACCCAGTGCCATGGCGAAACAGTCGGTTTGTGGCGAGTCGTCATGGTCACCCTTACTTGTCTAGATTTTTGCCGACCATGCGGATCAAGAAGATCGCAGCGATGTTGGCAAGAATGATGGCAAATACAGCGCCTGCAGAAGCAGCACCTGCATCAAAGTTCAACAAGGCCTGTTTGAATATCAAGAATGCCAAGTTGGTCGAAGCATCGCCTGGGCCTCCGCCTGTGGTGGTATAGATTTCAGCGAACACGGACAGCAAGAAGATCATTTCGATCATCACCACCACAGCGATGGAACGGGAGAGGTGGGGCAAGTACAAGTATCGAAGCTGCTGCCAGTAGTTGGCGCCGTCCATCCGCGCAGCCTCCAGTTGTTCGCGATCCATGCTTTGCAGCGACGTGATGAAAATCAATGTTCCAAAAGGCAGCCACTGCCAGGTCACCATGATGATGACCGATAACAAAGGGAAGTCACTCAACCAGTTGATCGGCTCTGCGCCAAAGAACATCGATACTTGGGCGAGGACGCCGTAGATCGGGTTCATCATCATGTGCTTCCACAACAATGCATTGACGGTGGGCATCACGAAGAACGGTGAAATGAGCAAGATGCGCACGATGTTGCGACCGGGGAACGGTGCGTCAATCAACAATGCGATTCCAATGCCCATGACCACTGAGCAGAGCACCACGCTGCCCAGCAGCAGCAAGGTGTTGGTCACAGACGTCGCGAATGATGGGTCTGTGACAAAAAATTCGTAGTTCTCTAAACCTGCGAAGCCGCTGACTTCAGGCTGCAAAAGGTTGTAGCGGATGACGGAAAAATAAAGCGTCATCAACAATGGAACGAGCATCCACAGCAGCAATGATGCGACCGCAGGTGTCAGCAGCAATCGGGGTAAAAGACGGTTCATAACAGGCGCCTGATTGAATTCGCTAGAGGCCCAACGGCACGGCAACGATCATTAAAAGAGCGGGGTGACCAAGCGGATCAATCACCCCACTGAAACAACCCAACATGGGCTGTAGAACCCAATGGAGAAGAACACAACACATGAGCACCAGCGCTGCGCATGACAGCGCTGGCCTCATGGGCGCAGGTTACTTGTAGTAGCCAGCGCGCTTCATCTGACGATCAGCAGCTTGTTGGCTGGCTTTCAGTGCGGCGTCGACTGACTTCTTCCCGGCCAGCGCTGCGCTCAACTCTTGGCCCACAGCGGTTCCAATGGCTTGGAATTCAGGGATGGCTGCAAACTGCACACCCACGTAAGGTGACTTGGGCAGTGTGCTGTCGTTGGGGTTAGCGGTATCGATGGCGGCCTTTTCAGCGGCAGCAAACACGGCCGCTTTTTGGAACTCTGGATTGGCGTAGGTGCTCTTGCGAGTACCGGTAGGAACGCGCGCCCAGCCGTTGGTTTTGGCAACCAACTGGATGTAGTCCTTGGAGGTTGCCCAGGTGACAAACTTCTCCGCAGCATCGGCTTTTTGAGTGCCAGCTGGAATCGCCAGTGCCCATGCCCACAGCCAGTTGGCACCTTTGGGCGTGACTTTGGTTGGCGCTTGTGCGAATGCAACTTTGTCCGCAACTTTGGACTGCTTGGGGTCAGTGATGAAGGATGCCGCGATGGTCGCGTCTACCCACATACCGCACTTGCCTTCGTTGTACAGCGCCAAGATTTCGTTGAAGCTGTTGGCGGAAGATCCGGGAGGGCCGTACTTGTTCATCAAGTCCACGTAGAAATTGATAGCGTCTTTCCATGGTTTGGATTCCAGTTGAGGCTTCCAGCTCATGTCAAACCACTGGCCACCGAAGGTGTTCACCATGGTGGTCAGGAAAGCAGCGTTGTCGCCCCAGCCTGGCTTGCCGCGCAAGCAAATACCGTACACGCCGTTGGCGGGGTCGTGGATCTTTGATGCCAGGTTGGCGACCTCGTCCCACGTGGGGTTGTTTTTCACTTTGATGCCAGCTTTGTCGGCCAAGTCCTTGCGGTACATCAGCATTGAGCTTTCGCCGTAGAAAGGCACGGCGAACATCTTGCCGTCAACAGACAAGCCGTTGCGCATGGCGGGCAACAAATCGTCGGCGTCGTACGCAGCGTTGCCTTTGATTTCTTTCAGCCAGCCTTTTTTGCCCCAGATCGGCGTTTCGTACATACCGATCGTCATGATGTCAAATTGGCCGCCTTTCGTGGCGATGTCGGTCGTGACGCGCTGGCGCAGCACGCCCTCTTCCAAAGTGACCCACTTGACAGTGATGCCAGGGTTCGCGGCTTCGAAGTGCTTGGTTAACTTTTGCATTTCGATCATGTGGCCGTTGTTCACGGTTGCCACGACCAACTCGGTTGCAGCTTGTGCCGCACTCGTTGCCAACATGGCTGCAGCAACGGTAGAGATCAAACGGAATTTCATAAATGTCTCCTGGAGATGTAAGAAGGGTGATCGACGGACTTTTTGATCCGTGGGTCGGATTTTGGAGAACTCTCATGCACACTTAGGTACAAAATCCGCATTAACATGTACTTTCATGCATTTAAAGGATAGTATTTTCCCTAATTGGTGAATGAAAGTTTATAAATGGCGCGTCAGTCGATTGATGCCGTCTCCCGGGCGAAAAAAAGCCACGCTCTAGGCGTGGCAGGCAGCGGAATGTCGGGAGCTCAGCCGAGGTCGTTGACGAGCACCAATTTGCCCTGGACTTGGCGATTTTTCATCCGGTCGTAGGCCTGATGGAGGGCACTCATGGGCAAGGTTCCGTCCATGACCGGTTTCACTTTGCCTTCTAGATACCACTTGGCCAAGACGTGCATCATGGCGGCATTGGCTTGGGGTTCCTGGCGCGCATAGGCGCCCCAGAAAACGCCGACCAGAGACGCCCCCTTAAGGAGGGGCAAATTGAGGGGCAATTTGGGGATGGGGCCGCCAGCGAAGCCAACGACCAAGTAGCGTCCCCGCCACGCAATCGAGCGGAAAGTCGGTTCGGCCCAATCGCCACCGATGGGGTCGTACACCACATCAGGGCCTTTGCCGCCTGTGAGGGCTTT
>JBEAPX010000113.1:0-23278 GCA_041164205.1 Pseudomonadota bacterium
GGCTGCTCATGGCAGCCAAGGCTTTGGCTGATGCAGGGCAATGGAGCCAAGCCAAAGCTCAGTTGCTCGCGGCGCAGTCCCGCACAAAGGATGCAGGGTTGAAGGCCTCGATCGCATTGCGGCTCGCTGCGGTGGAAATGAGCGCCCAGGATTGGGATGCTGCACTGGCCCATTTGCAGGGCACCTGGCCTGCGAGCTACATCGGACTCATTGAGGATCGCAAGGGCGACCTCTTGAGTGCCAAGAAAGACCTTGCCGCCGCCGTCAAGGCATACCAAGCCAGCTACCAGGCGTTGCCGGTCGGCAGTGCATACCGAGGGATGGTTGGGGTCAAACTCAACGCGCTCGGTGTATCCATTGAGGAGTGAAGTGATGTTCGTCAAACGCTTGGTCTTGGCAGTCTGCGCTGTGGGCTTGACTGCCTGCGCATCTGGCCCCGAACGTCCCAAACCCACACCGTTGGCTGATCTCGCACCGTCATCCGTGTCGGTTCGGGTGGCTTGGACCGCTCAGATGGGTGGCCCTGTCGGTGGGTTGCGGGCGCGTGTCGCCAGTGGCCAGGTGGCATTGGCCAACCTGAAGGGCCTTGTCCAAGTCCGCGAGGTCGCAACGGGTGCGCTGGTTTGGGAAAGCAGCTTGCCAAAAGGTATTTCGGCTGGCCTCGGTTTTGATGGCCAGCGTGTGGCGGTGGTTGATGTCGACAATCAGTTGACCGTGATCCAAAAGGGCCAAGTCATTTGGCGCCACCGCTTGAATGCCCGCACGTTCACCCCTCCGTTTTTAGCGGGTGGTCGCATCTTCGTCGTCACTGCTGATCGCGAAGTGCAGGCTTTCGATGCGGACAATGGTGCGGTGCTTTGGAACCACAGCTATACGGGTGAACCATTGGTGTTGCAGGCGCCCACCGTGCTGGGAGCATTTGGCCCTGATTTGGTCGTCGGCTTGGGTGAGAACTTTGTGGCCATTCGCCCAGACAGTGGGGAAGCGTTTTGGTCTGCCGCGCTGGCTCGACCCAGAGGTGCGAATGAAATTGAACGCTTGAGCGACGTCGTGGCGGGTGCGCACTCAGCCAATGGATTGTTGTGCGGCCGGGCATTTCAGGCCAGCGTGGCCTGCGTGGCCATTCAATCCGGCGCGCGCGTGTGGTCTCACGACGACGATGGCTCAACGGGAATCTCCGGCGATGACCAAAGGGTATTCGCCAGCGACCGAACCGGCAGGCTGAAGGCCTGGAGCCTGACCGATGGCAAACTGCTTTGGCAGCAAGACAGCCTTCGTTTCCGTGACCTCTCGACTTCTACCCCACTGGGTCGCACATTGGTCGTCGGTGATGCCCAAGGCTTTGTGCATTGGATCGCCAAAGACGACGGCAAGATTTTGGCTCGTATGCCAACAGATGGATCAGCGATCACGTCGCCTCCGCAGTTGTTCAACGACACGTTGATCGCCCTCACTGCCAATGGCGGTGTCTTTGCTTGGCAGCCTCAATGATTCCAGTTATCGCCCTCGTCGGGCGCCCCAACGTGGGCAAATCGACGCTGTTTAACCGCCTTACCAAGTCTCGCGACGCCATCGTGGCGGATTTTGCTGGGCTGACGCGCGATCGCCACTATGGCAAAGGGCGGCTGGGTTCGCGTGAGTATTTGGTGATTGATACCGGTGGCTTTGAGCCAGAGGCAGACGCAGGCATCTACTTCGAGATGGCCAAGCAAACTCGGCAAGCCGTCATTGAGTCTGACGTGGTCGTTTTTGTGGTTGATGCGCGCGCTGGGCTCAGTGCTCAGGATCACGACATTGCCAACTACCTCAGGAAATTGGGCAAGCCCACCATTTTGATCGCCAACAAGGCCGAGGGCATGCAACAGGGGTTGCAACTCACGGAGTTCTATGAGCTCGGCTTAGGCGAGGTGATGCCAGTTTCTGCCGCTCACGGGCAGGGCGTTCGTTCTTTGCTGGAGGCCGCTCTGGAGGCCTTGCATTTGCCCGACGAAGACGAGGACGATGCAAGTGGCGATGAGGATCGCCCCATCAAGCTGGCCGTTGCTGGGCGCCCCAATGTGGGCAAATCCACTCTCATCAATGCGTGGCTAGGCGAAGAGCGGTTGGTTGCGTTTGATATGCCGGGTACAACCCGAGACGCCATTTCGGTGCCTTTCGAGCGCGATGGCCAGCGCTTTGAGTTGATCGATACGGCAGGTCTGCGTCGCAAAGGCAAAGTGTTCGAGGCCATTGAAAAATTCTCAGTGGTCAAAACGCTGCAAGCCATTGAAGGCGCGAACGTGGTCCTGTTATTGCTGGATGCGACCCAAGGCATCACCGACCAAGATGCGCACATCGCGGGCTTCATCGTGGAGAGCGGACGGGCGCTCACCATCGCGGTGAATAAGTGGGACGCTGTGGACTCGTATCAGCGTGAGCTGATTGAGCGTTCAATTGCCCAGCGCCTGCCGTTTTTGAAGTTTGCCAAAGTGCACACCATTTCGGCGAAAAAACGCCAAGGCCTAGCGCCTGTTTGGAAATCGATTGCCGCCGCCCATCAGGCGGCCACGCGAAAGCTGCCGACCCCGCAGTTGACGCGAATTTTGCTCGAAGCAGTCCAGTACCAGGCCCCTAAGCGCTCGGGGATGTTCCGCCCCAAATTGCGTTATGCCCACCAAGGCGGCATGAACCCCCCAGTGGTCGTGGTGCATGGCAACTCGCTGGAACACGTCACAGATGCGTACAAGCGCTATCTGGAGGGGCGAATCCGCGCGGTTTTTGACCTGACTGGCACCCCGCTTCGGATCGAAATGAAGACCAGCCACAATCCTTACACAGACTAATGCCAGTTTTCTGGCCTGTGTTATCTTCGAGTCTTTCTCATTGCATCAACGAACACGGAACCATATCGTGAGTAACAACAAAGCCCAAGTGCTCCAGGACCCATACCTCAATTTGCTCCGCAAGGAGCACGTGCCCGTGTCCATTTATTTGGTCAATGGCATCAAATTGCAGGGGCAGATCGAATCGTTTGACCCGTATGTCGTGCTGCTGCGCAATACGGTGACACAAATGGTGTACAAGCACGCTATTTCCACCATTGTTCCCGGCCGCGCGGTGCAGTTTGCAGCCCCCGTCGCCGAAGGTGATCAGTAAATCACTGACGCCCGTATTGTGAGCGACAGTTTGGGCGCAGCGCCCTCACAAGGGTTGCCTGTCGCTATTTTGGTTGGGGTCGATTTTGGCGAACCTCACTTTGACAGCGAGTTGGCCGAACTGGGCTTGTTGGCTGAGACCGCAGGCTTTCAGGTCGGTCATCGACTGGTTTGTAAGCGCCGTGCGCCTGACCCTGCGTTGTTCGTAGGCAGCGGCAAGGCCGAAGAGATCAAGCAGCTGGCTGAAATGACCAATGCCAGCGAAGTGCTGTTCGATCAAGCACTGAGTCCAGCGCAGCAGCGCAACCTCGAAAAATTCCTAGGCCTCGCCGTCAACGACCGCACGCTGGTCATTCTTGAAATATTCGCCCAGCGAGCGCGCAGCCATGAGGGCAAGCTGCAAGTCGAATTGGCCCGGCTGCAGTACTTGAGCACGCGGCTGGTTCGCCGTTGGAGCCACTTGGAGCGACAAAGAGGCGGCGTTGGCCATCGCGGGGGGCCAGGTGAAACGCAGATCGAGCTCGACCGACGGATGCTGACCGATGCGGTGAAACGCACCCGGGAAAAGCTCGATAAGGTCAAGCGGCAACGCGCCACCCAGCGCCGACAGCGGCAGCGCCGAGGTGCATTTTCAGTCTCTATTGTGGGCTACACCAACGCTGGCAAGTCCACCTTGTTCAACGCACTGGTGAAGGCGCAAGCCTACGCGGCGGACCAATTGTTTGCGACTTTGGATACGACGACTCGAGAGATGTATTTGGCACAGGCCCAGCGCTCGGTGTCGTTGTCGGATACCGTGGGCTTTATCCGTGACCTGCCGCACGGCTTGGTTGAGGCATTTTCAGCGACCTTGCAAGAATCGGTGGATGCGGATTTGCTGCTGCACGTCGTTGACGCCGGTAGCGAGAACGTGGTCGAACAGATGGCTGAAGTCCAACGCGTGCTGATTGAGATCGGGGCTGGTGATGTCCCTCAAGTGTTGGTGTTCAATAAGTTAGATACCCTCTCGCTCGAGAGGCAACCCGAGTCTTGGGTTGATGCCATGGAAGTGGACGGTGTCAGTGTGCCCCGGGTCTTTGTCAGTGCCAAAAGCGGTGCTGGGCTGGATGACCTTCGCGACGTTGTGGCCTCCAGAGTCATGACACATTGGGCGTCTAGTCCTCGGCAACTCGAAGACTGGGAGCAGTAACTGCCCTAAAGAATTTCGGCTTTTCGCCTTCTGCCACAATAAAGGCTTAACACAACCGCGGTAATTCATATGTTGTCAGGCATTCTTCATCGATTGACTTCGGTACTCCCTCGTCGCCCGCAAGGGGTGTACAACCTCAATGATCCCCAATGGGGCAGGGGTGACGATGGCTCATCCTCTGAACAAGAGCGGCCGCGCAATGCCCAGCCGCAAAGGCCCTCGCAAGACCCTCAGTCTCCGCCTGACTTGGATGAGTTGTGGAGAGACTTCAATCGCCGAATCAGTGGCTTATTTGGTGGCAAAGGCGGCGGCGGTGGACAGTCACCTGCCGGTGGCGGGCAAGGCCCTAGCGGCAAGGCCACGGGGATCGGGGCTGGTTTGATTGCGGTCGCCTTATTGGTCATCTGGCTGGGTTCAGGCTTCTTCATTGTCCAAGAAGGTCAGCAGGCGGTGATCACCCAATTCGGGCGTTACCACGGCACAGTCAACGCCGGTTTCAACTGGCGCTTGCCATACCCGATTCAGGCGCATGAAACGGTATTTGTGACTCAGATTCGATCGGTTGACGTCGGCAGCGACAGCATTGTTCGCACCACGGGTCTTCGCGAGTCGGCCATGCTGACGGCCGATGAAAACATTGTCGAGATCAAGTTTGCCGTGCAATACCGTTTGAGCGATGCACGCGCTTATTTGTTTGAGAGTCGCAACCCTGATGCGGCGGTTGTCTCGGCTGCTGAAACCGCCGTCCGCGAGGTCGTCGGTAAGATGAAAATGGATTCTGCTCTGGCGGAAGAACGGGACCAAATCGGGCCTCGCGTGCGCCAGTTGATGCAAACCATCCTCGATCGATACAAAGTCGGTATTGAGGTCGTGGGCGTGAACTTGCAACAAGGTGGTGTGCGTCCGCCTGAGCAAGTCCAAGCCGCTTTCGATGATGTGTTGAAGGCCGCACAAGAGCGTGAGCGTGCCAAGAACGAAGCCCAAGCCTACGCCAATGACGTGATTCCCCGTGCGGGCGGTCAAGCGTCCCGTTTGCGTGAAGAGGCTGAGGCGTACAAGGCTCGAATCGTCGCGCAGGCTCAAGGTGACGCCAGCCGTTTCGAGCAACTCTACGCCGAGTACAAAAAAGCGCCTAAGGTCACACGCGATCGTTTGTACCTTGACACCATGCGCGACGTCTATGCCAACGTGACGAAGGTCGTGATTGAGTCGCGGCAAGGCTCGAATATGCTTTATCTGCCGCTTGACCAACTGTTAGCCAACACGCAAAACGGCGCCGCGCCGAGCACTGCGGCCTCGCGTATGGCGCCAACTCTGCCGACACTTGGCGCCTTGGCAAACAGCCAAAACGACACGCGCAATAGCGCGGATCCTCGCACTGACCGCTCACGCGGCACGCGTTAAACCACAGGTTTTTGGAGCAAATGCGATGAATCGATTGGGATTGTTAATCAGCTCAGTATTGCTGCTGTTGGCTCTGGCGAGCTCGGCTTTGTTTGTGGTGGATCAGCGCCAATTTGGTGTGGTGTACCAGTTGGGCGAAATCAAGCGGGTGGTCACAGAACCGGGCTTGAACTTCAAGATGCCCCCTCCGTTTCAAAATGTCAGTTACATCGACAAGCGTTTGTTGACGCTGGACAGCTCTGACACGGAACCCATGTTGACCGCTGAAAAGCAGCGTGTGGTGATCGACTGGTTTGTGCGCTGGCGCATCTCTGAGCCCTCAGCCTACATCCGAAATGTCGGCCTGAACGAAAACTCGGGCGCGCTGCAACTCAACCGGGTGGTGCGCAACTCTTTCCAAGAAGAAGTCAACAAGCGCACGGTCTTCCAGCTGCTGTCTTCGGATCGCGAATCACTGATGGCTGACGTCAAATCCCAGGTGTTGGCGGCCGTCAATGGCGCGGACAAGCCCTGGGGTATGGATGTGGTCGATGTGCGAATCACCCGGGTGGACTATGCGGAGACCATCACCAAGTCTGTGTATGACCGAATGGAGGCAGAGCGTAAGCGTGTCGCCAACGAATTGCGCTCTACCGGCCAAGCTGAGGGCGAAAAGATCCGCGCCGATGCGGATAAGCAGCGCGAGGTGATTCTTGCCGAGGCATACCGTGATGCGCAAAACATCAAGGGTCAGGGCGATAGCCAGGCGGCCAACATTTTTGCCAAGGCGTTTGGTCAGGACCCCGCGTTCGCCCAGTTTTACCGGAGCTTGGAGGCCTACTCTGTGAGCTTTGCGAACAAGGGTGATGTCATGGTGTTGGACACGGACAACGAGTTCCTGCGGGTTTTGCGCGGCTCCAAGCCCTGATTAAGGCCAAAGTCGATGGATTCACTCTGGTGGGCCATCGGCCTGGTGCTGGTGCTCGAGGGGTTGATGCCCTTCGCCTCGCCGTCCCAGTGGCGGCGCTATTTGACGGAATTACTCAAATTGGCCGATGGTCAGCTTCGGGCATTTGGGCTCTTCGCGATTGCACTGGGGATGATGCTCATGTGGGCGTCGGCCTGATTCGCTCCTGATCGCCTTTGCCCCGTTAAATTGTCCTCATTAAGCCGGTAAAATCCCTCCCTTTGCCTGCACGGAATTGGTTGCTTATGTCTGCTTGGGTCCTACCGGATCAATTCGCTGATGTGTTGCCCGCGGAAGCGCGTCACATCGAAGAAATGCGCCGCAAATTGCTTGACACCGCACGCAGCTATGGCTACGAGCTGGTGATGCCGCCGCTGATGGAGCACCTAGAGTCGTTGCTGTCTGGTACCGGCAAGGCGCTCGATTTGAATACATTCAAAGCCGTTGACCAATTGAGTGGCCGCTCGATCGGCGTGCGTGCCGATATGACTCCCCAGGTGGCCCGCATTGACGCGCACCTATTGAACCGCGAGGGCGTTGTGCGCCTTTGTTACTGCGGCCCTGTCGCCAAAACCCGAGCCACCCACGCCCACGCCACACGTGAGCCGCTGCAGTTGGGGGCGGAGCTGTTTGGCCACAAGGGACTCGAAGCGGATATTGAAATCTTAGAGATGCTGCGTGCTGCCTTGAGGGCCGTGGGTGTTCAGGCAATCACCATCGACTTGGCAGACGCGAGAATTGTCAAATCGCTGATCCAGTGGGCTGGCCTGAGCGGCGAGGGCGCCGTAGCGATGCGAAATGCGATCTCTGTGAAAGACACGTCAGCGGTGGTCGCGCTGAGCGCGTCGGCCTCGCCTGAAGCCCAAGAAGCCCTGCTTGCCTTGGTGCAAATGTACGGTGGACGCGAGGTGCTAGAGGATGCGGCCCTTCGCCTGCCACCCTTGCCAGACATTCAGGCAGCGTTGAGTGACCTCTCGGCTTTGATCAACAGTTTAGGTGACGAGCAAATCACGCTTGACTTGGCCGATGTGCGGGGTCAGGGGTACTACACCGGCATCCGTTTTTCGATATTGGCCCATGAGCATGACAGTCAAATGTCGGTCGAATTGGCCCGTGGTGGCCGCTACGACGAAGTGGGCGCGGTGTTCGGTCGCCATCGACCGGCCGTGGGGTTCTCCATGGACCTCAAGGAGCTCGTGTTCGCCGTACCCGAGCAGTCTGCTGCACCGGTGATCCGAGCGCCGTGGTCATCCGAGCCTGAACTGCGCCTCGCCATCAGTGCATTGCGTGCAAAGGGCGAAGTGGTGATTGGTGTGTTGCCTGGGCACGAACATCAGGTGCATGAATTTGAGTGTGACCGAGAGTTGGTTCACGTCGATGGGGCTTGGGTCGTGCGCCCCCTTTAACAATATTGATGACGGTATGACTATGCAAACGAAACAGGCCACCCCTTCACGCCACGTCGTGGTCGTGGGTACGCAATGGGGTGATGAAGGCAAAGGTAAATTGGTCGACTGGCTCACCGAGACAGCGACTGGTGTGGTTCGATTTCAAGGCGGCCACAACGCAGGCCATACCCTCGTCATCAACGGCAAAAAAACGGCGTTGCATTTGATTCCCAGCGGCATCATGCGGGCGGGGGTCAAGTGTTATATCGGCAATGGCGTGGTGCTCTCGGTGGGCAAACTGCTTGAGGAAATCGAAGGACTGGAAAAAGCCGGCGTGGAGGTGCGCGATCGCCTGTTCGTGAGCGAAGCGTGTCCATTGATTTTGCCTTTCCACGTGACCATTGATATGGCGCGTGAGGCTGCCAAGGAGCGCAGCGGCAGCGCCAAAATTGGCACCACGGGCCGTGGCATTGGCCCTGCCTACGAGGACAAAATTGCACGCCGGGCCTTGCGCGTGCAAGATTTGCGCTTCCCCGATCGATTCGCCAACAAACTCAAAGAATTGTTGGCGCTCCACAACCACGTGTTGACCACCTACCTGCATGGTCAGCAGATCGAGTGGCCCGACAGTGTGAAGCCCTACATGGTCAACGGTGAGGTCTCTTTTGATGCGGTTTACAACGAAGCGATGGCTCAGGCCAAGCAGTTGCTGCCGATGGTGGCCGATGTCTCCAAAGCCTTGAATGAGGCCCACGCAGCTGGCGCCAATTTGTTGTTCGAAGGCGCGCAGGGCACCTTGCTCGACATTGATCACGGCACCTACCCGTTCGTCACCTCCAGCAACTGTGTCGCGGGCAACGCCGCCGCCGGCGCTGGCGTGGGGCCTGGCTTGTTGCATTACGTGCTCGGGATCACCAAAGCTTACTGCACCCGAGTGGGTGGTGGCCCATTCCCAACAGAGTTGGACTGGGAGACAGAGGGCACACCCGGCTGGCATATGTCGACCGTCGGCGCTGAGCGCGGCACCACGACTGGACGCAGTCGCCGCTGCGGCTGGTTTGATGCTGCGTTGTTGAAGCGCTCAGCCCAAGTCAACGGCCTGTCTGGTTTGTGCATCACCAAGTTGGATGTGCTCGATGGTCTCGCTGAACTGCAGCTGTGCGTGGGTTACCACTTGGATGGCGAACGCATTGATTTGTTGCCGATGGGTGCAGACGAGATTGAGCGGTGTCAGCCCATTTATGAATCGCTGCCCGGATGGGATACCAGCACCGTCGGGGCCACTCAAATGGATCAACTGCCCCCCAATGCAGTGGCCTATTTGCGTCGCATCGAAGAAGTCACCGGCGTCCCGATCCATATGGTTTCAACCAGCCCGGACCGTGACCACACCATACTTTTGAATCACCCCTACCACGCCTGATACAAGGAGCCCCCAATGTTGACTGAAGATGGCAAACACCTCTACGTTTCTTACGACGAATACCACAATTTGATTGAAAAACTGGCCATCAAAATCCACCAGTCCGGTTGGGAGTTCGACACGATCCTCTGCCTTGCGCGCGGCGGTATGCGTCCCGGCGACATCCTCTCACGCATTTTTGACAAGCCATTGGCGATCATGTCCACCAGCTCGTACCGTGCCGAAGCGGGCACTGTTCAGGGCAATCTGGATGTCGCTCGATACATCACCACCCCCAAAGGTGAGATCGCTGGCAAAGTGCTCTTGGTTGACGACTTGGCGGACTCGGGCCACACGCTGAAGGTCGTGATTGATACCTTGCGCAGCAACTACTCTCCAATCAGTGAACTGCGCAGTGCGGTGATTTGGACCAAGGGTGTCTCGACTTTCCAGCCTGACTACTCTGTGGATTTGCTGCCCACCAATCCTTGGATTCACCAGCCTTTCGAAAACTACGACAGCACCCGCCCAGCCGACTTGTTGGCCAAGTGGAGCATCTGAGTTAAATCTCATTTGTGTGAAAGCAGCGCCTATCGGCGCTGTTTTTCTTTGGCACATAATGTTTTGTCGTTTTTAACTTGTCTCTACGATTGATCGCCATGACATCCAAGTCCACCTCATTGATCCACCATCCCTATGTGCCGCCCGCAGGATTTGTCGCTGCTCAGCCGGCCGTGCATCGTGCATCCACCGTGGTGTTCGGTTCAGTCAAAGAGATGCATGAGCGCGATTGGCGCGACAAGTCTGGCTATACCTACGGCTTGCACGGCACGCCAACCACGTTCACGCTAGAGGAGCGTTTGTGCGAGCTCGAGGGGGGGCGCTATTGCACTCTGGCGCCCAGTGGCTTGGCCGCGATCACTCTGGTGAATATGGCATTTCTGCAATCTGGTGATGAGGTGCTGCTGCCCGACAACGTCTATGGCCCTAACCGGGCTTTTGTGGAAGTGGAGTTGGCGAAATGGGGCATTTCCCACCAGATTTACGACCCCATGAATCCTCAGGATTTGGCGGCGCGCATCCATGCCAAGACCCGGTTGGTGTGGATTGAGGCCGCAGGCTCTGTCTCACTTGAGTTTCCGGATGGGCCAGAGTTGGTCCGTGTCGTGCGGGCCGCGAATGCACAAAGGGACCCAAGCACTCAAAGGCCAGTGTTGACCGCGCTGGACAACACGTGGGGCGCAGGTGTTGCGTTTCAGCCTTTTGACTGGGGCATTGATCTCTCCATTCATGCGCTCACCAAATACCCCAGTGGCGGCGCTGACGTGCTGATGGGCTCCGTCATGACGTGTGACAGTGACTTGCACGCGGTGATCCAAATGACTCACAGCCGACTTGGATTGGGTGTGGCGGGCGATGACGCGGAGCGGGTGCTGCGAGGCATCCCTTCGATGGTGTTGCGTTATCAGCAACAAGACCAAACCACGCGAAGTTTGGCAACTTGGGCCACCCAACAGCCCGCGTTTGCGCGGGTGTTTCATCCAGCGTTGCCTGACTCGCCCGGACACGACGCGTTTGTCAAAACGTGCTCAGGTGCGGCTTGCTTGTTCAGTGTGGTCTTTGATGCCAAGTACACGCCAGCCCAGGTCGAGGCGTTTTGCGATCGGCTCCAGTTGTTCCAGCTCGGCTACTCTTGGGCTGGCCCCATGAGCTTGGCCGTTCCTTATCGCTTGCCCACGATGCGGCACTTGCCTTGGCCTTATGGCGGCCACTTGGTTCGGTTCGCCATTGGCCTCGAAGATGCCGCAGACTTGCAGGCCGACATCGCCCAGGCGTTGGCCGGCATGGCCTGAGGTCACTGATGGTTGTCAGGCGTTTGCCTGATGGGCATCAAACCGGCCCAAGCGAGGTGAGATCGGCGATGCGTTGGGCGCCCAGAGCGATAGAGGCACTGTCGATGCCATCGATCACCACAGCCGGCGCGCTGGGGTAATGCTGAAAATTGCGCTCCATCGACTCAAAGTACTTCGGATCGTAATGGACGCTTAAGAGCTCTTGCACCACCACTTGAACTTGCCCGCCGTCGAGGTGGGCCAGCCAGCGATCAATGGTGGCGTGTCCAAGCAGAGCAACCAAGGTCTGGAGCCGTTCAGCGAAGTGCGCCGTATCTTGAACAAAGTGGGCGTAATCGCGCATCAGCAACGCCACTCTGTGCTCGACATCCATCTGGATTTGGATGCATGGCGATGCACGCATGGCGTGAATCAGAGACTCGGGCACCGTGACATTGCCCACCCGCTTGCTCTCGGACTCCACATAAACCACTCGGTCCGCATCGAGCTGTTTCAGGGCGTGCCACAGTTTCATCTCGAAGTGCTTTTGAGATGGCTGTGCCTCTCCCGGCAGCAAACCCAGCACTGAGCTTCGGTGATTGGCGAGTCCTTCTAGGTCAAGCGTCTGGTGGCCCTGGGCGGCCAACGCGTGCAGCAGATGGGTTTTGCCCACACCAGTGGGACCAGCAACCACCCGCCAGGTCAATCGAGCGACCTGCTTTGGAATATCAGCCACCATGGCCGCACGGAACGCTTTGTAACCCCCCTCTAGCAAAGTGACCCGAAATCCAATCGCGGACAAAATCGTGGCCTGAGCCCCGCTGCGATTGCCTCCACGCCAGCAGTAAAGCAGTGGCTTCCACTGTTTGGGCGCATCAAGCAAATGGGTTTCAATGTGTCTGGCCGCATTTCTTGCCACCAAGGCAGCTCCGCGCTTTTTCGCTTCAAACGCGTTGACCTGCTTGTACATCGTGCCAATCAGCACACGCTCTTCATCGTCGAGCGACGGCCAATTTTCAGCATGAGGCAGGTGATCCAACGCGAATTCGCCAGGGCTTCTGGCATCGATGATCGCATCAAATTCGTCCAACTGACTCAGTGCTTCTGTGGCACTCAACGTGATCAATGACATGGTCAAAACAACTTCTGAAGAGCCGGCCACACGTTCTCAGCCAGTATGGGCTGAGCGGCTTCATTGGGGTGGATTCGGTCGTCTTGGAACCAACGCATCGCGTCCGGTACGTCGGCGACGCCGCGCAAGAGAAATGGCACCAGTGCCGCACCGGTCTCATTGGCCACGGTTTTAAAACTCTCACCAAATTCTTGGGTGTATCTGGCGCCGTAGTTAGGCGGCACCTGCACGCCAACCAGCAGGACTTTCGCGCCAGCCTTTTGCGCCGTTTGAATCATCGCTGTGAGATTGGCCCGCATCGCTTTCAGCGATAGGCCGCGCAAGGCGTCGTTGGCGCCCAGTTCGAGCACCAACCAGCGGGGTTTGTGCTCTGTCAGCAAAGGGGTGAGGCGGGCTCTGCCGCCGCTAGTGGTGTCACCGCTGATGCTTGCATTGACCACGGTGATGTTTGGGTGAACTTGTTTGATTTTTTCGGTGATGTGGGTCACCCAGCCGGATCCGCGTTGCAGACCGTATTCCGCGCTCAGCGAATCGCCCACAACCAACAACGTCCCGCCAACGCTGGCGTGCGCCACCCCTGATAACCCGATCAATAAACCTACAAACCAGCCCTTTAGCGCGAATCGGCTAGAGTGCAGTTTGCGGCAAGCAATGCGCAGTCCGTTTAAAAAACAGTGAGTATTCAGCATGGTTGATCAATTCAGAAATACCGCCGCCTCTGGCGCCCCTGCGGTGCTTGAGGCGAAACATCTGGGCAAAGTGGTACAGGATGTGTCGGGACCATTATCCATACTTGCAGACGTTGACTTCTCGCTGAGCCCGGCGGAAACGGTGGCCATTGTGGGGGCATCGGGCTCCGGGAAAAGTACGCTGCTGTCTTTGCTTGCAGGCTTGGACACGCCCACGCATGGCGAGGTGTTGGTCAACGGTCAAAATATTTTTTCGCTTGGCGAAGATGAGCGTGCGGCGTTTCGCGCGCAGCATATGGGCTTTGTGTTTCAAAACTTTCAATTGCTGACGCATTTGAGCGCGCTTGAAAATGTCATGCTGCCCCTTGAACTGGCAGGTGTGAGCGATGCGAGGGAGCGCGCAGAGGCCATGCTCGAGCGCGTGGGCCTTGGGCAGCGCCTCAGCCACAAGCCCCGCGTGCTCTCTGGCGGTGAACAGCAGCGCGTGGCGTTGGCCCGTGCCTTCGTTGTCAACCCACAAATCTTGCTGGCAGATGAGCCGACCGGAAGCCTAGATTTTGCGACGGGTCGCATCGTCATGGATTTGATGATGTCACTCAATCAAGAATTTGGGACCACCCTGGTGATGGTGACTCACGATGAAGCATTGGCTCAGCAATGCCAACGCCAATTGACTGTGGCCGCCGGACGGCTGAGCAGCGACAGCGCGGCGATAATGGCAGCATGAGTAAAAAAATACTGTTTGGCTTTCACGCGGTCGGCGTGCGCCTCAAGGTCGCCCCCCAGTCCATCGAAGCCATTTATGTTGACCCATCGCGGCGCGACGCTCGGATGCGGCAATTTGTCGCCAAGGCCAAGGAGGCCGGTGCGCGTTTGTTCGAGGTGTCTTCCCTGCGCCTGACCCAACTGGCTGGCACCGGTGGGCACCAAGGCGTTGTCGCCCAAGTGGGGGCAATCGAAGAAGCCAAGACTTTGGACGACGTGCTGAGTGCTTTAGAAGACCAACCTGAGATCAAGCCTTTGCTGCTGGTGTTGGACGGGGTCACCGATCCACACAATTTGGGCGCCTGTTTGCGCGTTGCAGATGGTGCAGGGGTGCAAGCAGTGATTGCGCCAAAGGACCATGCCGTCGGCGTGAACGCGACGGTGGCCAAAGTGGCGAGTGGCGCCGCAGAGACCGTGCCGTACTTCATGGTGACCAATTTGGCTCGAACCCTCCGCGAGTTGCAACAAAAAGGGGTGTGGGTGATTGGCACCTCAGACACTGCGACCCAAAGCATCTACGACGTCGACCTCACTGGCCCTATCGCCTTGGTCATGGGGGCAGAAGGCGAGGGGATGCGCGCGCTGACCGCTAAGACCTGCGATGAGTTGGTATCGATTCCCATGGCGGGCGCCGTCGAAAGCCTCAACGTGTCAGTGGCGAGTGCGGTGTGTGCATTCGAGGCTGCGCGCCAGCGTCGCCAAGCGCATTGATCAGGGGCCCCAAATGAAGCAACGGCGCATTGACATGCGGCTCCATGTTCTGGCAATCGCCGTGATGGCTTTGTCGGGATGCACGCAGGAGCAGCAAAACAAAATCGGCAGAGATCTCCAAAACTGGACCGGCACGGATGGTGTCGTCGAGGTCTACGCGGGGGACAAGCTGGTGCGACGATTCCTCAAGGTCGACAAATTGAGCACCGCTTTGGGTACCGATGACCGCCTGCCGCGCCCCTATCGGTTTGGCTATGGCGTGTTTGATGCCAACCTCAACGGCATCGCAGACCCTGGTGAGAAAAAGGTGTACTTCGAGGTGTCCGACTACAGCACGCCCTACGTGTTTTACGAGAATCCGCGCTGAGCACCTAACCCCCGCCACGTGGCGCAATATGTCGCGGGTGAGACAAAAATATAAGGGTTAACCCCATATTCAAGGCGGTGGTGTGGCACACTTGCGGCTTCGGGTAAACCCTAGGAGTTCATTCATGTCTACCGTCACTTCTCCCCAAGCCGATGTCGGCCGCCAGTCGCAAGAAATCCTTTCTAGCCTACTGAACCGCGTCATCAAAAGCGCCCGAGCCGCATCCTCTGTGCCCAGCGCATCCGTGCGCCATGAGCACGCCGGCCGCCAAACCAGGAGCCTGCGCGCGCTGTCACGCCGCTTGTGTGCACTGGGTCAACCGGTTGATCATCGCGTGGCGCAAGAGCTGGCAGGTATTGCCAGTTGGCAGGAAAGCCAGCGTTTAGGTTGAGTCCCGCCCACGCCCCTGGTCAGCCACCCTTGAGGTGGCTTTTTATTGGGCTGGCCGCATCGTGGGCCGAGCCGCTAGACCGCGAGCGTGGTCCTGTAACAGATGTGGCAGGGGTGTGCTGAGGTGAGCCGTCACAATGCGGGCGTGCCCCTGAGACAGGGGTAGCCCCACCCTCGCTGGAGAACCGTGTGATCAACAAGCTAACGCCCCAAATAGAAGACGCTTTTGCCCTTGTGAAGGACGGGGACACGGTGTTGATCGGTGGCTTTGGCACGGCAGGTATCCCCGAGGAGTTGATTGACGCACTGATCGCCACTGGTGCAACCGATTTGACAGTGGTCAACAACAACGCTGGCAGTGGCGACACCGGAATGGCCGCTTTGCTCAAGGCGGGTCGAGTGCGCAAGATCATCTGCAGCTATCCCCGCCAGGCGGATAGCTATGTGTTCGATGGCCTGTACCGAAGCGGGGCCATTGAGTTGGAATTGGTGCCCCAGGGGAATTTGGCTGAACGCCTCAGAGCGGCAGGGGCTGGCATTGGTGCGTTTTTCACACCCACGGGCTACGGAACCGAGCTCGCGAAACACCCGGACGGCACACCTAAGGAAACGCGCGAAATCAATGGCAAAGGGTATGTGCTCGAGTACCCCATTCATGGCGACGTGGCCCTGATCAAAGCCGAGGCAGGTGACCGATGGGGCAATCTGATTTACCGCAAAGCCGCGCGCAACTTTGGACCCGTGATGGCGACGGCGGCAAAGACCACCATCGCCAGCGTCTACACCGTTGCTGAACTCGGCGAGTTAGACCCGGAACACATCGTGACCCCAGGCATTCACGTGACTCATGTGGTGCCGCTTCCACGCCAAGCCACTCGCGCCGGCGGCTTCTGAAGAAAGACCTTGTCGTGACCCACACCACCACCATCGCCAAACGAGACAAGGCCGCATTGGCTGCCCGCGTTGCCCAAGACATACCCGATGGCGCTTACGTCAATTTAGGCATTGGCCAGCCCACCTTGGTGGCCAACCACCTGCCAGAGGGTCGCGAGATTGTCTTGCACAGCGAGAACGGGATCCTCGGCATGGGGCCCGCACCCGCTGAAGGCGAGGAGGATTTTGACCTGATCAACGCCGGTAAACAGCCAGTCACTCTCCACGCGGGCGGCGCCTTTTTTCACCACGCCGACAGCTTTGGAATGATGCGAGGCGGGCACCTCGATATTTGCGTGCTGGGTGCGTTTCAGGTGTCCAGCCGCGGTGATTTAGCCAACTGGAGCACGGGGGCCAAGGATGCGATCCCCGCCGTTGGCGGTGCCATGGATTTGGCAGTCGGTGCCAAGCAAACCTGGGTGATGATGGATTTGATGACCAAGAGTGGCGAGTGCAAACTGGTGGCGGAGTGCACCTATCCCTTAACCGGACTGGGCTGTGTCAAACGCGTGTACACCGATGTCGCCACATTTGAATGCACGCCTGAGGGCCTGCGGGTCGTGGATATGGTAGACGGCATGACGCTAGAGCGTCTGATGGACTGGGTCAAGCTACCACTTGCCCTCATCTGAGCACGGCTATTGATCACGGTTTGTCTGGGAGTGTGTCGACCCATTGTTTGGACCGATCAAGCCAAGCCGCTAGCTGTGCGTCGGTCTCCAATCCTTCTGGCAACACAATCACCAGGCCTCGCATTGGCCGTCCGGTGATATCCATCGGATTGACATGGGGGAGCCGAAGGGCTTGGTCATACCAAGCTGGTCCAACCCGAGCCATCAAACGGCTGCCCGACACCCCCACAGCCATATGCCCTCTGACCATGAACGCCAAGCCGCCAAACATACGCTTCTCGTCGAAGCTGACGCTGGGCTCCCAGTGCTCACGGATGCGTTGGGCCAAGCCCTCATCAACTGCCATACGGTGCCCCTCCCATAAAACCACACCAGAGCCAGGCACTTTATATGCCCGCTTCATCTCGATCAAGCCAAGCCGGAGAATAGCGTCATGACTCAAGCCAATTACATTGAATTTTGCGACCGTCACAGGGCCGAGGGATACACGGAATTTGTAGAGAAAGCCTGGGCGCCAGATCTACAGCTCGAGCTCCACCAGCACCCATTTGACGTACAGGCCCGAGTGGTCTCAGGTGAAATGTGGTTGACCCACAGCCAACAAGAATGGCACTTGAGCGCTGGAGATGACTTTGCCCTGAAAGCCAATGTCTCGCACACCGAGCGCTATGGTGCGCAAGGTGCGTTGGTTTGGATCGCGCGGCGGCATCACTGACCATGAACTCGCTGCAGCAGGGGTATCGTGCGCTCGTCGTAGGCGCCAGCGGTGGCATTGGGCAAGCGCTGGTGACAGCACTGCAGTCAGATGCGCGCTGTGGTGCAGTCGTCCAACTGTCGCGCCGGACGCATCCCGCGTTTGACTTGCGCCAAGCAGATCTACTGCCCCAACAACTTCCCAAGGTGCTCGAGTCGGTGCTGCCCCAAGGGCCGTTTGATCTGGTGTTGGATGCAACGGGTTGGTTGCATGACCATGATTACGGGCCAGAAAAAAGAATGTCTGCCGTCAGCATCGACGCACTGCAACAGGCGATTCGCATCAACGCCTTGGGTCCATTTCTCTTGATGCAGGGCCTCGTGCCTCATTTGCCAAAACACCGGCGCGTCATTTACGCCAAATGGTCCGCGCGGGTCGGCAGCATCACCGACAACCACAAAGGCGGCTGGTACAGCTACCGAGCGTCTAAGGCGGCGCTGAATCAATTGCTGCAAACGGCAGCGATTGACTTGGGTCGCAGCCACCCTCATTGTGTGGTGGCCGCCGTGCAGCCGGGCACTGTGGCGACGCCTCTGTCACAACCGTTCGCGGCGGCGACTGGCGCCATGTCACCCCAAGAGTCGGCGCAGCGGGTGCTGCGTGTTCTCGATGGACTCAGCCCAGTCGGCAAGGCCCAGTTCATCGATCACTTGGGACAAAGCATTCCTTGGTGAGCCCGACACCCCGGGCACTCTCGGACGCCAGCGCGCGCCCACGACCTCGGCACTTACACCACGATCGGGTGACTCACGCCATCCATCGTCATCACCACGCCTGAGACGTAGCTGGCTTTGTCGCTGGCCAAGAAGAGCACAGCGTTAGCGATTTCCTCAGGGTTGGCCATGCGCCCCATCGGAATGCGAGCAGTGGCTTTTCTCTCAGCCTCTTCGATGTCGGTGCCTTCCATGCGCGCTTGGGCCGCCATACCTTCTTTGAGGCGTTCGGTCAGAGTTGCCCCTGGGTTGATCGCATTGACCCTGACGCCTTGGCCCGCGTAGGCGGCTGCCATGCCTGCAGTCACAAGCATCAACGCCGCATTGGCCGCGCCGCCTGGCATATGGATGGGGTTGGCCACCTTGCCACCAGCACCGATCACGTTAACCACGGCACCCGCACCCCGCTGGGCCATGGCCGCAGTGACTGGGCCTAGCACATGAATGTACGAGAAGTACTTGGCATCCATGGCGTCGTGCCAAGCGCTGGCGTTCAATTCGTTGGGTGGCGTGCGTTTGGCTGCGCCGGCTGAGGTGACCAACACATCAATGGGGCCAAGCTGCTGCTCGGCGTCAGCGATCGCCTGCTCAGCCTGTGAGGCATCCGATAGGTTGGCTGCAATGATTTGGATCACGCCATTTGGGAAAGCGGCTTGGAGCGCTGCCTTTGCCTTGGTGAGGTTGTCCGGACTCCTAGAGACCAAAGTGACCTTAGACCCTTCGGCCAAAAATCCCTCCGCGCAAGCGAAACCAATGCCCTTGCTACCGCCAGTGATGAACACGTGTTTTTGACCAAGGTTTAAGTCCATTCGAAGCTCCTGTGAAGGGCCAAATTGAACCACGGGTGTACCTGCTGCGAAAGTCCGCGTTGTGACAGCAGAGTGCTTGGCTTGGTGCGACAGTGGCGCTCGGTGATCAGGTCGATCGCTGCCCGACAGGCGCTGCTCAGCGGGACGTGTGTTGCACTCAAACCAGGAGTCTTTCCATGATTCAATTTTTTTATAACGCCGCGCCCAACCCCATGAAGGTGGCCCTATTGCTGGAAGAGCTGGGGCTGTCTTATGAGGCCATGCCGGTGGATACCCGGCGGGGTGAGCAGCACTCGCCCGAATTTTTAAAAGTCAACCCCAATGCCAAGGTCCCTGCGATTCGCGATGGCGACGTGTGTGTCTTTGATAGCAACGCGATCTTGTTATATCTGGCTGACCGCGAAGGGCGTTTTGTCCCTGCTGCCGACCAATCGGCCCTGCGTGCCGAGTGTTTGTCGTGGCTGATGTTTGTGGCCTCTGGTGTGGGGCCATTTTCGGGTCAGTCAGTGCACTTTCGCCATGTGGCGCCGCAGCCTCAGGACTATGCGTTGAACCGCTATGACTTCGAGGCCCATCGGCATTGGACAATTGTTGAGCAACGCCTGAGTGGGCGCACTTTCATGTTGGGCGATGCGTACTCGGTGGTCGATATGGCAGTGTGGGGCTGGGCCCGGATGCTTCCGTACGTCACCGGCCTAGACAACGTGTGGGAGCGCTACCCCAACGTCAAACGGTTGCTCGACACGATCAACGCACGGCCAGCGGCCAAGGCGGCCGAGGCGTTGAAGGGCAAGCACGCCTTCAAAGCCGACATGGACGACGAAGCCCGCAAAGCCTTGTACCCTCAAAACGAACGACTCAAACGCTAAGCGACGCGGACCATTCGCGCGTGTTGGCTTGACCCAATTGCCATAAAGGAGGCGGCGATGTATACACCTTTTGATCTCTCAGGACACCGTGCAGTCATCACTGGCGGTAACGGTGGCATCGGGATGGGAATGGCCAAAGCCCTGCTACAAGCGGGCGCCAGCGTCAGCATCTGGGGATCGCGAGCCGGTAAAACCGAGCAAGCCATTGAGCAGCTGCGCGATGCGTGTGGCGATGTCGATCGCGTCCACGGCCTGACTTGCGATGTCAGTGATGAATCCCAAGTCGAGACCGCCATGGCAGCGTCGATCGCTGCGCTCGGAGGGGTGGACAGTTGCTTTGCCAACGCCGGGGTGTCAGGCAAAGGGGTCATGTTGCTAGATATGGACTTAGAAGAGTTTCGCCGCATCCAACGCGTCAATGTGGAGGGCGTCTTTTTGACCTGTCGAGCAGCGGCCCGCGCGATGGTGGCACAAGGGCAGGGCGGGTCTCTGGTGGTGACGGCCAGCACTGCTGCCATTGAGGGTGCCGCACGCAACAGCCACTATGGCGCTTCCAAGGGGGCCGTGGCCTCGTTTGTGCGGGCGATTGCCATGGAGTTGGCTCGGCATCAGATTCGCGCGAACTCGATTCTTCCGGGATGGATCGAGACCGAGATGACTGAGGCATCCACAACCAGTGACAAGTTCGCCAAAGCCGTGATGCCAAGAATTCCCGCGCGCCGTTGGGGCGATATGGACGACTTTGGCGGCATCGCGGTTTACCTTGCCAGCCACGCGTCTCGGTACCACACTGGCGAGCAGTTCATCATCGACGGCGGATACACCAAGTTCTGACATTGGCCATTCGGCACGAGCCGGCAGAGCGCGGCAGTGCAGTGTTCGCCAGTGTGGCTAAATTGTGGTGCGCGAGCCCGCGCCTTCGGGTCACGCGTAGAGCGCAGCCATCACGTACAGCGCGATGGTGATGCCGTAGCCAACCGCCCACACCAAGCTGCGCAAGGCCGCGCGATCCGCCACATAGCAATAGATATAGATCACTCGGGCAAACACAAAGGCCCAGCCAAGCCAAGTCACTGTGTCCACTGGCGCCTTGGCCACCAGAGCGACCACCACGCCAGCAGCAAAAAAAGGAAACGCCTCGAGGCTATTGGCTTCTGCTGCACTGGCCCGTTTGCGTGCGCCGGTTTGTCCGGCCAGCCAATCGCGTGGATTGTGGTTGTCGTAGTGGGGAAAGCCTCTTTTGGCGATGCCCGTGCAAATCACCGGCAACAGGCCAGCAATCAGGATAGAAACAATGGCCCAAGACATAGATGACTTTCGTGTGTGGATGTGAATTAGGGCTGAACAATCACTTTGCCGCGTGGGCGTCCTGATTGTTGGCGATCATGCGCCTGTGCGATGTCATCCAAAGTATAGGTCTCGTCGATGCGCAACCAGAGTTGATTGGCATCGACACACGACTGCACGTAATTGGCGACCTTGAGTTTGACGGCCTCAGGCACCTCGAAAATCGCCACACCACACAGGTGAATGTTGCGATACATAAAGGATGCCCAGTCCAGCGCTGGCTTGGGGTTGCTGGCGGTCCCAAAACTGGCGATCACGCCGTTTTGCGCCATCATTCGCCAGCTGTAATCGAGGTGTGCACCCAAATCGACATCCACCATGCTGCGCAGACCTTGCCCATCGGTGTGATGCATGACTTCCTTCAGGAGGTCGTGTCGATCGCTGTTGAGCACGACATCGGCGCCAGCCTTTGAGGCGTCTTCTTCTTTGTCCTCTGACCCGCGTACCACGCCGATCACGTGCGCGCCCATCGATTTGGCCAGTTGCACGGCCAGGTTGCACACAGACCCTGCGGCCCCCGTCACCAAGACATGTTGATCGCGCAGATCACCGGCGAGCATCAGCGCGTGACACGCCGTCATTGCCGGCACGCCAAGAGCCGCACCCTCCGCGTCGCTCAAGTGCGTGGGCAGCGGCATGGCTCTGCTCGATGGCACCACGGTTTTTTCAGCGGCTGCACCGTTCCACTTTTGGTGGGCGGCTTCCCACACCCAGACGCGTTCGCCAATGCGCGCGGGGTCCACGCCAGAGCCCACCGACTCGATCACGCCCGATGCGTCATAGCCGGGAATCACGCGAGGGAAGGGCAGCGTGCCGCGTTGACCCACGCGCCGCTTCCAATCGGTTGGGTTGACACCATGAGCCAATACCTTGACCACCACCTCGCCTGGACCGGCGACGGGGTCGGAGACCTCTCCCACTTGCAGTACGCTTGAGGGGCCTGATGTTTCGTACCATGCAGCTTTCATTGTTGAGACTCGGCTTTTGAAAATGGAGTGCCAGTCTATGCAAAGGCTAGCGGTTTTTCGGTCACATAGGTTGATGCCAGCAAACCAGCTGCTTGTTAAGCGGCTGGCGAACCATCTGGAGGGAGATCAATGAGGCCCCGGCACTATGTCTATGTGATTGAGCTCAACCCACAAGTGTGGACAGAGCCAAAATTTCGGCGAGCCAACCCCAACTACATCGAGGGCAACCCCTTCGTGTACGTCGGGATGACCGGGCGTGACCCAGACCTGCGCTTTGACCAACACAAAGCCGGCATCAAAGCCAACCGCTTCGCGCAAATGTATGGCGAGCGGCTCGCGCTGGAGTGCATGGCAGAACTGCGACAGCCGATGACGGCCAGCGATGCGAAGTACGGCGAGGTCGACTTTGCCATCAGGCTGAGAGAGCGGGGCTGGGGCGTTTGGCAGGCCTGAAGCCTCATGAATCACGGGGGGTGATTGCGCAAACTGCCCAAGCTGTCATTGAGAGGCTCGGGGTCTTCATTTTGGAATTTGGTCGTCGGCAGCCACGGGCTATTTGCTTATCCAGAATCTTCGTCATTGCCTTCGCCGATCAACGTCGGTTTGAGGTGTTGATGGCACTCTGAAAGGATTGCGCAGTCTCCGTATTGTTTTCAACAATGAATCATGAGAGATATGTGTAATTTAATGAAAAATTAATTATTTATATTTAATTTTTATGGATAAATAGGTTAAATTATGAACATTAAAAATTATATTGGAGACACCGTGGATCTCATCGACCGATTGAAAGCACTTGCAACGCGCATTGACTCCCAACAGGCAGTTGTGAGCACAGAGGAGGCGGTGAAGAATGCCTTCATCTTGCCATTCCTCGCAGCGCTCGGATATGACCCATTCGATC